>CAMHKU010000005.1 GCA_946185805.1 uncultured Prevotellaceae bacterium | reverse complement strand
ACTCGTGACCTCCTGCGTGACAGGCAGGCATTCTAACCTACTGAACTAACGCACCTTTTGGGGTTCTTTGCTTGTTTGCGGGTGCAAAGGTAGTAATAATTTCCGAACTGACAAAATATTTAAAGGAAAATTTTAGAAAAAAATCTGCATGAGTACAGCGTCATGATAGCTTCGTCCGTCATAAAGCCAGTCCTTAATGGTTGCAGTGTCCTGAAAACCAGCCTTATGGAAGAGTTGTTGCGAATAGCTGTTGTCTGCATCGATGAGGGCATAAAGTTGGTGCAGATGAAGCACGCGGAGCGAATAGTCGGCAATCTGGCGCAGGGTGAGCTGTCCGTACCCTCTATGGCGATACTCGCTTACAATGACGATTCCCACCTCGGCTCGACAGTTCTTGGCGTCGAAATTGGTAATGTCTACAACCCCCACGGTCTGTCCTTTGATATTTTCCACAATGAACCTCACCTGCTGGTCGGTATAGATATCGCCAGAGGCATTGGCAATATAGTCGTGCAGCACGTAGCGCGAATAGGGTACGTTCGTGGCTCCAACGTTCCATAGGTGTTGGTCGTTCTCAATCTTATAGAGTAGGTCGAGGTCTTCGGGCTCCATGGCCCGCAGGTTTACAGCGTCGGTCATATTTTTGTTGAGAGGTTGAAGGGTTGAGAAGGTGAGAGGTTGAGGGGCTATAGGTGGAGTTTCTGGCGGAGCAGGTCGATGAGTGCAATGAAGGCACGGAAATAGATGGCCATCTTCACAGGCAGGGTATAGAATATGCTGAGGTGGCTGTAGTGCTTGCGAAAGAAGATGAGCATGGCCTGATAGAACACGTGGACATAGCGGTAGTCGGTCTTTCGTGTAGACTTACCCTTGTAGTGTACGATGGGCAACGGCAGATACCAGTTCTGCCATCCGCCCTTGAGCAGACGATATGACAGGTCAATGTCCTCGCCATACATAAAGAAGTCTTCGTCCAGCAGTCCCACCTGGCGCAGGGCTTCATGGCGCAGCAGGCAGAAGGCGCCGCTGATGACCTCTATCCGGCAGGGCTCGTCCCACGGCAGATGGCTCATATAATATCGGCGCGTAAACCCCAGCATTTTCAGTGCCGACACCCAGGGCGTGGGTATGGCACGACGCGACTCCAGCGCCACGGTGCCGTCCTCGTTGTGCATTTTCACGCCGGCACCGCCTGCCTCAGGATGGGCGTCCATAAAGGCGACAGCCCCGCGAAGGGTGTGCTCGCCGACGGTGGTGTCAGGATTGAGCAGCAGCACATACTGCCCCTGAGCCTGACGGATGGCTAAATTGTTGGCGCGGGCAAAACCCACATTCTCGTCGTTGGCAATGAAGTGCACCCAGGGATAGCGTGGCGGCAGGTAGGTCATTGTGTCGTCCGACGAGGCATTGTCAACGACGAACACCTCGTAATCAATGTCCTCCAAGGCTGTAGCCACACTCTCAAGACATTTGTCCAGATAGCGGCGCACGTTATAGCTGACGATGACGATTGACAGTTTCATGCTTTTTCTTCTGAGGTTTCTTCATCGGTGGTCTCAACTATGCAGCGGTCCATGGAGGGATAGACAAAGGGCAGGACGATAACAAGGATGATGGCCATATAGCCGAAAGCCACGCTTGCGTACATATAATATAATATGGTGTTGACGAGTAGCGGCACGAGCAGCATCAGCAGTCGCAGCAGTCCCCACTTCATCAGTCCGGCAAACTGGCGCTGAAGTAGCTCGTCGTGCACCATCTTAAACTTAAACAGCCTCAGCGCCAAGGGAATGACGGCCAGCGTGAGCAGCTCCATCAGCGTGGTAAGCAGAAATTCGGCCTGCTCACTGCTGGCGGCATAATAGCCAAACTCCAAAGTGCCGCTCTCAAACAGCACCACGACCGCCAGCGCCAGGGCGATAAACGTCCAGAGCAGAACGGTCAGCGTAGTCTTTACTTTATTCATGATTTCTATATTCTTCATTTTATGTAACCGTTGAAAAACAACTTGTGTATCAAGTTGTTTTTGGTCATTACTATATTTCAACTTATGAGCCTTCAAATTTCGTTCTGTTCAGTATGGAGCGCCCTAAGGTCACTTCGTCGGCATACTCCAGTTCGTCGCCTACGCTGACGCCGCGGGCAATGACCGATATGCGCAGCTCGGTGAAGGGGGCCAGCTTGCGATAGATGAAGAAATTGGTAGTGTCGCCCTCCATCGTGGGACTGAGGGCCAGAATGACCTCTTGCACACTTCCCTCCCCTACCCTTTCCACGAGCGAACCAATTTCCAGGTCGTTAGGACCTATGCCGTCCATGGGCGATATGACGCCGCCTAGGACGTGGTACAGTCCGTGATACTGCTGGGTGTTCTCTATGGCCATCACGTCTTGAATGTTCTCCACCACGCAGACCGTCGTCTGGTCGCGACGCTGGTCGCTACAGATGGGGCACACCTCTTGGTCGCTGATGTTGTGGCACACGCGGCAACGCTTCACCTCACGCTTCATCGTGGTCAGCGCCGATGCCAGCTGTTCTACGTCGGCCGTTTCCTGCCGCAGCAGGTGGAGCACCAAGCGCAAGGCCGTCTTGCGCCCGATGCCAGGCAGGCGTGAAAACTGCGAAACGGCATTCTCAAGCAGCCGCGAGGGATATTGCTGGTAGTTATTCATATTTTTACTATTTCACTATTTGCAAAGACGGCGGTAGCAAATTCTTCACTCTTCACTCAATCTCCGACAGTTCGAGCCAGCGGAGCGACTTCTCGTCGAGTTCGTCTTTGAGCAACGGCAGCCGCTTACTCTTCTCAGTGAGTTCGTCGATAGAGAGTTGGCCGCTGCACAGCACCTCCTCTATCTGCTTCTGTTCGGCCTCTAATTGCTCTATCTCCTTCGTCAAACGCTCAAACTCCATCTTCTCCTTGTAACTCATGCGACGCCGCGTGTCGTTGCGGTAAGATGCCCTGCCCGTGGGGTTGGCGGCAGCGCTGCTGGCCGAACTGCCACCGGAGGACACGTTACCAGTTTTCTCTGCCTTGGGCTGCAGCTGCTGCCACTGCCGGTACTGCGTGTAGTTGCCGGGGAAGTCGCTCACGCGGCCGTCGCCCTCGAACACCAGCAGGTGGTCTACAATCTTGTCCATGAAGTAGCGGTCGTGGCTCACCACGATGACGCAGCCGGGGAAGTCCTGAAGATACTCTTCCAGAATCTGGAGTGTGACGATGTCAAGGTCGTTGGTAGGCTCGTCGAGCACCAGGAAGTTGGGATTCTTCATCAGCACCGTGCAGAGGTACAACTTGCGGCGCTCACCGCCCGAGAGTTTGTAGACGTAGTTGTGCTGCTGCTCGGGGGTAAAAAGGAAGTATTGCAGGAACTGAGCCGCCGTGAAGTGCTTGCCGCCGCCCATGTCAATGTATTCCGCTATGTCCTTCACCACGTCGATGACCTTCTGCTGCTGGTCAAACTGCAGTCCCTCCTGCGAGAAGTAGCCGAAGTTGACGGTGTCGCCGATGTCGAACTTTCCCGCGTCAACGGGCACCAGACCTAAGAGCATCTTGATGAACGTAGATTTGCCGGTGCCATTGCTGCCGACGATGCCCATCTTCTCGAAGCGCGAGAAGTTATAGTAGAAGTCCTTCAGAATGACTTTTTCCACACCCTTCGTAGCTCCCTTCTCGTCAGCCGTTGCAGGAAAACTCTTCGACACATACTGGCACTCGAAAATCTTGGAGCCGATATACACGTTGCGGCTCTTGAGCCTCACCTGCCGCTCCTCGATGCGCTGCTTGGCCACGCGCTCCAGCTCATAGAACGCATCCTCGCGATAACGAGCCTTATGGCCGCGGGCCTGAGGCATGCGGCGCATCCACTCCAGCTCCGTGCGATACAGGTTGTTGGCGCGGGCAATCTCGGCGCGGCGGTTGTCGATACGCTCCTGACGCTTCTCCAGGTAATAGGAGTAGTTGCCGCGATAGGTGTAGATGGTACGGTCGTCGAGTTCCAGGATGACGGAGCATACGCGGTCGAGAAAGAAGCGGTCGTGGGTGACCATCAGCAGCGTCTTTTTGCCACGCTGGAGAAATCCCTCCAGCCACTCTATCATCTCCAAGTCCAGATGGTTGGTGGGCTCGTCGAGAATCAGGAAGTCGGGCTCGGTAATGAGCACATTGGCCAGCGCAACGCGCTTCTGCTGTCCGCCGGAGAGCTGGCCCATGGGCTGCTGCAGGTCGCGGATCTTCAGCTTCGTCAGTATCTGCTTGGCCTTGAGCACCCTTTCCTCGTCGCCCTCATGGTTCTCGCCTTGCGAGCTGACAGCGTTCGAGCGAAAACAGGCGTTGAGCACACTCTCCTGAGGGTCGAACGCCGGCGACTGCTCAAGCATACCCACGCGGATGTCGCGCCGGTAGATGATCTCGCCGCCGTCACTGCCCTCCTTGCCCGTAAGGATAGAGAGCAGCGTTGACTTGCCCGTGCCGTTCTTGGCTATCAGGCCTACATGCTGACCTTCGGCCACAGAGAAGTTGATATCGTCGAACAATACCAACGACCCGAACGACTTCGTCAGGTGCTGCACGTCAAGATAGGGTGTGTCTTTAGCCATTCTGCAATGAGCGATTAATCGTGTCTATATAGTCAAGCACCTCGTCGCGACCCTCGCGCGACTCTGAGGACGTGACAAAGATAGGCGGCAGCTCCTCCCACGTCTCGCTGAGCACACGTTTGTAGGCCTCCACCTGCTGCGCGGCTTTGTTGTGGGTCAGCTTGTCGGCCTTGGTGAAGACGATGGCAAAAGGCACAGACGACTGTCCCAGCCAGTTGATAAACTCCAGGTCAATCTTCTGGGCCTCTAAGCGTATGTCTACGAGCACGAAGACGTTTACCAGCTGCTCGCGCTGCAGGATATAGCCATTAATCATCTGCTCCAGGCGCCCCACCTCCTTCTTCGACCGCTTGGCATAGCCATAGCCGGGCAGGTCTACCAAGTACCATTCCTTGTTGATGATGAAGTGGTTGATAAGCAGCGTCTTGCCAGGCGTGGCGCTGGTCTTCGCCAGCTTGCGGTTGCGAGTGAGCATATTGATGAGGCTCGACTTGCCCACGTTGGAGCGGCCTATGAAGGCATACTCGGGCTTCGTGTCCTTAGGACACATGCTGACCATCGGGGCGCTGAGGGTAAATTCTGCACTTTTTATTTCCATGTAAAAAATATATTTTTGGCACGACCGTACCCATTGCGTATAGCAATCAGGCAATTCTTCGTTTTCGCCTATACATTATTATATCTTACAGCACCTCGATTACCTTTGCCGGCATCAAAGGAAGATTGCGCCCGGCGGCTATTATCATATTATTTCACAGATAATTGTTCGATTTCTTCAGCCGACAGCCCAAGGCTCTTGGCAATTACATCTAAGGGGATGTTATTGGCAATCAGACTCCTTGCATTGGCAAGCCGCTCCTCAGCACGCCCCTCTTCACGGCCCTCAGCACGGCCCTTGGCACGGCCCTTGGCTTCTCCTTCGGCCATGCCTTTCTCCAATCCTTCGGCCATGCCTTTCTCCAATCCTTCGGCCATGCCTTTCTCCATTGCTTTCTTCTCGGCCCAGGCGTAGGTGTTGTATGCATCGCGAAAGGCTTTCAGGGAACGGTCGTACTTGATACGGTCTTCCTTGCTCAGCGCGCTCACCTCGCCAATCTCTGCCAACCGACGGAACACCGCATTCTGCGCTATCCACGGCAATCTGTTCAGTGTATCCATATTTTTCAAAACATAAATCCAACGTTCAAAGTCATTATTACAGTCGTCAGCCTCCTTGCGGAACAGGGGCAACTGCAGGTATATCAGCCGCAGCTTGTCGCAAAACATCTCACCGCTGCGGAGATTTGTCAAACCAGCATCTATACGAAACTCGTTAGGCAGTTCGCCGAACGAGAAATTCATGAATGCCACGACATAGACCGCTTTGATGCCGTAGTCCCACAGGGCACCCTTCTCGCCCTGCCTCACTATCGACTCTGCAGCATAGTAGAGCGTGCGCTCCTTGAAATGCGGCTGCTCGCGGTTCTGCATCTCGACGATTATCTTTTCGCCGCTGTCGGTCTCGCAGAAAACGTCGAACTCTGGCGAACGGTCGCCGTCGTACTCCGCCGGCTGTTCATTGTTGACTATCTGCACGCTCGTGATATGCCGCTCACCTGCCAACAGGTTGTTGAGAAAGTCAAGCAGCAGCGGCTTCGAGAACTCCTGCCCGAAGATGCGCTTGAAACCTACGTCAGTGAAGGGGTTGATGAACTTTGCCATGTCGCTACTGTTTGTTGTTGGCGACAAAGATAGAAATAAATATTCAAATTACAAAGAAAAACGGCAAGAAAATACTTTTTTCTGTTTTCAGATTTAGTTTAATTTGTTATCCGTCATCCGTCAATACTTTGATCTGAATTGTCAGGACACGGCGCGTAGCGGCATCGACGCAGAAGCGCTGGTCGGTACGCTCGCCCACAAGCCAGAGGATAGCGCCCCCTGCATCGGTGACCACCAGCTGGCGACGCTTGTCTAGGAGCGAACGCTTGCGGTCGGTCATGTAGTCGCTCACCAAGCGGCTGCCCTTCATGCCAAAGGGCTGGAAGCGGTCGCCCTGCTGCACGGGGCGGACGGTGAGCGGAAACGACACCTTGTCGGCGTCGAGGGTAGCGCACTGCGGGGCTTTGCTGACGGTAACGTCGGCGGTCGTGGTGAAGCGGAACTTCAAAGTATCGCTATAGCGGTAGACACCCGTCTCGGGTATGCGCATCGCGGACAGCGGGGCACGGCGCTCATCGATGACCAGGCGGCGACGGTCGATAAGCACCTCATGGGTAGGCGAGGTGAACACTTTGCCCGAGCTGGAGATTGAAGATTGAACATTGAAGATTGAAGATTGAAGGTTGGAGGTTGAAGGTTGGAGGTTGGAGGTTGAAGATTCTTGCGTCCCTTCGGTAACAGGCGACCCGAGGTCGAGCGGAAGGCAACCGTTGAGTTGCTCTATCTGCGACGGGGTAAAGCCCAGGGGCGTAAGAATCTCAAAGAGGATGTTTTCGGGCGAGGGTTCGCGGAGCAGCGCGTCAATATCAATGGTATTGTCTACAAGCAGCTTATTGACAGCCGTTTTCACCGCACCATTAAAGGTTTTCTCAGCCTCGCCTACCCTCTGAGCCGTGCGGGCAATGTTAGCCGACGCAGCGGGATTGATGCTTTGCAGCAGAGGCAACACCTGCAACCTTATCTTATTACGCACGACGTCGGGCACGAGATTACTGCTGTCGGTGACGTAATCCTGTCCCATTCCATCGAGAAAATCAATGATTTCTTGGCGGGTGACGCACAGCAGCGGGCGCACCACATGGCCGTTGCGCGGCCTGATGCCCGTCAGACCGTGAATGCCCGTGCCGCGTATGAGGTTCATCAGCAGCGTCTCCACGGCGTCGTCTTGATGATGAGCCACACAGACCTCCGAGGCACCGATGTCCTGACGCAGCTGTTCAAAATAGCGGTAGCGAAGGTCACGCGCCGCCATTTCAATGCTTACTTGATGAAGCGAGGCGTATGTCGTTGTATCAAAATGAATTAAGTGGACAGGAATATCCTCGCGCTGACAAAGGCTGACGACAAACTGCTCGTCGCGGTCGGACTCTTCGCCGCGTAGGTGGAAGTTGCAGTGGGCGGCCTCTATCCGGTAACCTAAGCGCTTGAGTATAAGCAGTAGCGCCACACTGTCGGCACCGCCGCTAAGCGCCACAATATGGCGACCGTCAGGACCTAAAAGTCCGTTTCTATCGATAAACTCCCCTACCCGTTTAAGCATGATAAACTATCTACTCCACATACAGCACCAGCCCCTTGAGGTATTCGCCCTCGGGATGGTAGATGTTGACAGGGTGGTCGGCAGGCTGATGCAGCTGATGCAGGATACGCACCTTGCGGCGCGCCAGGGCGGCAGCGGTGAAAACAGCATTGCGGAAGTGGTCTTTGGTGACCACCTGCGAGCAGGAGAAGGTGAAGAGCAGGCCGCCGGGCTCTATCATCTGGAAGGCCTTCTGGTTGAGCCGCGTGTAGCCCTTCAGGGCGTTGTGCAGGGCGCCGCGATGCTTGGCAAAGGCCGGCGGGTCGAGTACGATGAGGTCATACTGCCCCTCTGCACCGTCCAAGAACTTGAATGCGTCGTCGCAGAAAGCCTTATGGCGCTCGTCGCCAGCAAAGTTGAGGGCGACGTTGCGGTTGGTCAGCTCGATGGCCTTGGCGCTGGAGTCTACAGAGTGTACGAGATTGGCGCCGCCCCTCATGGCGTAGACGGAGAAGCCGCCGGTGTAGCAGAACATGTTGAGCACGCGCTTGCCGCGGGCATACTGCTCCAAGAGCGAGCGGTTCTCGCGCTGGTCAACAAAGAAGCCGGTCTTCTGTCCGCGCAGCCAGTCAACGTAGAATTTCAGGCCGTTCTCCACGGCCACGTTGTCCTGACTGCCGCCGTAGAGGAAACCATTCTCAAGTTCCATGAATGGCAGCGTGGTCTCGCTCTTGTAATACACGTGCTGCAGGCGGTTGCCCATCACGCTCACGAGCTGAGCGGCTATCTGCCGTCGGCTCAGGTGCATGCCTATGCTGTGAGCCTGCATCACGGCCGTCTGTCCGTAGACGTCGATAATCAGCCCGGGCAGGTTGTCGCCCTCGCCGTGCACCAGGCGGTAGGTGTTGTTAGCTGGCGAGTCGGCCACGCCGATTGCCAGCCGCATGTCGAGAGCTGACTGCAGGCGCGAGGCCCAGAAACGGTCGTCGATGGCGACGTCGCTGAACGTCAGCACGCGCACGGCGATAGAGCCCTCCTGATAGTGGCCTACGGCTATGAACTCGCCGCCGGCAGTCACCACGCGCACCACGTCGCCCTCTGCCACACCGGCGTCAACATGCTGGATGGCACCGGAGAACACCCAGGGGTGGAACCGCCGGAGGCTTTCCTCCTTACCTCTCTTTAATTGTATGGTCTTCATTCTTCAATCTTCAATTTTCAATCTTCAATCTTCACCAGCTCATAGTCGCCGGTTTGCTTCAGGCGCTGTAGCTCCTCGTAAATCATGATGCAGGCCCAGGCGTCGGTGGCGGCATACTGCTTCTGGCGGTCGTCCAGGATGTCGCGCTCCCAGTTGGTAAGCCGCTGACTCTTGCTGATACACTGCCCGAAGAGGTTGGCATAGAGTTTCTGCAGACTCAAGTCTTCAATGCCTATCTCGCCGACATGATTCTGTATGTCGATAAAGAGCCCGTTGTCAAACTTTCCTAATTTGTGCAAGCCGTTGAGGTCGTCGTGCCAGGAGAGCCCGATCTTGGGCACCGTCGTGTCTTCCAGGAGCCGCACGATGGCGGGCGTCAGGCCTATCCTGTTGAGCCGGAAGAGGAAGCACATGTCGCGGGTAGCCACCTGCAACAGCGACACCTTATAGTTGGTGCCCTTCGAGAACGACGGCCGCGTCTCTGTGTCGAGACCGAGGATGGGTTGTGATAGCAGGAAACTGACAGCCTTCTCGGCCTGTGCCCTGCTGATGACGACATGGATGCGCCCCTGGAAAACGACCTTGGGCAGCGATGGAATCAGCGATTTGTCGTACTTGGAGTATATCTGCTTTTTCATCATCAAATGTTTACGAGGTGCAAAATTACAAAAAAAATCAAGATTAATGGTAAAATATGGAAAAATTCAACTACTTTTGCACTCAAATAATCATTAAGCATAATATATGGCAAAGAAAAAAAGTTCAAAAACTCAGGCCCCGGAATCGTCACAGACACTTCTCGAGGCACTCGGCATCGATCATATCATCCACAACGAGCGTCTGCGATTCATCGTGGGCGTCATTCTGTTTCTAACGACAGTATATATAGGAATGTCGTTCGTCTCATTCTTCACCACGGGTGCTGCCGACCAGAGTTACATCGACGAACTATATGAAGGCGAACTGCAGAACCAGCAGCATGAGTTTACCAATTCCTGCGGTTCCATCGGCGCTTATCTCTCGTGTTACTGTATCAAGCGCTGCTTTGGTATTCCCGCTTTCCTCATCGTGGTGTTCACGCTCTTGGCATCGCTCCACCTGATGAAAGCCTACCGTATTCAACTGCTGAAGTGGTTTCTGGCTTTGATGGTGGCCATGGTGTGGAGCTCGGTGACCTTTGCCAAGTTCCTGGCGCCCCTGTTTGCCGAGTCGCACTTCAATCCCGGCGGCGACCACGGCCAGTTTGTATGCCAGCAGATAGAGGGGCTGGTGGGAGCGCCCGGTCTGACGGCCATCCTGGCGCTGGTGGCCATTGCATTCCTGACCTACGTCAGTGCCGAGACCATCTTGGTAATCCGCAAGATTCTGAACCCCAGCAAGTTTATCGACCACGTGAAATTCAAGATTACCAACAACGACCCCGAGGAGAACGAAGACTCCTACGAGCGGCTGATAGAAACGGCGGAAGACCCCAGCGTGTTTGACGACCCACGCACGCAGACGGTAGAATTCCCCGACGGCGGCGAGCCTAAGGGTAACGACGGCTACGGCGAGATGTACGCTCCGACTACCGCCACCTCAGATTCCGCCCCGGCCGATGTCCGGGGCGGTGGGCCGGCCGACGACGGCAGCATCGACTTGGGTGCCCCCGATGCCGCTCCGCAGTCTAAGCACGGTGAGCCGGGCGAGCCGGGCTTTGAAATTGAAACAGCCGCCGACGAGGAAGCTGCCGACAGCAGACAGCTCGTGACCGTAGGCGACCAGGAACTGGAGCCTTACGACCCCAAGCGCGACTTAGAGAACTACCACTACCCCACCCTTGACCTGCTGAAGAAATACGAGAACGACGGCAAGCCGTATATCGACATGGAGGAGCAGACGAAAAACAAGAACCGCATCGTGGAGGTGCTGCGCACATTCGGTGTGGAAATCTCCACCATCAAGGCCACCGTCGGCCCCACCATCACGCTCTACGAGATTACCCTCTCGCCGGGCATACGTATCTCAAAGGTGCGCTCCCTGGAAGACGACATCGCCCTGAGCCTCTCGGCCCTCGGCATACGTATCATTGCGCCTATCCCCGGCAAGGGCACCATCGGTATCGAGGTGCCTAACGCCAAGCCCTCAATAGTGTCGATGGAAAGCATACTGAACTCGAAGAAATTCCAGGAGACGACCATGGAGCTGCCGTGCGCCATGGGCAAGACCATTACCAACGAGGTGTTTATGTTCGACCTGGCCAAGGCGCCTCACCTGCTCGTGGCCGGTGCCACTGGTCAGGGTAAGTCGGTAGGCCTGAACGCCATCCTCACCTCTTTATTATATAAGAAGCATCCCGCAGAGATGAAGATTGTGCTCGTAGACCCGAAGATGGTAGAGTTCTCAATCTACAAGACCATAGAGCGCCATTTCTTAGCCGCGCTGCCCGAGGAGTCGGAAAATCCCATCATCACCGATACTACCAAGGTGGTGCGCACGCTGAACTCGCTGTGCGTAGAGATGGACGCCCGCTACGAGCTGCTGATGACCGCCGGCGAGCGTAACATCAAAGACTATAACAAGAAGTTCAAGGAGCGCCGCCTGAACCCCGAGAAGGGTCACCGCTACATGCCTTACATCGTAGTGGTCATCGATGAGTATGGCGACCTGATTATGACCGCCGGCAAGGAGATTGAGCTGCCCATTGCCCGCATTGCCCAGAAGGCGCGCGCCGTGGGTATCCACATGATTATCGCCACGCAGCGACCTACGACCAACATCATTACGGGTACCATCAAGGCCAACTTCCCCGGACGTATCGCCTTCAAGGTGAGCCAGGGCATCGACTCGAAGACCATTCTCGACCGCATGGGCGCCAACCAGCTCATAGGCCGCGGCGATATGCTCTACCTGCAGGGCAACGACCCCATCCGCGTGCAGTGCGCATTTGTTGACACCCCCGAGGTGGTGGCCATCAATGAGTTCATTGCCGCACAGCAGGGCTACCTTGAGCCCTACGAACTGCCGGAGCCTAAGATGGAAGACGGCGAGCCCTCCGAGAGCCGCGAAGTAGACATGACACACCTCGACCCGATGTTTGAGGATGCCGCCCGCCTGATTGTTACCAGCCAGAGCGGTTCCACGTCGCTCATACAGCGCAAGTTCTCCATAGGCTACAACCGCGCCGGACGACTCATGGACCAGCTGGAGAAGGCCGGCGTCGTAGGCCAGGCCTACGGCTCCAAGCCACGCGAGGTGCTCATTCAGGACGAGGTGTCGCTGCAGGCTCTCATTGACAGGCTGAAGAACTGAAATGATTATCACGACATCAAGTCATCACGAAATCTCCAAACACAGAAAATATTAAATATGAAAAAGATTGTTTTAGCATTAGCATTGATGATGGCCGGCGGCGCTACCGTCGTGGCACAGACGGCCAAGAGTGTACTCGACAAGACTGCCGCCATCGTGAGCAACAAGCGGGGCGTTGAGGCCAACTTCAAGATGAGCGGCGGCATGGGCGACATCAGCGGCACCATAGCCCTGAAAGGCAACAAGTTTCATGCCACCACGCCCGTAGCCACCATGTGGTTTGACGGCAAGACCCTGTGGACATACATGAAGAAGAACGACGAGGTAAACGTTACCACGCCCAACGCCACGCAGCTGCAGAAAATTAATCCCTACACCTTCATCAACCTCTACAAGCAGGGCTACGACATGACTATGAACAAGTCGGGCAAAGACTATATCGTTCATCTGACGGCACAGAAGAGCGACCGCATCAAGGAGGTGTTCATTACCATCAACAAGGAGAGCCACTACCCCACTCAGGTGAAGATGCTGCAGGGCACGAAGTGGACCGTGTTTGACATCACCAACCTGAAGCTGCGGCAGGTGAGCGACGCTACCTTCACCTTCAACGCCAAGGATTTCCCTCACGCTGAGGTCATCGACCTGAGATAACGGCGAAGCGGCTTTACAGTTCCAAAGTTTTAAGTTGTTAATGTTCTAAAATCACGTTGGGCATATCAGAATAATTTCGTACCTTTGCAAGCCCAAATATTATCGACATGCCTGACAACAATACGCCCAACAACAGCCGCCGTCCGCGGCACACTCCACAACCCATTGACAACACCTACGGCCACCTGCAGCCGCAAGCCTTAGACGTAGAGAAAACCGTGCTCGGCGCCCTGATGATCGACAAGGATGCCTACAGCGTGGTGTGCGAGATTCTGCACCCCGAGAGCTTCTACGAACCGCGCAACCAGAAGGTGTACACCGCCATACGCGACCTAGCACTGGCCGAGAAGCCTATAGACATCATCACCGTCACCGACCAGCTGTCGAAGAGCGGCGAACTGGAGAATGTGGGCGGACCGGTGTATATTGCCGAGCTGTCGGGCCGTGTGGCCTCGTCGGCCAATATCGAGTATCATGCCAATATCATTGCCCAGAAGTTCCTGGCCCGCCAGCTCATCTCGTTTGCCAGCGACATTGAGACAAAAGCTTTCGACGAGACCATAGATGTCGACGACCTGATGCAGCATGCCGAGGGTGCCCTCTTTGAGCTGTCGCAGAAGAACATGAAGAAGGACTACACCCAGGTAGACCCCGTCATCAAGAACGCCATCGACGTCATACAGAAAGCCGCCGCCAATACCGACGGCCTCACGGGCGTGCCCACGGGCTATCATAAGCTCGACGACATGACCAGCGGCTGGCAGGCCAGCGACCTGGTGATCATTGCCGGGCGCCCGGCTATGGGTAAGACGTCGTTTGCACTGTCGCTGGCCAAAAACATTGCTGCCGACTACAAGAAGCCCATCGCCTTCTTCTCGTTGGAAATGTCGAACGTGCAGCTGGTGAACCGCCTGATCAGCAATGTCTGCGAAATCAAGGGTTCGCACCTGCAGAGCGGACAGCTGACGCCCGACGAGTGGGACCGCTTAGACAAGCGCATCAACGCCCTCTACGGTGCACCCCTCTATGTGGACGACACACCAGGACTCTCGGTATTCGAACTACGTACGAAGGCACGACGGCTGGTACGCGAGCACGATGTGGGCATCATCATGATTGACTATTTGCAGCTGATGAACGCCAACGGCATGCGATTCTCATCGCGACAGGAAGAGGTATCGACCATCTCGCGCTCGCTGAAGGGGCTGGCCAAGGAACTGAACATTCCTATCCTGGCACTGTCGCAGCTGAACCGCGGCGTGGAAAGCCGCGAGGGTCTGGAGGGCAAGCGCCCGCAGCTGAGCGACCTGCGTGAGTCGGGAGCCATCGAGCAGGATGCCGACATGGTGCTCTTTGTACACCGTCCAGAATACTACCACATCTATCAGGACGACAACGGCCGAGACCTGCACGGCATGGCGCAGATTATCATTGCCAAGCACCGTAAGGGTGCCACGGGCGACGTGCTGCTGACCTTCCGCGGCGAGTTCACCCGCTTTGAGAATCCTGAGGATACGCAGATAGGCCACACCAAGCAGGGTGGCGGCGAAATTATAGGGTCTAAGATTAACGGGGCTGACGGCAGTGCACCCTTTGGTGCCGCTCAAGCCGCAGGCTTCGGCGACCCTCAGGACGGCGGTTTCGGCGGCCCTCAGGACGGCGGCTTCGGCGGCAGTCCGCTGCCGCCACCGGGCGACGGCCCCCTACCCTTCTGACATAGCTCTGCACAGATATTGGGCAGGCTTTCCGCCGCTACTTTATTTCGAGTATTTTTCTATCAAGCCATCGGCCTGCGGGTCGCCGAGTTCCTTGGCTTTCTGCAGATTCTTGACGCCCTCGGCCTTCTGTCCTTTCAGACACTGGGCAATGCCTAAGAAGAGGTAGCCGTCGCTATGGTCGGGAGCCACCTCTATACCCTTGGTGGCGGTGTCTATAGCCTCGTCGAACATGCCCACACGCACCTGCAGCGATGCCTTCTCGGCATAGTAGAGGTCGTATTGCGGCTCCATGGTAATGGCATGGTCTATGTCGTTGAGCGCCTGCTGGAAGAGACGTCCGCCGACCTCAGCCTGATAGCGCACGTAGTAGAAGTTAGCGTTGACGGTGGCCTGCATCAGCTTCTCATAGTCGTTGAGGTCGTTGACGGCGTCGCGATAGCGATGGGCGTCCATCAGCACCTGGGCACGGGCCATGAGGTAAGGGGCAGCCTCCTTGAGGTAAGGCTTGCTGAACATGGCTACGCAGCTGTCAAGCAGGGCAATCTGGCTGAGCGTGTCGGCCATCATGGCCTTGCAGCGCGAACCCTCATAGAAAAGGTTGGCACTACGCAGGTCGCTGCCGTAAAGGCCCTGATAGATGGCGTCGGCATCGCTGAACTTTTTCTGGGCGTAGAGTATGATAGCCTGCTGATGGCGGTAGACGGGCAGCGGATTGATAGCCTCGGCTTGGCGCGCCTCGTCGAGGGCTTTGTCAAGCGACCATCCGTCGTAGGGTGTCTGGCTCATATAGATTTCCTTCTGGTAGATGAGCTTGGAATAGGTGAAGTGAGCCTCATCTTTCTTCTCGGCCACCTTGATAGCCTGCTCCATGTCGCGGGTGGCGGCGCCGAAGTCTTTCTGGGCGGTCTCCATCTGTGCACAGTAGGTATAGCCGTCAGGGGCATTGGGGAATCGGTCAATGAAATCGTGCAGCAGCTGGACGTAAGCGGCCGAGTCGAGCGACGCTTCTGCCAGGTAGAGCGTCAGCTGCGCCTGACTCAGCGTGGCCGGCAGGTCTTTCTTAATCAGCGTGGCGCGCAGCGTGGGGTCGTTGATGCTCAGGCCGTTGATGGCCAGCGAGTCGGCAAAGCGCGCGCTCACGGCATAGCTCAGCGTGTCGCCCTGCTTATAGGGCTGCTGCATCAGTCCGATAACCTCGCCCTCGGCATTCATCAGCGGGCAGCTGGCGGTGCCCTCGGGCATGTTAAGCGCCACGGTGTAGTAGGTGTAATAGTCCTTGAAACTCTCAGCCTTGCGCACGGTGCCCTGGGTCAGGTTTTTCTGGTCGTGATAGGGCAGCAGCCATACGGCAGTCTGCTCGCCGGCGGCACTGGCGGCGATGGTCAGCGGCACGGTCTTCTTGGCCTCCACACGGAACTTCGCCACGTCGTAGGTGTCGTTGGCGCCGAGCATGCAGGCCACCGGCATCTCCTTGCCCTGGGCGTCGATGACGATGGCCGACGAGGCACCCTTGAAGGGTGAAAAGCTGCTGACGGCCTCGCCCTGCTCGCCAACGAAGAATCCGTTGGTGCTACCCAGGAGTGAACCGTCGGCGCTGAACGTCTTCAGCGTGAACACCGACTTTAAGGCCTTCTTAGTCCACGACGGCTGAGCTGGCAACGTTGTCAGCGACATATTAAGCGCTATTAACAGGAGTAGTATCTTTCTCATTCTTAAACTTTTAAATTCTTGGTTCTACTAGATATTGTATGGGTTGAACATTCGTTTTTGGAAAACAGAGAAAAACAGGAAAAACAGGAAAAAACAAAGCAGACTGGCGGTATGATTTTTTCATCGGTTTTTCTGGTTTTTATCTGTTTTACAAAAAACATTTAACCATCCACACAAAATCTTACAGAACCCAATTCTTCTATTCTTCAATCCTTCAGTCCTTCAATCCTTCAATTCTTCAGCAGTTGCCGCGCATTTTCCATGGCGGCGGCGGTGATGTCGCTGCCACTGAGCATCTGGGCGATTTCCGTGACGCGCTCATCGGCCGACAGCTCGGTCATACTGCTGGCAGTGCCCTTGTCGGTTTCGCGCTTGGCAACCTTGTAATGGCTGGTGCCTAGAGCGGCAATTTGTGGCAGGTGGGTGATACTGATCACCTGACGGTCGGCCTCGCCCATCTCGCGCATCATTCTGGCCATCTGTTCGGCAATCTTGCCGCTGACGCCGGTGTCTATCTCGTCGAAGATAATGGTTGGCAGCTTCACGGCCCCGCTGATCATCGCCTTCAGCGACAGCATGACACGGGCAATCTCGCCGCCGGAGGCCACCATGGCCACCGGCTGCAAGGGTGTCGACGTGTTGGCCGAGAAGAGAAACTGCACCCTGTCCTGTCCGCCGGCAGCGAGCGCCGCCCGCTCTATCTGTATGGCAAAGCGCACGTTGGGCATACCCAATGGCACGAGGCGCGAGAGCATATCCTTCTCTATCGCCTTGGCTGCCTTGGCGCGCATGGCCGTCAGCACGTCGGCCTGTTCCTGACAGCGCTTCTGCAACTCACGGCAGCGGGCCTGCTGGGTTTCTACGGCCTCTTCGCTGTTGTCGATGGCCGAGAGTTGCTGTTGCAGTTCGTCGCGCTTGGCAATGAGTTCGGCGACCGTCTCTACATGGTATTTCTTCTCCAGGTCATAGAGGCGGTCCAGACGGTCGTTGATACTGTCGAGCTCGGCAGGGTCGAAGTCTACGTTCTCCAAGCGGCTGCTCACCTCCTGGGCCACATCTTTCAACTCGATATAGGTTGTATCCATGCGCTCGGCCAGCTCCTTGACGACGGGAAAGACGGGGGCTATGCCCTGCAGGGCGCTGATAGCCGTGCGCAGGGAGCCTATGATGCCGGTGCCGTCGGCCGAGAGGGCATGGTCGGCCTCATAGAGGGCACTCTTGATGTCTTCGGCGTGGGTCATCGTCTCGCTCTTCTGCTCCAGCTCCTCCTGCTCGCCGTCTGCAAGGCGGGCGTCAGCCAGTTCCTGATGCTGGAACTGCAGGAAGTCTACATTCTCGCGGTTGCGCTCTATGGCGGCCTTCAGCTCTGCCAGTTGCTGCTCAGCCTCATGATAGGCGGCGAAAGCCTGCCTGTAGGCAGCCAGCTCCTTGGCGTCGGCGGCAATGATGTCTACCACCGAGAGTTGGAAGTCATGCTTCTGCAGCAGCAGGTTCTGGTGCTGCGAGTGCACGTCCACAAGCTGCTCGCCCAGTTCCTTGAGCGTGGTCAGCGCCACCGGCGTGTCGTTGATAAAGGCGCGGCTCTTGCCGGCGGCCGTCAGCTCGCGGCGGATGATGGTGTCCTCTGCGTCGTACTCGATGTCGTTGTCGGCAAAGAACGACGCCATCTGGTATTTAGACAAGTCGAAGTGTGCCTCGATGACACACTTCTCTGAACCTTGCTTCACAGTCTTGGAATCGGCACGCTGTCCTAACAGCAGGCCGATAGCTCCCAGGATGATACTCTTGCCGGCACCCGTCTCGCCGGTAATCACCGAGAAGCCGGGATGCAGCTCAATGTTGAGCTCATCTATCAGCGTAAAATTCTTGATATACAGTTGCCGTAGCATAATATTCTTAATTCTTTATCTTCTCCCACGTGCCGTTCTGCGAGGCGTTGATGCCGAAGAGCACGTCGTAGACCGACTCCTTCTCCTTCTGCGTGCCCTTACCTTTATAGATATTGGCCAGCTCGTCTTTCTTGTAGTCGGTCCATATCTGCGGCAGCAGCGACAGCGGCTTGTCCTCGTGGGCTTTCTTCAGGTGGGTCTCCAGGGCCGTGGTCACCTCGGTGCGCCCGCGCTCCACGTTGTTGGCCATCTCGTCGAGTCCCTTGCGGTAGTAGTCGTACTGCAGCTGCCGGAAGGGGCGCATGGCCTCGTCCAGATAGTCGTTGATAATGGCAAAGCGGTTGCGCGAGTCTTCAAACGATTTCCACCCGGGGAACCCCAAGTCCTGGGCATTGTTCACCAGATACATACAGCGCTGCAGGATGTCGGTGCCGCCCATGGGCGCAAAGGTGTCGAGGTCGAGACCTATGATGAGGTAGGCGTAATAGGCGAAGAGCGCCGTCAGCTGGTTGTCAATGGTCTCGTCGTTGAAGTTCAGCTGATCGAACTGCGCAAACGTGAACTGGAACTGCTTGTCGGTATTGTTATAGATAGTGGTGGTATAGGCTGAGTTATACACAGGGCGGTTGGCCTGTATAATCGCCGTACACTCAAACATATTCTCGTCCTGCTTGTATTTGTCGACAGTGATGTTGAACGTACACTGTATGCGCTCGTTCTCCTGAAACTGAAGTTCTGTCCACTGGCGGTCGTTGACAAACTGCTCCAGCGTCTGCTGCAGGTTGTCGAACACTGAGGCATCAGTGCCCTGCACCTTCTGGTGGTTGATGTTAATCTTGGCTTCCAGTTCCTGCGCCCTGGCGCTAAGGCTAAACGACAAATGACAAATGACAAATGATAAACTCACAAGCCACCATCGGCCAAGTTTCAATACAAATATATCAACTCTGTTGTCCCTCATGCCTCATTTACCGTTTTGTCCGCCGTGCATTATCATTTATCATTTAGGCCGTAGGCCGCCTACCGCCGGCCGCCGGCCTCGCGCAGGCGGATGCGCGTGAGCACCTGCTTGGTGTTATAGGTGAAGTCGCCACCGAGAATCCAGCTGTAGTAGCCAGGATCGAAGCGCAGCACATCGCTCACAGGCTTGCCCTTGTGCTTGCCGAAGTTGAACACCTCGGTGCGCTTGCCGTCGACCTCTGCCCAGACGATGCGCCCGGCAAAGTCTACGTTGTCGTTCAGCTTAGAGAACTCCGCCAGCTTGTCCATATCGTTGTCGAGCACCTTCTCCGGGTCTTCGTTGGCACCAGGGGCATATTTGTCGAGTTCGCCCATGAGCACGCGATAAGTAGCCTCGGTGTCCTGATCGGCACGGTGAGCCTCGAAGTCGTCTTCCATCTTGCGCCCGCAATAGAATTTATAGGCGGCGGCCAGATTGCGGCGCTCCATCTTGTGGAAGATGGTCTGCGCATCTATCAGACGGCACTTGGAGAAATCGAAGTCGATGCCGGCACGCAGGAACTCCTCTGCCAGCAGTGGCACGTCGAAGTGATTGGAGTTGAAGCCGGCGATATCACTTCCCATAAACGTTGCAGCCAGCTTGGCACTGAGCTGCTTAAACGTCGGTTTGTCTTTCACGTCGTCGTCAGAGATGCCCGTCAGCTGGGTAATCACCGGCAGTATGGGGCACTCGGGGTTCACAATCTCGTTGCCACGCTCCTCGCGGCCGTCGGGAAACACCTTAATATATGATATCTGTATAATGCGGTCGTGCACCAGGTCGAGCCCCGTCGTCTCAAGGTCGAAAATGACCAGTGGCTTTTGCAGATTAAGTTTCATCGTTTACAATTCTCAAATCTCAACACTCAACACTCAACTTTCTTAGTCGTTCAACAGCATGGGCATCATCAGCATCAGCACGTCCTGACCCTCAGGCTGCTCCGACGGCAGCACCAGCCCGGCGCGCGAGGGGTCAGCCAGTCGGATGATGACCTCAGCACAGTCGAAGTTGCTCAGAATCTCAATGAACGACGAGCCTTTGAACCCGATACTCATCGGCACGCCGTTGTAGTCGCAGGTCATGCGCTCGGTGGCCGTCTTCGAGAAGTCGTAGTCCTCGGCATCGAGCTGCAGCATGGAGCCTTCCACGCGGAAACGTATCAGGTTGCTCGAATTATTGGCAAAGGGCTGCACGCGACGCAGCGCCGAGAGCAGACCGTTGCGGTCGGCACGCAGCTCGTTGGGGTTGTTCTGGGGTATCACGGAGTTATAGTTGGGGTATCGTCCCTCTATCAGGCGACACTGGATAGTGCCGTCGCCATAGTTGATTTCGGCATTCCGCTCGTCGAAGCGGATGGTCACCTCGGCACCGTCCTTGCCCAGCAGGTTCTTCAGCAGGGTGGCTGGCTTCTTGGGCAAGATAAAGGCGGCGGGCTGCTCGCTCTTGATGTCGTAAAGCTTATTGCGCACCAGCTTATGACCGTCAGAGGCTACTACGGACAGGCACTCCGGCGTCAGGTCGAAATAAATACCGTTCATCACCGGGCGCAACTCGTCCTGGGCGGTGGCAAACAGCGTGCGGCTGATGTTCTCGCCGAGCAGGGTGTTACTCATGGTGATGACGGTGCAGCCGTCGCCCACCTGCTGGGCAATGGGAAACTCGTCGGCATTCTCTATGGGCAACGAAAAGAGACCGTTCTGATAGCTGATCTTCACTAGGTTGCCTTCCTGCTCAACGGCAAAGGTGATGGGCTGCTCGGAGAAGCCTTTCACAGCCTCCAGCAAGTCATGATTGCCTATGGCGTCGGCAATATTGCGCAGCCCTTTTTTCAGCGCGTCGCTCTCGGCCAGCTCCACCGTGGTATGCATCGTGTTCTCGCTGTCAGAGGCCGTCAGATGGAGCGTCTGCCCCTGGATGTCGAACACAAAGTCGCCAAGGATAGGCAGCGCATTCTTGCTGTTGATAACTCGCGAAAGAGCGGTGAGCTTGCTGCTCAGTGCTGTGCTTGATACTGTAAATCTCATAATATCTTTTTCTGTTTTTAGTTCGTTCGTTTCAGACAGCAAAAGTACAAAAAAAAACGCGATTAGAAAAATTTATGCTTAAAAATTCTCCTTTTCAAACTATTTTTAGTAATTTCGCACTCGCAAATCGCTTTAATCAACATTTTATACATTATATTATATGGATTTAACAGGTAGAATCATTGCTGTACTGCCAGCACAAAGTGGCGTCTCTGCACGCACAGGTAATTCATGGATGTCGCAAGACTATGTAATTGAGATTCCCGGGCAATATCCCAAGAAATGCGTTTTCCGCATCTTTGGCGAAGACCGTATCAAGCAGTTCAATATCCAGCTGAACGAGGACTTGACAGTTCAGTTTGATATTGACGCACACGAGTATCAGGGCCGTTGGTTCAACGACATCCGCGCCTATAACATCATCCGCGGACAGGTGGCTCCTGCCGGAGCAGCCCCCATGCCAGGAGCAGCCCCCTTCCCACCGCAGCAGGCTCCCTTCCCACCGCAGCAGGCAGCTCCGGGGGCAACGGCAGCCCCTGCCGCCCAGACAGCAGAACCCTTCCCCCCGACTCAGGCACCTGCCGAAGAAAACTCCACCGACGACCTGCCATTCTAAGGGCGATTGGTGAGAGCTACTTGTAAGAAGCAACGGATTAAGTAACGATACCTTTCTCCATCTGTCCGCTATGGTTTGCAAGGTAACCCACTCCCCTCCTCCTGGGAGGAGTTGGTTGCCTTGCAAAGTCATTTTTAAGGAGAGTTGATTACTTTGCAAACCACTCAAAGCAGGAAGGTGATTTCAGTTACCTATAATAGTACTGCCCACGCTTGCGCGTAATCTTACCGTAGTTGATGGCGTGTACGGGACAATGATGATAACAGCTGAGACAGCAGGTGCAGCTGTCATCATGGTTCCAGTGCGGCAGTCCGCCGCTGAACTCGATGTCGCCCACGGGACACTCCTTGGCACACCGCCCGCAACGGGTACATACGTCGGCATCAACGGTAAACTTCTTGTCGGTAATCATATAACGGTTAAAGTAGGCGCCGATGACGTGACTGAACGTCCACGGCGTTAGTCCTAACGTCAGCTGGCTATACCCGCCACGACGCTCCGCAACCACCTGCAGAAACACGTTCAGGTCTTTGCGAGCCTGAAGCTTCTTAGCCTGCTCACGCTCCGGCGTATCGGTATACATAAAGGGCAGGCAGACATAGCTCTCAGGCATCAGCAGCGACTGGCAGCTCCCGACGACGATACCCTTGAGGGCCAACTCGTCACACAGCATCTTCATGGCCATACCACAGCTGTCGCCACACGTACACAGCGCATAGGCATAATGCCCTGACAGCGAGCCGCTGGGGGCATGAAGCTTGAGCCGGCCAATAAACTTACGCACAATATGCGGCGGCTGCCAGCCGTGCACGGGGAAGCAGAAACCTATGCGTTCGCCTTCTGTCAAGGTATATTCACACGTGCCCTTCAGCTCGTCGGACATAGAATAGAGTTGTTCTGCGGTAGCCGTGGCCAACTGCTGTGCCGCCCACCGCGTATTGCCTGTACCTGAAAAATAGAAGATCATTGTTTTGAAGGAGTTAGAAAGAGTTAGAAGTCATTACAAAGGTATCAGAAGAGGTAACTGATGTGTTGGCATATTTTCTCGAGGAAGATTTTGTCGGTATCGTCGAAGGTAGAAAGCTCTCGGCTGTCAATATCGAGGACTGCAGCAACATCGCCATTGTCGGCGAACACTGGTACGACAATCTCTGAGCGTGAGAGGCTGCTACAGGCGATATGCCCTGGGAAGTTCTCCACGTCGGGTACCACAATTGTCTGCCGTTGCTTCCAGGCTGTGCCGCAGACACCCTTGCCGTAGCCGATGTGCATGCAAGCCACAGGGCCCTGGAAGGGGCCGAGGCGCAGCTCGCCATCCTTCACCAAATAGAAGCCGGTCCAGAAGAAACCCATGGCCTCGTGGATGGCAGCCGCCACATTGGCCATCACCGACACGGCATCGGTCTCACCCTCAATCAACGACTTTGTTTGACTTAATAGCAACTGGTATTTCTCTGTCTTTATCATATCTATATGCTTTAGGAAATAACTGTTAATCTTTCCGAAGTCTGACCACCAGCGGCAAGTGGTCGCTATAGCCGGGCTGATAACGCATGCCGTTATAGGTGCGTCGTGGTCGCAGGCCGCCATACTGCGGTTCTTCTTCCAACAGGAAGTTGGGAGCATGGATATATACCGTATCCACCTTATCATATATCTTGGGCGAGCCAAAGATGTGGTCAATGCTGCCCCACCTGCCTTTGTAGCGGTAAGTACCCTTCACGCCATGCTCTCCGCAGGCCTCCTTTGTCAGGTTGCGCAGCCCGTGTTGCTCTATCAACCTCAGTGCCGGGTCGCCGGCCTCGTCGTTGAAGTCGCCGGCCACAAGGATACGGGCATCAGGAACCGCGGCAAGGATGGAGTCGACAGTCTGGCACAAACGTTCAGCCACGGCATGGCGGAAGGGACGGCTATGGCGCTCACCGCCAAAGCGGCTGGGAGCATGGACTACAAAGACATGAAGGGAGTCACCGCCAACTGTCTGTCCGCAGACATAGAGGATGTCACGCGTAGGGCGCATATCCTTGACTGGTGTCACCCGTAAGGCATCATGCCTGACGGGGCGAAAGGCAAAGGGGCTGTAAAGCAGAGCCACGTCAATGCCGCGCAGATCAGGAGAATCAGTCATAAGATACTCATAACCGGCATTGCGCAGCAGCGACCGACGGACAAGGGCGTGGACGACACTATCGTTCTCAACTTCAGTGAGGGCTATCAGGCTGGGGATGCCGTCGTCGGTGCATGAGAGCAGCTCCTGGGCTATGTTGTTGAGCTTGCGCCAGTAGCGCTTGCGTGTCCAGCGGCGTGTGGCCTCGGGCAGATATTCGTGGTCATCCTTCAGCGAGTCGTGCCGGGTGTCGAAGAGGTTCTCGCAGTTCAGCTCTACCAGCGTCAGCGGCTGCGTCTGGGCCGTAAGCGGAAACAGCATAACAGCCCAAGCACATCCAACGGACTGCATTACCCTTCGACATGCGTCTATAGAAGTAACCATAACTCCACATAATCTTATTAATACGGCGCAAAGATAAAGTTTTTCTCAGAACCATGCAAGAAAAACTCGGAAAAACATCTTACCCTACAGGCGAATAAAGAAAATCGAAGGAGCATTCCTTGCTTTGAAAAGTACAAAATGTGGTAATACAAATTCGTCAGCCCTCCTGAAAGGCTGGCAAATCGCTTTATTTGAGAGATAATCATCGGGACTGTAGGGATAAGCAAAAATAAAACATTCGAACCGTTTATGCGATTTCCACTTGCAGGCGTTCTTGTTCTATTTGTTCCTTTGTTAGTGACATTTATTCTTGTTTGTTTTAGATGCGATACCGCCTCTCAGTTTTAGTTCTGTTTATTCTCGCAGTGGGTGAGAATACATCATTTTCGGAGCACGGGACGCACAGGTCGACCTACGGAGCGATTGCGGATGAATGCGTTCGCACTGCCCAAAGTGAAGTACAGGCTACGTGCACCCCACGTGCACGCCGAGTCGAGCGAAGACGACCAATATTCGCCTTCCTCCCCTATGTTATAGGGAATTAAGTAATCGCGGGACAATGAGCCAGCAGCGGGCAGAAAGATAGCATTACCATTTTTCTTACTTGTAAATTTGCGACAATTCACCCCATCGAACTGTATCCTCTCACTGGTCGTGTTGTTTAACAATTCACGTATTTCTTCGCCATTGGGCATATACCAGTTGCCGCCCCATTTGACGTGCGCGACATCATCCTCATGATCGAGTGTCGTCTTGCCATCACCGATGAAAGTGCCATCGCTGTACCAGCAGCCGCCCGTCTGGCCGTCGGCAAGAGTGTACTTATTGATTTGCCAAAACTCATAATACGACTGCCCTGCGTTCATCCATTTATATGTACTCCAGCCGTAGTTTTCCTTGGTAGCCGTCTCACCCCAGGCGTAGTAGTCACCAGTGTCCAATGGGGTCGTAGCACCAACATTCATATTTGCCCACTTTGTGCCACTGGGCAAACCTAAATCAACTGCTTCACGCTCTGGAGCAGACTGTGTGACTGTTATGACTGCCGTCAATTTCTCGCTACCGTCAAATAGTGTAAGCGTGACTGTGGCTGAGCGTTTGGATCCAAAGTTCTGATTGGCAGATAAGGTCAGTTGAGCATCACCATTTCCCATCAGAGGCGATACCGTACACCATGACTCGCTAACGCTCGCCGTCCATGCCGCATTGGCAGTCACAGCGACAATGGCCTGTCCGCCTTCATGGCTTAATTCCACTGTCGTAGGCGACGCAATTAGTTTCAACGTCGGAGGCAACTGGGTAACGTCGACGACAAAGGCCTGATTAGTCTTGCGCTCTGTAAGCACTATCTGTGCCTTACGGGCAGTCCGTGTAGAGTTCTCGCCTATTGCAGCGAGAGTAACGGTTGTATTGCCACTCCCATTCATAGGCGTGACTGTAACCCACGGCTCAGAGACCATACTGACATACCAGTCGACATTAGACTGGATACTCAACATTGGCGTACTGCCATCCTGAATGGTTAACTGCTGTGGCGTGACAGTAAAGACGACAGGTTCGTCCTCATCGCCACAGGCACCTACAACGGTGACAGCCAGCAAAACGATGAGAGTTTGTAAATAAGTCTTCAAAGGATTCATCTTGTATAGATTTTTTAGGTTGTTTTTCCGTTTGTAATAAGATTCAGTCCGCGACCGACTCTTTGGCGACGTTGCCTTGTAAGCGTATAAACTTCAATTCTTGCGCACGGGCCGCACGGTTAGACCGTGGCAGCGAGATGCATAGCCCACGACCGAATAAGTAAAGGATTGAAAAATGCCGCCGTAGAGGGAACTTAACCTGATCGTCGACGACCAATATTCTCCGGATTTTGCCTGTTGTATTAAGCCACTATCCGAGGGTTTGCCACTATCCGAGCGTTTGCCTGCGGCGGGGAAAAAAATAGATTTCCCGTTTTTCTTAGACGTGCACTTGAAACCGTTTACACCGTCCACTGTCACCCACTCTGAAGTGGTGTTGGCTATCAGTTCCTCTACTTCATCAATAGTAGGCATGCGCCAGTCACTGCCCCAATTCACGTAGGCTGCATCGTCTTCGGGGTCAAGTGTCGTTTTGCCGTCCAATGTGCCGTACCAGGTTTCGGTACAGTACTTAGTAAGTAAGTGTGCCGAACCGTTGCTCCACTTGTAACTAGCCCAGTTGAACAAGCGGCCATCATTAGTGTCAGAGCCGTAGCCTTTGGTCTCTCCCCATGCAAAATACAGACCGTAGTCTGTAGGCTTCGTCGCACCAACATTCATATTTGCCCACTTTGTGCCACTGGGCAAACCTAAATCAACTGCTTCACGCTCTGGAGCAGACTGTGTGACTGTTATGACTGCCGTCAATTTCTCGCTACCGTCAAATAGTGTAAGCGTGACTGTGGCTGAGCGTTTGGATCCAAAGTTCTGATTGGCAGATAAGGTCAGTTGAGCATCACCATTTCCCATCAGAGGCGATACCGTACACCATGACTCGCTAACGCTCGCCGTCCATGCCGCATTGGCAGTCACAGCGACAATGGCCTGTCCGCCTTCATGGCTTAATTCCACTGTCGTAGACGACGCAATTAGTTTCAACGTCGGAGGCAATTGGGTAACGTTGACTACGAGGGCCTGATTAGTCTTGCGCTCTGTAAGCACTATCTGTGCCTTACGGGCAGTCCTGGTAGAGTTCTCGCCTGATGCAGCGAGGGTAACGGTTGCATTGCCACTCCCGGTCATAGGCGTGACTGTAAGCCACGGCTCAATGACCATACTGACATACCAGTCGACGTTAGACTGGATACTCACCGTCGGCGTACTGCCATCCTGAATGGTTAACTGCTGTGGCGTGACAGTAAAGACGACAGGTTCGTCCTCATCGCCACAGGCACCTACAACGGTGACAGCCAGCAAAACGATGAGAGTTTGTAAATAAGTCTTCAAAGGATTCATCTTGTATAGATTTTTTGGGTTGTTTTTCCGTTTGTAATAAGATTCAGTCCACGACCGACTCTTTGGCGACGTTGCCCTGTAAGCGTGTAAATATGTGTTTCGCTGAAGGAGGCTGACTGAGCAAAGACAGTAAAAGGTAATTTCATGGCTGAATCTACGTCCTTCTCTATTGTCTGTTCCACTTCGATGTGGTCAATGGCCAGAATACTGCCACCGTAGGCACTGCCAATAATGCGGAATGTCCCGTCAATATTATCCGGCAGGTTGACGAAGTACTGCCGCCAGCGGGTTTTCTCGGTCTGAAATGCTTCAGAATAGTACCACTCCGGATTATCCTTACGACGGTAGCCCACAGTGAAAGTGTTCGGACTAATCAAGAGAGGTCGCATGGCCACTGCGCTGACCTTCAAACGGAGTGTTCCGCCTGCAGGCTCACAACTGAAGGTGATTGTGTCGGCGATGTCGACACCCTCCTCCCCTGACGTTAGCTGCAGTGAGCGAAGCCCCTCGTAGGCAATGGGGCGGTTAAGTATAGTCATGGTATTCTCTGGGTTCTCCTCTATCGTCCACTGGCTATTAGCTATATCGTCAACTTGAAGTTGGTCTTCAAAACCTTCAAAGAAAAGCTGACGCCACTGACGCGGTTCATAGTCTACGCCGCTACTGCTGTTGTTCAGTGTGACGAGACCGTCGTCGCTAAGGCTTATACCGTTGAGGTTAATCTGACAATTGCTGCCATCCCAAAAGAAAGCTTGAGGTGTGCTTGTGCTGCTGAACACGGTGTTTCCGTTACTCCCTGGGAAAGGGCAACCATCGCTGTTGATGTCACCATATGAAGCGGCATTCCTTCCTGGTTGCTTTGCTGTTGACGAGGCACAGACAACGTAGCACATTTGGGGTGTTCCAACATTAATCTCATTTCCAGCATTAGCAATGTCTGCATGGACATGAAACAGCAGTAATCCCTCTCCAGGTAAAGCTGATCCCCACCCCTGTTGACTGCGGTTCTCCAAAAGGTAGTAGTCTCCGTACTCCGAAGCCTTAAGCAGATAGTAAGTATCAGCTCCGCTGCACGATGGCTCCAGTGTCACCTCGCCAGTCGGCAGCGGTCGGGGTGTCACCCAACCGTAGTTGTAAGCCTTGACATAAGGATTAAAGTCAGCCGGTGTCACACCATCGTTGTTCCAGCTGCCTTGGGCCATGACATCCCACTGTCCAGTGCCTTGAAACTGCCCGGCAATGGTGTAGTTGGTGTCGTAGAAGTCCATGGCACCGAGTGCATGTCCAATCTCGTGGCAGTGGGGGCCAATGCGCGAAATGCCATTGCCGCTGTTCCCACGTAGTTCAGGAGCACACGAATAGCGGTCAATCTTCAGGCCCTGCACCTCGTAGGGGCGATAGAACGTGCTCTCGTGACTCCAGATGGCATCAGCAGGAGCCCCAGACTCCTCGCCGTAGCCAGCAAAAATAATGTGGACATTGTCCACAAAGCCGTCTCCGTCACCGTCGTACTTGCTCAAATCGGTCTCGGCTGCCACGTGGGCAATGGCCTCGACAAAGAGGGCGTAAGGATTGCTATCGCTGTGGTCACGCCCATTCTTCCCATAATACGACATTTTTTCTTTAGTAATGTACGGACCATAAATATCACTTCGCAAATCCAGCTGACGGTAGGACACGTCAAGATAATAGTCGCGTACACTGCCGTGGGCTTGGTCATCGCTGTAACCCTCTTCATTGAATAATCGGTCATAGTCGGTGTTGCTCTTTGTGAACAGACGGTCTTGATAGCTCATGAGGATGACTAATACGCGGCGTTCACCGACGACGGGCTGGCGGTTTGCCGGTTGACCATCATTAGTCGTGGTCTTGGCGGTACGTGCTACCTTGCGCTTTGAAGGAGCTATAGGCACCAGATGCTTTGGCACTTGGCTGAGGAAGGCGGCAACATCCTGCTGTCTCTCATTACCCAAAGTCCAAGGTGAGGGCGCCAACGAAAGATCGGCGGCGGTCTGGGCGTAGCACCATCGGCCCAAGGTATCACGCAGGAGAGTATAACCATCGGAAGTTTCAGCCCACTTTCGGTGTTCATCGCCAAAGAGCCGTACATAATATGTCTGTCTGCCGACCGTCAGTGGTACCGGAAGGGGGTAGGCACTGACAGCGAAGGAATCTGTCACTAGACAGGCAAACAAATAAAATGATATTAGTCGCTTCATTTTCAGAAAAAGCAAGACAACACCCGCCTTGATATAAAGAGGTATCATCTTGCTGTCTATGTGAATTGTACTAACCCTTTGTGCCGGAGAAGAAAAAGTTGTCGTCGCCAATAC
This sequence comes from uncultured Prevotellaceae bacterium, assembly GCA_946185805.1. Lineage (GTDB taxonomy): Bacteria > Bacteroidota > Bacteroidia > Bacteroidales > Bacteroidaceae > Prevotella. The sequence goes on along the minus strand of CAMHKU010000005.1, from coordinate 28,524 downwards.
CTAAACTCAGGGTCAGTGTGCCCTGGAAGTAATTGCCTTCCACTGAGTAGGTTGTCTCTGTGGTGAGTTGTATACGGCCATCGCTTTGAGGGGTGGCTACTAGATTGATACCCGAACTAATGTCTATTTTGAACTTTTCACATATTAAGCTAGTAAGCCGATAGGTAGTCGACGACAATTTTGTAATTGTGATATAGCAGTTTGCTGGTTGGTCACTGTACCCCATCGGTTTAAGCGTGCCGACATAGCTGCCTGCGATATTGCTGACGTCTTGGCTTGAAGCTCCTCCTGATTTCTGTGATACCATTATCATGGCTGAGGCTTCACCTGCTGTCAGAGTCACGAAGGCACTGCGGTCTTGTTTTTCGGTATTGGATGCTGCTGAAAGCATGAGTTGACCATTACCCGTTCCTTGCATGGGTGTAACGGTAAGCCACGTGGCGCTGCTCACAGCCATCCATTTAGTGTTGCTCGTCACTGGAACTACCTGAGTTCCACCATCAGATTCGATTGAAACCTGAGGCATTCCCACAGACACACTTTCCTTTTCACCACCGTCATCACATGAGCTAAAGCCCACTGTCAGAAAGCCTACCAGCATCGTGGCAAACATTCTACAAATAAAGTCTTTCTTTAACATAATAAACTTTTGATACATTAAACTTGTAAGATATATTTCTTCTTTTTAATAAGGTGATGCGAAAAGGCCAAAGCAAAAAGTGGCGTGGCCACTCTCTTACGCACTTGACCTGAGGGGCGAGCTTAGGAATTTGGAACCCCTGCCTAACAAGTAAGAAACTGCCACGCCTCAAGGCGTAAGCACAGCTTTTACGTTAGGCACGGAGCTACCTTGGTAGCTTCTCCCTTGCTTTTATTTATCGAACTATTCCAAAATGAGGTTCCTAAGCTACTTCAGTCAAGTGCGATAATACAAGCTTATGCATCATTGTGGCCGGATTTCTCCCGGTCTCGGTTGCAAAGATAAGCATTTTTTTTTTTCTGGCAATCTTTTTCATGAATTTTTTTTATTGAAAACAACAAAAACAGCCGAAAAAGGCATAAACAAGACTGGTATCGAACTAAAATAACTATCAAAGGTTAGGCTTTCTCGAAAAATTATGCTATATTTGCAGCAGAATTGCAAAAACAAAGGATTATGGGAAAATACCTTGACCCGAAAGCCGACTTGACTTTCAAGAAGATATTCGGTGAACACAAGCACCTTGTCATTAGTTTACTTAATGCCATGCTGCCGCTGAAGGACGACGAGTGCATTGAGAGTATCGAATATTGGCCTGCCGACAAGATTCCCGACAGGACAGAAGTAGAGAAATACAGCATCGTGGACGTATGTTGCAAGGACAACAAGCAACGGGAGTTCATCGTCGAGATGCAGATGTCGTGGACGGAGTCGTTCAAGAAGCGCGTACTGCTCAACGCTTCGAAGGCCTACGTGGCACAGACGAACAAGGGGATGTCCTACGTTAACCTGCAGCCCGTCTATGCCCTGAACTTCGTGAACGACATCTTCATGCGCGACATTGCCGACTACTACCACTACTACCACTTGGTACACGACAAATACACCGACAAGGTGATTGAGGGTTTGCACCTCATCTTTATAGAACTACCGAAATTCAAGCCGCAGTCTTTCAGTGAGCGGAAAATGCAGGTTCTCTGGCTACGCTTTCTCACCGAGATTGATGAGAACACTCGTGAGGTGCCTACCGAACTCCTTGAGAATGCTGAGGTGAAAGAGGCTCTTGAAATTGTGGAACGGGCTGCCTTCAGTGACGATGAGATGTTCTTCTACGACAAATTCTGGGATCGCGTGTCAACCCAAAGGACCTGGGAAGATGACTGGAAGATTAAAATGGACACAGCCGAGAAGGAGAAACTGGAGGCGCAAGCTAAGGCTGAAAAAGCAGAAGCTAAGGCTGAAAAAGCAGAAGCTAAGGCAGAAGTGGCGCAAGCTAAGGCAGAAGAGGCGCAAGCTAAAGCTGAAGAGGCGGAAGCTAAGGTTAAAGAGGCGGAGGCGCAACTAAAGCAGAAGACTATAGGCTTTGCACACAGGCTGAAAAACTTAGGCCTGTCATCTGAGCAGATAGCTGCTGCAACAGGCCTGACAGTTGAACAGATTGAAGACATTTGAATTGTTTCAGGCTTGGCCCTATTGGCTTTCTACGCCATCGTGCCTTACAATCGGACTCTTGGTAATTTTCCACCCCGTGGCAGCGACAACGATGCTGGCAATGGGCGAGAGATAGTTAAAGAAACAGAAGGGCAGATAGGTGATTGTGGCCACGCCCAAGACGGTGCTCTGAGTCAGTCCGCAGGTGTTCCAAGGAATGAGCACCGAAGTCACCGTAGCGCTATCCTCACACGAGCGGCTCAGCAGCCGAGACTCGTAGCCTCGTTCGCGATAGGTATCCTTGAACATAGAGCTGGCGAGCATGATAGACAGGTACTGGTCGGCCATGGCGATGTTGCAAAACAATCCCGTGCCTACGGTGGATGCCACCAGCGAGGCCGTGCCGCGAGCGAAGCGCAAGACGACGTTCATCAGGTCGCGCAACTGTCCGGTAGCCGTCAGGGCGGCGCCGAAGGTCTGTGCACAGATAATAAGCCAGATAGTAGGCATCATGCCCGCCATGCCGCTGGTGTGCACCAGTTCATTGAGCATAGGCACGCCTGTCTCTATGCTGGTAGCCCCGTAGCACACCTGCATCATGCCCCTATAAGAGGCCAGCAGTCCCCCACCCTGCTCGTCGGCGATCTCGCGGACGAGCTGCGGCTGTGCCACCAAGGCCACGACGACGGCCAGCAATATAGCCAGGAAGAGCACCACCATCGACGGCCATCGGCGGGCAATCATCACACCCGTGAGCACAGGCACTAACAGCAGCCAGGGCGAAATGACGAACGTATGCTGCAAGCCCTCCATAAACTCCGCCACATTGCCGTGGCCAGCAACGTTCATCGTCAGACCGGCCATGAGGAACACTGCCAGCGAGACGCAGAACGTGGGCACGGTGGTATAGAGCATGTAGCGGATATGCGTAAACAATGGCACCCCCGAGACGCTGGAGGCCAGCACCGTGGTGTCGCTCAACGGCGACAGCTTGTCGCCGAAATAGGCGCCGGTGATGATGCTGCCCGCTATCCACCCCTCGCTGAATCCGTGGGCGGTGCCTATGCCCATAAGCGCTACGCCGAGGGTGGCCACGGTGGTCCACGACGAACCAATCATCAGGCTCACCATGGCGCAGAGCAGCGAGCTGCTGACGAGGAAAATCTCTGGTCGCAGAATCTGCATGCCGTAATAAATCATCGTGGGCACGATGCCCGACACCATCCACGTGCCGCCGATGGCGCCTATTAGCAGAAGAATGATGATAGCCGGCGTACAGCTGGCTACCTTTGAGGTCATCTCCCGTTCCAGGTCGTCCCATGTGAGGCGCTTCTTAAAGTGCCCCACGAGGACACTCACCGCCGACGCCGCCAACAGCGACACCTGCGAGGCGCCGTCGAGTGTTGCGTTGCCGAAGACGGCCACGCAACACGTCACGAGCGCTATGAGTACCAGAAAGGGTATGAAGGACATTTATCAGCAGACTTTCTCCAAGCGGTTCATCATGGCGAACATGAATCCGGCGGCGATGATACAGACGGCCACGAAGACGCCCCAGACAACAGTGAGCGAGATGTCACCCCAGAGATAGCCACCCACGCCGACGAGCTTGTTGCCAATGGCAGTAGAGACGAACCATCCGCCCATCATCAGGCCCTTATACTTCGGGGGAGCCACCTTCGAGACGAAGGAGATACCCATCGGCGAGAGCAGCAGCTCGCCGAAGGTGAGGATGAGGTAGACACCGATGAGCCAGTAAGGCGACACGAAGGTGGCGGCGTCGCCGGCAGCGCGCTGCTCATTGGGAGTGAGCAGCCCCTGCGAGGCCAGCCCCATCACCACGAAAGCAAGCGCTGCCACGAGCATGCCATAGGCAATCTTGCGCGGCGGCGTAGGCTCCTTGCCGCGCTTGGCCAAGGCGGCGAAGATAGCCATAGACACAGGCGTGAGGGCTACCACATAGAAGGGGTTGAACTGCTGGAAGATGGGTGCCGAGATAGCCACCTCGCCCGTGGCCTGGGTGTAGTTATAGCCCAGGACGGCCAGAGCGGCCACGATGACGGCGGCGGCGATGCCCTTGCCCTTGGAGGTCTTGCTCTGGAAGAGCGAGAAGCCGCCATAGACGATGAAGATGAGCATCACCAGGTTGACCACGTCGAAGGGCATGGTGTGAGCACCGGAGGCCGACTTGGCGGTAAACTCATCGGCAAAGTATGTCAGCGACAGACCGTTCTGATGGAAGGCCATCCAGAAGAAGATGACCACGGCGAACACCAGACAGAGGGCGACGATGCGTTGTGTGGTCTCCTCCTTGCTGAACTCCGGCTCGTTGGCAGCAGCTTGGGCCTTGTCGGCCTTGCCCTTGCCGCCTTCCACATGGCGGAAGGTGGGGCGGAAGATGTAATAGATGGCGATAGAGAGTATCAGCGAGGCGCAGGCCACGGCGAAGGCGAAATGATAGGACTCGTTGACCGATTTGCCCAGATTCTGCTGCGCCCACTCCATGATACGCACGGCGGCCGTCGGTGCAAACAGTGCGCCGATGTTGATAGCCATGTAGAAGATGGAGAAGCCGGCGTCGCGCTGGTTCTTATACTGCGGGTCGTTATACAGGTCGCCCACCATCACCTGGAGGTTGCCCTTGAAGAGTCCCGTGCCCAGGCCTATGAGCACCAAGGCCAGCAGCATGACGACAAGTGCGAAGGTGTCGCCGCCCAGGGGCACTGAGAGCAGCAAATAGCCGGCAAACATGATCAGGATGCCGATGGTCACCATGCGGCCGAAGCCATAGCGGTCGGCAAGCCAGCCGCCGACAATAGGCAGGAAGTAGACGAGCATGAGAAAGTCGCTGTAAATCTCGCCTGCCCAGCCTGCGTCGAGGCCGTAGTTTGCACGCAGAAACAAGGCGAAGACGGCCAGCATGGTGTAGTAGCCGAATCGTTCGCCGGTGTTGGCCAATGCCAACGCATAGAGTCCTTTAGGTTGGTTTTCAAACATGATATGAATTATTTTTAGGGTTTACTTTATCACTTATCACCTCTCACTTATCACTTATCACTTCTCACCTCTCACTTATCACTTCTCACTTATCACTTCTCACCTCTCACTTCTCACTTAACCTTGTCGTTCTTGCTCTTCACGATGTCGAACAGATAGGTGGCCTTGACGGTGATACCCTGATAGGGCGACTTGGCAAAATAGTCGCGCTTGGAGTTGCCGTAGATATTGCCCAGTCCGAAGTAGTAGCGGCCTTCTACGAGCAGGTGGCCCAGTCGGCGCAGCGACAGCTCCACACCGAGGCCGGCGGCAATGCCGTAGTCGAACTTTTTCTCTATGGGCATGGTCTCCTGTCTCACGGTTTTCGATGTACGCTTGCTGATGTATGGCGAGCCCAGGTCGTAGTTGGCTTCAGTGCTTTCGCTTATCATGAAGCCCAGTTGCGGGCCTACCTGGAAGTAGGCCTGCAGTCCCTGCCGCTCACGTCCCCATCCTAAGCGTGCGAAGACTGGCACCTGCAGGTAGTTGATCTTGCGGCTGTAGGCCTCGGCCTCATTGGTGGCGGGGTTGACCACAGGCTGGTCGCTGATGTCCCAGATACGCTGCTTCCAGCCCATCTGCGCATAGTTCACCTCGGCCACGATGGCACAGATGCTCTTGAAATACTTCTCGCCGGTATAGCGCACGGTGATGCCCAGCGTCGGCCCCATGAGAAAATCCTGAGGTACCTCAGGCATGAAGTCTACACGGCTCATCGACACGCCGCCGTTAACACCCACAGCCAGTTCGTTGCGGTATTCGCCAATCTGCGCTGAAGCAGTAATCAGTGACAAGTGATAAGCGATAAGCGCCGCTATCCCTTTCATCCACCACATTGGTCTAACTATCGTTTTCATCTTTATGTTCATCAACTTCTCACCTTCTCAACCTCATCGCTCAATGGTCTCCACGCGGTGCTCCGGCAAATAGTGTACAAAGAGCAGGCTGCGGTTCTTGAAGCCGCCACCGCTAATAGGCTCAAAGCGCAATGGTGTCTGCACCGGCTCATAGCTCAGCAGCCCTGCTGCGCCGGAGAATTTCTTACCGTAGATATGCATGCCCAGCAGGAAGAACATCGTATGGTCGAAGCCTGTGATAGCAAATCGGGGCTGAGCCGCCATCATGTCCTGATGGAAGTTCCAGCGATACTTCTGCTCCACGCGTAAAGTATTCGACGTCAGAGGGTTATAGAAGAAAGATGTAGGAATATACGTATTATATTTATAGAAATTGTCAAGCTGATACTTTGTATAGAGTAGCCAGTCGGTATATCCGAAAAGGGTAATCTGCAGGCCGGGCTTCACGGTCTTCAGTCCGTTGAGCTTGGCAATGGCCACGTTCAACTCCGGCGAACGACCGGTATTGAGAATCACCACATTGGGCTTGGTGGCACTGAACGATTTGGCAAACATAGCTTCCGACGACCTCAGATTGGTAATGCTGTACTCTATCCCCCGAGCCTCTAACTGTCGGCGTAAGCCTGAGGTGAAGATGCCTTTCTGGCTGGTGGTGTCGTTACAGTCGATAATCACCGGATGATAGCCCTGAAAGGTTTTCATGAACTGAGTGATTACCGACTCATTGAAGCTCGCCGGAGCCTGGTAAACCTGAAAAATACGGCTATTTTCAGCTATCTGCGGCGCATTGATAGAAAATGGTATCAGCAGCCGTATGTCGTGCTGCTCAACAAAGTCGGAGAGCTGCGCCATCTGCTTGCTGTAGAGCGGGCCGATTATCAGGTCGCAATCCTTGGCTGCCCGTTGACGTAAGATGGGAGCAATGTCCTCGTCGTCGGGCGTGTTCCATGCATTCACATCTACGGAAATGCCCAGTTTCCTCAAGCTGTCGCAAGCCATCAGCACCCCTCGGTAGTATTCTACCATGCGCCGGCCGTCGCCATTGACATCGTGAAGGGGCAGCATCACCCCCAGACGGATAGGACGACTCTGTGAGCTGGCGCTACTGACAGAGAATAACGATACAGTAAATAGCAGTGTGAACAAAATGAGCCGTGAGGGCACAATGCTGTTAAGCAATTGCATGCATTTATGGCGGACAATGACTTTCATTTCTTCCTGGTTTGTCGTTTTAACGGTGCAAAAGTACAAAATAAATCTTAAATCATCAGTATATGTCAAGTATAATTTCGCTTTCAATACTAATAATTGTGAATTATTAACTGAACATTCCGATGGATTGACGTTTTTTCCGGAAACTTCTTTAATATAATTCCTGATTTAGTTTTAATTGCCATCCGTCATCCATCAGGTTTACTGATAATCAATTGATTTTCACATACTTGCAAATTGACGGATGACTGACGGATGACTGACGGATGACGGGTGGGCGCGGAAAATAGCGTTTTGAATAAATATACACTTAAAAACGGCCGCTGTTTTTTTCAAAACGGCCGCTGTTTTTGAAGAGCCTCCGAATCCTTTACAAAGCCCACCCTTACTTGCATAAATATACCATTGAGTGAATATTTATACATTATTGCTTTTAAAATCAAGCTATCCGTCAGCCGACAGTTATCCGTCAGCCTGTAAGTATTTAATAGCCAGATATTTGCAAAAAAAACTGACGCATACGGATAGAAAATAAAACCAAAATTCATTTCGGATTTCTTTCTTATTTCGCTTACTCTCCCACATCGCCCCTGCGGCGGCGGAAGAGTACGGCGGCGATGACGGGCGCCCCGACGAGAGCGGTGACGCTGTTAACGGGCAGGGCGCCCTCGAAGCCCGGCATGCGGGCAATGAGATTGCACAGCAGCGCCAGAACAGCGCCACAGAGCATCGTGGCGGGCATGAGCACGCGGTGGTCGCTGGTGCGGAAGAGGGCGCGCGCCAAGTGTGGCACGGCCAGCCCGATAAACATAATCGGCCCACAGTAGGCAGTGACGATGGCCACGAGCACGCCGCTACTGACAATCACCAGCAGGCGGGCGCGGCGGATATTGAGGCCGAGGTTGGCGGCGTAGCGGTCGCCGAGCAGCAGCAGGTTCATCGTCTTCACCAGCAGACAGCTCAGCGGCAGCAGCACGGCCATCAGCACGACGAAGAGCAGCATCTCGTCGCCACTGACACGGCTGAAAGAGCCGAGTCCCCAGACGACGAAGGCCTTGACATCCTCCTCGGGCGAGAGGAATTTCAGCACACCGATGATGGCGTTGGCCAGATAGCCTATCATCACGCCGATGATGAGCAGTGTGACGTTGCCCTGCACCTTATTGGAAACCCACACGATGAGCATCAGCACCGCCAGGGCACCCACGATAGCGGCCACCGACATGGCAGCATCGCCGAGATAACCCAGCCGCGAGAGGGCCACACCGCCCAGCCGCCCGGAGAGCAGCACCACGAAGGCCACGCCGAGGGCGGCACCATTGCTGATACCGAGCACCGAGGGACCGGCCAGGGGATTGCGGAATACCGTCTGCATCTGCAGGCCGCTCACCGCCAGCCCTGCGCCGGCAGCGATGGCCGTCAGCGCCTGCGGCAGCCGCGACTTCCAGACGATGTTGGTCCAGATTTCGCTACTCTCGCCGCCCACGAGGATGCGGCAGACATCACCCACAGGGATGCTGACGGAACCAATGAGCAGGTTGACCACCACCAACACGAGGATTGCTGCGACAAGCGTAAAAAGCCTCCCCAAGCCCCTCCCGAGGAGGGGGTGCCCGATTACTCTACTTGATGTTTTATTCTTCATTAAGTAACTGACCAAAATTAAATGTACATAAAATTTTTGAATAATTTGTGCTCAATTCATGAAAATTCATGTTAAAAATAGAACACGAATTGCCACGAATAAAACACGAATTATTCATAAATTTATATAAACTGTTTATTTTGTTTACGGTCACTTCAGCAGACGGTAGTATTTAGGCTGATAGCCAGCCTCCACCAGCTCGGGATGGAAGATAGCCACGAGGTCTTTCAGCAGCACGTCGGGCTCTACGGGCGACGACTCGTAGTAGGGCGTCTGCTTCATGTTGCAGTAAATCACCTTGCGCTCCTTGAAGGCACGGAACAGCTCGTTGCGGGGCTCGCTGGCTTTCAGCGCGTCGTAGCTGAAGTCGCCGGGATAGCTGTTGAGGATGCGCCAGTAGTCAGCATTGGCGGCGGTGGCATACATCTTCTCAAACTCCAGGTTCTCGCCCGCCGTCTCGTCGTCGTGGATGACATAGTCGGCACCGGCATCGCGGAAAATCTGCGCCAGGTAGTTCTTGCCGCCCACGGCGTGCCATGTGCCGTAGTGCATCTCGCCGCTGAACACCGTGGGCCTGGTGGCAGCGCTGTCGGCAGCATCCTTCAGGCGCGTGTAGCGCTGCTCAATGCCGGCGAAGAGGGCGTTGGCCTCATGCTCCTTGCCTATGAACATGCCCACAAACTTCACCCACTCGGCCTGACCCAAGGGGTCGAGCTCCTTATAGCCGAGGTGTGGCACCAGCGTGATGCCCGACTCGCTGATAGCCTGATAGCCACCGCGCTTGAAGGGCGAGATAAAGATGACGTCGGGCGCCGCGGCCATGATCAGCTCGGGGTCGAACTCGCCCTCCATGCCAATCTTCACGATGCGCCCATCGTCGACGCGCTGCCTGATGTCTTTGTTAAACAGGTTCTTGGTGCCCGTGATGCCCTTCACCACGTCGTGGGCATCGAGGGCGGTGAAGTTCGACAGCTGCAGCATCGTCATCACGATGGTCCGCCGGATGGGCACCTTCACCTTCGTATAGCCCGCAGGTACCGCCGCGGCATCGTCAGTCACCAGTGCGAAGCGGTCGTTCTTGCCCACCGTCACCAGGCGCACACCGGCGGAGTCGCGCACGGTGAACCCCGTAGCAAACTTTACTTCGATGGCCGACAGCGAGTCGCTGCCAGCGCCATCGTCCGTGGCCGTCGTCCCCTGCTTCATTGAGCAGGCACCCAGCAACACGGCCATTGCAAACATGATTACTATTCGTTTCATTATCATCAATAACATTTTTCTCCTAACTATCCTCCCTTCACCCATCATCCATCACCCATCACCCATCACCGAATAAAGATGCGTGTAGCTCGCAAGAACATTCTTGTAGTGCAGCACCGGCGTGGACACAGCCTCGCCCCGGGCATTATACACCTGAACGGCACTCGGCGGCAGGGGCGCCACGAACTGCGTATAGTGGAACTCATGACCGCGGTACTCGCGGCCGTCCATTACGAAGCGGCGGTAGCCTAACGACAGGCGGCGGTCACACTGGCAGGCGGTGATGTCATAAGGCAGCACGCCACACATAGGCCAACGTCCGCGGTCGTCGACAATGCTGCGGCAGAGATACATCATGCCGCCACACTCGGCCACCACCCTACCCCCGCCCTCGGCAAAGTCAGCAATAACCTTTCGGCAGGCCTCGTTGCGCACGAGCGCCTCCACATGCTTCTCCGGATAGCCGCCGGGCAGGTAGAGCAGGTCGGCATCGGCCAGCGAAGGTACCTCGCGCTCAGGGTCGAAGAAGCGCACGGCGCCAAAGCCGTCGAGCACCTCCTGATACACAAATGAGAACGCCTCGCCATTGTGCGCCACCACCACGCTCGCCCCCTGGAGTCGGCTGTGCAGCGGCGGTGTCGCTACCCTCGCCTCTTTCCTCTCACCGTGCCCCTCAAAGCGCGCAACGTGCGCCCCCGCACTTTCGTGCCCCTGCGCCCCCGCACCCAGCAATTCATCTATACTGACGTGCTCTTCTAACAGTTGCACCAGCCGCTCCACTTCCGCCGACTGCGAGAAGTCGAGACCGAGGTACCTGGAAGCCTGCTCCAGCTCAGCACTCTTAGGCAGACAGCCGAAGCACGGCAGCTGCAGGTCGGCACACACCTGGCGCAGCATGCGGGCGTGACGCTCGGAGCCTACCTGATTGAATATCACGCCGACAACGCGGACACCGGGCCGGAAGCTGACAAACCCCTGCAGCAGCGCGGCCATGGAGTAAGCCGCACTGCGGGCATCGACCACGAGCACCACCGGCAGGTCCAGCACACGCGCAATCTCCGCCGACGAGCCACGGTCGCGGTAGTAACCGTCGTAGAGACCCATCATGCCCTCCACCACCGCCACGTCGGCATCGGCACTGTAGCGGCCAAACAGCTCGCGCACATGCGCTGCCGTGGCCATAAACGTGTCAAGATTGATACTCGGCCGGCGACATACCGCCGCATGAAACTTCGTGTCGATATAGTCGGGACCGCACTTAAAGGGTTGCACCCGCAGCCCCCGCCGCGTCAGCAGGGCCATCAGCCCGCGGCTGACAGTGGTCTTGCCACTGCCACTCATCGGGGCGGCGATTAGGAATGCACTATTCATCGGGCTTCTATATAACTAACGGTTATTTCACTGCTTTGCATGGGTACACAAGTGTCTCACTTGCGGCCGCCGCAGGTGAGACACCTGCGTACCCATAGTCGGCTGCAAAGTTACAAATATTTACCATCCCCCATAAGTGGCGTAATCAATTGACTCGAAAAGACCAGACTTCCGGAGTTCACTGACATAATCCTCCAAAGTCGTATTTTGAGGGACTTGTATAGTTATAAAACCTAAGCTGTTATTACGAATAACTTTTATATCTTCTGGTAATTGGCAAGAGCGCTTTAATTTGACGATGGCCCTATCTTGTATAACCTCGTATTTAGCGCCATGATCGTTCATATACAACTTGCCGCTCTTTTCATCTTTTTCTAATTGAGGCACCTGGAGATTTGAACTGCTTTCGCTCTGTTTCATCTTTGAAGATTTACGTAAGTCAGAATGGACAGTCAACTTCACCTTATTTAAATATAGCTCCTGAATCTGTGGCACCTCGCCCAGGCCTTCCAAGACAACGCTGACAGAAAATCCCTGCTGCTCAAGAGCCTCTTTCCACTCTACGTTGATATCATTGGAAGCATGGTCGCCGGCCACGAAGAGCAGGGGCACGAGCACCACACGCCGCGCCCGCTGAGCCTTTAGCGCCTGGATGAGGGTAGCCTGCGTGGGGTAGCCCTCGAGGGTAGCTACATGATAGTTGTGGCGCCCACCGGCACGAAGCATATAGTCGAGCTGAGAGTAGAGAGCCGTGGCAGGGCCTACGGTGCCGTGACCCACGAACACCACATGCTCGCCCTTGGCGACATTGGCGGGATGACGGGCGGCTAACACCTGACAGACGCGCTCACAGTCGGCAACGCTATAGAGCAGGGGATTGCCCACGCTGATAGTGTCGAAGAACGGCCGCAAACGGTCTATCTCGCGACGCAGCAGAGCCATCTCCTTGCCGTCGATGACGAAGGAGGGCTGGACGACCAACCGCTTGTAGCCCTCGCCACGCAGGCGGAGAAGGGCCTCAACGGGTGTATCCTTACGGAGGCCGCGCTGAGCCAGCCGCTTCATGACGATGCGTGAGGTATAGGCCTCACGGACGGCCATCTTGGGATAAGCCTCGCGGGCTTTCTGGTTGATGGCATCAATGGTCTTCTGACGGGTATCATCGTAGGTAGTGCCGAAATGCACCATCAGCAGCGCCCGGTCAGAAGAAATGTCCTGTGCACGGCACGTAGCCGCACACAGGAGCATCAGAAAACAACTTATATAATAATACACATTTTGCATGGAGCTGCGCCTTTATTTCTTCTCAACGATGATGGGGTCGTCGTGCATCAGGCGTATCTGGTCGAAATAGTAGCCCGGGGCAATGCTCAGGCCCTTGGCGACACTGCCTGTAGCCACGTCGTAGACGTAGATCGTCTCGCCGTCGGCATTGCTGACACCGAAGTAAGCCTTGTTCTCCTTGGCATTATAGACAGCACGCTGCGAGAAGCTGCCGGCGCTGTAAGGCAGGTCGGCCCCGTTGAACTTGATGGGGGTGGCCGTCTTGGCGTTGAGGTCGACAATGGAGTAGTAGTAAGCCTGGTCCTGAATACCGGTGCCGATGCTGGCGTCGCCGGAATATGCCAAGACCTTGCTACCGCCGAGATAGATGACAGAGACAATCTTACCCTTGGCATCGGGGAAGGCATTGTAGCCCTCTTCGAAGTTGTACTCACCTTTCTTGATGCGCACGAGGCTGCCGATGTTTATCTTGTTGACACTGCTGAAGACCGACAGGTAGAGGTTGTCGTTGTCGTCGAAGAATATGAAGTTCTGCATCAGCTCACCATAGGCAGAGCCCTGCATCTCGGCGGCCTGGGGGTAGGTGTTGTCTTTCTCGACAGCCATCGTCTCGGGATTGATGACGGCGGTGTGGAAGTTGGACTCCTTGGTGGCGGTACGACCGGAACCCTTCTTGCTGTAGTAGAAGTAGAACAGCTTCTTGTCGCTCTGACGGTAGGTCAGCAGGCCACTGGTGGTAAATGAGTCGTAACCGTCGGCCACTGCGAGGCTCAGCTCGCCCTCGCCCGTGATGATCATGTCGTTGGCGTTGAGCTTGGTCCAGATAATCTTGTCGGCTTCGCCGTTGGCGGCCATGACAAGCAGGATGCTGTCGTTGAGCCATGCGTGGGTATACTTACGAGCGGCATAGGTGTTGGACTGGAAAGGACGCTCGCGGACGACATTCAGCTTATTACTCTTGATCTGCAACTTGGCAAAGCGGTCGGCAGTGGTGGGCACCTGGTACATGTACTTCGCATCGTAGATGTTCTCGATGGTGTAGTCGGTGATTTCTATGCCGTTGCCTTCGAAGCTGATGACGGTATTGGGGTTGGTCAGCGAGTCAACGCTCAGGGTGAGGTGGGTCTCCTGCGATGCCATGCCACCATGCTTGCCAACGGTGACCGTGAGGTCGTAGTGAACAGGGTATATGGTGTCGTAGGCCACAGGCTGTGGCTCGGGTTCCGGTTCGGGTGTAGGCGTGACAACAGGGTCGTCGTTGTCGTCGCCACAAGAGACGACGCCTGCCGATAGCACGATAGCTGCCAGCAGCGAGAGGTATAAACTCAGTTTTTTCATTGCTTTTGTTTTTATTAAGTTATACATATTAGTTTAATAATAATCTGAACTTAAAGAACACCGAGCGCCCGGGCTTCTGAAGCTTGTAATTGTCGTAGACCGTCTGATTGAGCAGGTTCTGGCAGTCCACCGACACGCTATAGCGGCTGTCGTGCCACGAGTAGGTGACATTGGCACCCACGAGATTCTTTTCTGGTATGCGGGCTTTGGTCTCAGGCAGTCCATAGGCTTCCCATGAGAGGTAGAACCAATGCACCCACTGATAGTCGGCACCCAGCCAGAGGTGACGGGTATTGGGTGATGGGTGATGGGTGATGGGTGACGGATGATTGACAAGCGGCAGGAGGTCGTAACGCACCTCGGCGGTGGCGAAGAGCCACGGACGGTTAGGCACGTGGTTGTCAAACGTCACCGAGGGTTTGCCGTCGCTCTTATAGCGCTGGCGGTCGCGGGCGTCCTGCCAACTGACGTTGGCCGTCAGCTGCAGGCGGCGGCGCCAGTCGTAGCGCACCTCGCCCTCCACGCCCTTGATATGGACGGCGGGCTGGTTGACATACTGCAGATAGCCCTCATCGTCGGATATTGTAGGCTGTATGTAGTTGTCTACGTAGCGCAGAAAACCGTTCGCCTCGTAATACAGGCTGTGCTGACCGCTGCGCAGCGTACCGAAGAGGCCGACATTCAGATTGTTGCTCTCTTCGGGCTTCAGAGTAGTGTTGGCATAGATGGTAGTGCCGTTGCCCAGCAGCTCGCGGGCCAAGGGCAGCCTGACGCTGTGCTCGTAACTGGCTTTGACGGCCAAGGAAGGCATCAGCTCTAACCGCATGGCCAAGCCTCCGCCGATACTGTTCTTCGTACTTGAGCCCGCCATCGTCTTTGAGCCGGTAAGGAAATAAAGGTCGGTCTGCTCTATCCTCAGGTAGTTCACATAGTCCTTGACGAAGAACGTGTTGTACATACGCCCGCTGAGCAGCGACTGGTTATAGGCCAGCCCGAAAACATGCTTGGCAAACACGTCGTTAGCGGGCACGAAACTGTCATCGACCTCGTCCCAACGGTCGTTGCCCGTGCGGTTGAGCGCATAGCTGAGGTTAAGCAGATGGTGGTCTGACAGGCTGTAGTTCAGGTCGGCCCTAAGCAGCGTCAGCGGACGCTTGGTGTGTCGCTGTGTGAAAGCGCGACCGTTGAGCTCGTTACGCGCACTTTTTATCCAGTTGCCGTTCCAGTCATATTTGCGATGGGCGGTATCAGTAGCGACAGCATGGTCCCACGTATGCGACAGCGACAGGTTGGCGCTGAGCTTCTTAATCAGGAAATCAGTCTTCTTATAGCGCAAGCCTACACTCCACGAATGGCTCTGGCGGTCGGCCATGCCGATGACGTGATTCTGCACCTGATTGGTCTGTATGTCCTTGTCTACCTTATTATATGACAGGGTGACGTAGCAGTCGTCGGCCCACCACTTGTCGCTGACGCCGGCTTCGAGCTGGCCCAGCAGCGACAGATAGTCGTCGTGGAAACGCCGACGCTCCTGAAGCTGGTACCTACCGGCCTCCTCGTCCCACACCTCAACGGCTTTCATCTTGTAATTGTTCTTGGAATAGCTGACAGCCAGCGAAGGGCGCACGGTCAGTCCGTTCTTGAACACATACTGCCCGCTGACATCGCCCTGATGGGTATTGAAAGAGCCTATGCCGTAGGACACGTCCAGATAGTCTGACTTCCTACGGTGGGTCACAATGTTGACGGCACCACCCAGCACATCGCTGCTCAGCCAGGTAGGTACCACACCCTTGTAGATTTCCACATGGTCGACCATGCTCACGGGCAGATTGGCCAGCGTCACCCCCGAGCCCTTCGTGTCAAGGGGCACACCGTCCATGAAATAGCGCACGGAACTGCCCGACATGCCATTGATGCTCAGCTCGAAGTCGGAGCCTACCCCACCCTCCTCGCGAATCTTCACGCCCGTGGTGCGGTCAATGAGTGAGCTGAGCGAATGAACCGAAGACACTACCGACCGCACGTCGATGGCATTGACCGACAATGCCCCCTCGCGCAGTTTCTGGGTCTTCGACTTGCCCATGACTGTCACGTCATTGAGAGCCACGCTGTCGCGCAGGGCGCTGCGCCGCGGCTGACGCGTCTGGCCGCTGACGGCCACACACAACAGACAAACTGCAAAGGCAGTAAGCAGTCTTCTCATCGCTGGTTTGATAATCATTGTTTATTACGACCGCGGCGCGCCTAACTCCCGAAGCGCTGTGCAGCCTTTAGTCCGTCGTAGCAAGTTGACCTTTCTGGTCGAACCTGACTGCGCTCGGCAGAACTCAAGCAAGCTTGGCTCTGCCCTCGTTTATGGCAGGTTTCCTGGCTCTCCCCAGAAAGTCCGCCTTCCCAAGCTCCTGCCCCTCGTCGTGTGCCTGATGGTCTGTACACAGGCTTCACAGGGGCGCCGCCCAGTGGCTTTTCACTATTCACTATCGTAGCGTTTTATGGACTTTCCACAAGGGGATGACAGTAGCGGGTACTGCTCAGGACTTGCACCTGATTCCCTTTTATGCCGGGGCTGTAGACCCGCGGCATCACCAAAACGGCTGCAAAGGTACATATTTTTCGCTAAACGGCAAAGGAATACGGAAAAAAGTTGTAACTTTGCAGCCACAAACTAACCCAAAAGATACAGATACCTATGAACAAGACCAAAACCCTGCTGACGGCGCTGCTCATGGCTGCCGTAGCCCTGCCTGCGGGGGCAGCAAAGAAAAAGCCCGTGAAGGAAGAGCCTAAAGACCCCAACGAGATGGTGGCCTATCTCTTCACCTATTTCGTCGGTAACGCTCCCGACGAGGAGCAGATATGCTATGCCTTGAGCGACGACGGCTATAACTATACGCCGCTGAACGACGGCTACCCCGTCATCAGCAGCGACACCATCGCCCTGACGCAGTGTGTACGCGACCCACATATTCTGCGCTGCGAAGACGGCAAGACGTTCTACATGGTTATCACCGACATGAAGTCGTCACTCGGATGGGCCAGCAACCGAGGCATGGTGCTCATGAAGTCGACCGACCTCATCAACTGGCAGCACTCGGCCGTCAACTTCCCCACCCGCTGGACGAAGACATGGAAGAATGTTACCCGCGTGTGGGCACCGGAGACCATCTACGACCACAAGACGGGAAAGTATATGGTGTTCTACTCGCTGCGCACCAGCGACCCTAAGTCGTATGACAAGATTTACTACCAGTATGCCAACAAGGACTTCACCGACCTGGAGGGTGAACCCAAGTGGCTCTTCGACGCCGGCAACGCCACCATCGACGGCGACATCGTCTACAACGAGGCCGACCAGCTCTACCACCTCTTTTATAAGCAGGAGTCGGGCCGCGGCATCTATCAGGCCGTGGCCAAGCAGCTCACCGACAAGTGGCAGATGCTGCCCGGCAACGTGGAGCAGACGAAGGAGGCCGTAGAGGGCGTCGGCGTGTGCAAGGCCATCGACGGCAAGTCGTGGATTATCATGTACGACTGCTACGGCAGCGGACACTATCAGTTCTGCCGCTCTGAGGACCTGAAGAGCTTCCAGTTTGTGCAGAACACCGCTACCCGCGGCAAGTTCACGCCGCGCCACGGCACCATCATCCCCATCACGCGCGCTGAGAAGGAACGTCTGCTTCAGGCTTACCCTAACCACAAGCAGCCCATACTCGAAGGCTTCCACGCCGACCCGGAGGTGCTCTACTCTAACCAGACGAAGAAGTACTACATCTACAGCACCACCGACGGCACCCCCGGCTGGGGCGGCCACGACTTCAGCGTCTTCTCATCGGACAACCTCATCGACTGGAAGGACGAGGGCAAGATGCTCGACGTCAAGGGCAACCAGGTAAGCTGGGCCACGGGCAACGCCTGGGCACCGTGTATCATTGAGAAGAAAATTGGCAAGGGGGCATATAAGTACTACTTCTACTTCTCGGCCCACAACCCCAAGAGCAACCGCAAGGAGATTGGCGTGGCCGTGAGCGACAGCCCCACTGGTCCGTTCACAGACTCTGGCGCTCCCATCGTGACCGATGCCGACCGTCCCGCCGAGGCTAAGGGCGGACAGGCCATCGACGTCGACGTGTTCCAAGACCCGAAGTCGGGTAAGTATTACCTCTATTGGGGCAACGGATTCATGGCCGGCGCTGAGCTCAACGACGACATGCTCTCCATCAAGAAGGAGACCACCACGCTGATGACGCCCAAGGGCGGCACGCTGCAGACCTGGGCTTACCGCGAGGCTCCCTACGTGTTCTTCCGCAACGGTCTCTACTACTTCCTCTGGAGTGTCGACGATACGGGCAGCCCCAACTACCACGTGTGCTACGGCACCTCGAAGTCGCCGCTCGGCCCCATCGAGATTGACGAGCAGAACAACCTCGTTATCCGCCAGAAGCCTGAGGACGGCATCTACGGCACGGCCCACAACAGCATCCTCCAGGTGCCGGACAAGAAAGATGAGTGGTACATCGTCTACCACCGCATCAACAAGAACTTCATCAACAACCAGCCGGGCATCCACCGCGAGGTGTGCATCGACCGCCTGACGTTCGACAAGCAGGGACGCATCCTGCCCGTCACGCCGACGCTCAACGGCCCGGCACCATTGACCATAAAGAAAAAATAACCGAGGCTTCACTGCCTTAGCAAACAACGATGAAGAAACAGATTGCCATCCTTGGCATGATGTGCGCCGGTTGCTCGGCGCGCGTGGAACAGAAACTTAACTCACTGGAAGGTATCACGTCGGCAAGCGTCAGCTTGCCGACGCGTACTGCCTTAGTGGAGTACGACGAAAGCCGCATCACCCTGCAGCAGATGAAAGCCGAGCTGGGGAAGATAGGCTACGACATGGTGATTGAGGAAGACCGCAACGTAGAGGCCATCGAGCGCCGGCAGTACACCTCGCTGCTGGGCAAGGTGGTGCTGTCGTGGTTCTTCGCCCTGCTGGTGATGGCCATCTCCATGGGGTGGATAAATATAGGTACGCCCACGGCAGCGGCGAAGGGCGGCATGGCTCCCACGATGCTGGCCAATCAGGTGTGCCTCATCCTGGCCCTGCTCAACATCGTCTACTGCGGCCGACAGTTCTACACGACGGCGTGGAAGCAGCTCATCCACGCCTCGGCCAATATGGACACGCTGGTGGCCCTGAGCACCGCCGTGTCGTTCCTCTTCAGCGTGTTCAACACGTTCTGGGGCGAGGCCGTCTGGGGTGCTCGCGGCATTGATTACCACACCTATTACGACGCCTCGGTGATGATTATCACCTTCGTGCTTACCGGCCGCCTCATGGAGGAGCGCGCCAAGCAGGGCACGGCCTCGTCCATCCGCGCCCTCATGGGCCTGCAGCCCAAGACCGCCCACTTGGTAGAGAACGGCACCGTCACCGACGTGCCCATAGCCACCCTGCAGCCCCGCGACACCGTCGAGGTGCGCCCCGGCGAGAAGATTCCCGTCGACGGCGTCGTCGTCAGCATCGCCCCCACTGCGGCCGGCACCGCCGCCAGTGTGGCCGCCTCCTCCGCCTCTACTGTGGTAAGCGGTTTTGCCGCTTACATCGATGAATCCATGATTACCGGCGAAGCCGCCCCCATAGCCAAGCGCCCCGGCGACCGCGTCCTCGCAGGCACCATCGCCCTTCAAGCTCCGCCCTTCCGTTTCCGCGCCACCGAGGTAGGCCAGAAGACCGTGCTGGCCAACATCATCCGCATGGTGCAGGAGGCTCAGGGCTCCAAGGCTCCCGTGCAGCGCGTCGTCGACCGCATCGCCCTCATCTTCGTTCCCGCCGTGGTGGCCGTCAGCCTGCTGACATTTGTCCTCTGGCTCGTCATCGGCGGCACTCAATACCTGCCGCAGGCCATCATGTCGGCCGTCTCGGTGCTAGTCATCGCCTGCCCCTGCGCCATGGGTCTGGCCACCCCCACCGCCCTGATGGTAGGCATCGGCAAGGCCGCCGAGAAAAACATCCTCATCAAGGACGCCACCGCCTTGGAGCAGCTACGCAAGGTCAACGCCATGGTGGTCGACAAGACGGGCACGCTCACTATTCCTAGTGGCCCTAGTGACCCTAGTAATCCTAGTGGCCCTAGTGGTCCTAGTAGCCCTAGTGGCCCTAGTAGCCCTAGTAGCCCCGAAACCCTCAAGCCCCACGCCGCCGAGGCCATCGATGCCCTCACGGCCCAGGGCATCGCCGTCCACATGATCAGCGGCGACAAGGAAGCCCGCGTGGCACAGATAGCCGCCGAAGCCCACATCACCAACTACCGCGGCGAAGTCCTCCCTCAGGACAAGGAGAACCTCGTCCGCCAGCTGCAGCAGCAGGGCCACCACGTGGCTATGGTCGGCGACGGCATCAACGACTCGCAAGCCCTGGCCGCCGCCGACGTGAGCATCGCCATGGGCCGCGGCACCGATGTGGCCATGGAGGTGGCGCAGGTGACCCTCATGGGTAACGACCTGCGCCGGCTCTCCGACGCCATCAGTCTCTCGCGGCGCACCGTGGCCATGATCCACCAGAATCTCTTCTGGGCCTTTATATATAATATAATATGTATACCCCTGGCTGCCGGCGTGCCCTACCTCTTCGGCGCCCACTGGCAAATCACGCCCATGTGGGCCTCGGCACTCATGGCATGCTCCAGCGTCAGCGTGGTGCTTAACAGTCTCAGACTAAAATTTACAAAATAAACAAACAAGATGAAAACGAAACACGTACAGTACATGACCCACGGCACATGCTCGAAGATGATCGACGTGACTGCCGACGAGAACAACATTATTCAGCAGGTCTTCTTCCTGGGTGGTTGCAACGGCAACCTGCAGGGCATCAGCCAGCTGGTGCGCGGACAACACATTGACGATGTCATCAGAAAGATCGACGGTGTGCGCTGTGGTACCAAAAACACCTCCTGTCCCGACCAACTGTGTCGCGCCTTGGAACAACTGAAGAACGCACCACTGGAAGCCTGATGATTATTTACGACAGGATTTGCGGTTCGTTTGCCCATTTGACGCTGATGGAAGGCTCTTGTCGTAACAGCCGGAGTGGAAAGATGGCTAAATTCTTGTGCAGGTAGAAATTCTGCCGTACCTTTGCATCGTCAATCAGAGAAAACAGCAACTGAGCGACAAGACAGAAAAAAGTAAGTTTAACCAATTAAAATTATAAGACGATGACACAGAAGAACAGAATGAGCGCTCGCGCTCTGGCAATGGAAGAGTTAGAGAATGTAAACGGTGGCAAAGTGACCACAGGCTTGAAGCACGCAAAAGAGACGCTTAAAGGTGAGAACACGCGACAGGGTTTCTGGTAAACTCGCAGCCCGAAGTTTGTTGATACCCTATCAGGCTCATACACGCAGGAGGGGAGGCCCAGCAGCCTCCCCTCCTGCGTGTATACAGGCGTCAGGAATTTCTCACTCGTCGGGCAGGAAGAGCGGGTCTTCGGGCATCACCATGACGGGCTGCTGCTCGGCGGCCTTCAGAATCTTCTCGGGCACGTACTTCTTGTCGACCACCAGTCGGAACATATATTCGCGTAGCCAGCGGTCGGTCATAATCAGGCAGCCCTTCTGGCCCCAGTCGGCGCCCCACGAGTTTTCTACCTTCCATTTCGTGGCCTTGCCCTTGGCGTCGAGGTCGACGGCGGTGAGCGTCATGGCGTGGGTAGAGCCGCTGTCGAAGGTAGAGATGCGCTGTGCCTTGTCCATGCCGAAGGTGGTGCCGAAGAGGGCGCCGTAGTCGAAGTTCTCCAGGTCGGCATAGCCGCGCTTGCGGTCCAGCTGCTTGCCGACGTCGTAGCTCGAGTAGAGCTTGCGGCCGTCCTTGAGCGAGGCGATGGCCATCTGCTCAATGTCGTCCATGGGCAGGTTGACGTAGCGCCAGTTGTGGCCGTCGTAGGTGTGGCGGTCGTACTCCACCTCGTAGGTCTTGTAGTACGGGCGCCGCGGGTCGTTCATGGCCATGATGAAGGTGCCGTTCAACGGGCCGCCGACAACCTCCTGATAGAACTCCTGCGGCGTGTAGGTCTTGGCCTTGCCCACGGCCTTGCCGCCCTTGGTCTTGAAGGCATAGCTGAACTTCTGCGGCGGCGTGCCGATAGTCATTTCCAGCATGCGGTAGATCTGTGCCAGCATGCGCACCTTGGCCTTGTTCATCGACGCCTGGCTCTTGTCTTTCTCTACCATCTCGCGCAGCTGCAGGCCATACTCGCGCAGCTTGGAGTTCAGCAGCTGGCGGACCTTCGACGTGTTGTCGCTCGAAAACGTCTCAGGCATCACCTCTTTAGGCACCAGGCCGTACTTCTCGGCCAGGTCGGCCACGCCGCAGAAGGTGCCGCCGTCGCTCAGTGGATAGTGGAAGAAGAACTGCACGCGCTGGTCGTCCAGGGGCTTCTTGCCCGTGTCGATGACGCCCTGGAGCATGAGGTTGGCCTTCTCCAGCTGGTCGTAGAAGAAGAGGTAGGCCTGCGACAGCTCCAGCTGCAGGGAGTCGCCGTGCTGGGCTACGTAGTTGGAGCGCAGCACGTTGAAGCCGCTGAACATCCAGCAGCGGCCCGACGACTGCTGGTCGGTAATCGACTGCGAGGGTGTCTCCACGCTGAAGTAAGTGTCGATGGCGCCGGCGTGCTGCCGGTTCTTGGCCAGGTCGTCAATGGCATTGGCCGAAATGGCATTCATCAGCGCTCCGTTGGCGGGCACCAGCTTCTGTTCCTTCACTATATCC
The DNA here is from genome assembly GCA_946185805.1 of uncultured Prevotellaceae bacterium. Taxonomy (GTDB): domain Bacteria; phylum Bacteroidota; class Bacteroidia; order Bacteroidales; family Bacteroidaceae; genus Prevotella. The sequence continues at coordinate 5,615 of CAMHKU010000005.1, read as the reverse complement.
TTTAACATGTCGGCAGAGAGTCCGCCGTCCTTGGTCTGGGCCGTCGCTGACGTGAGTGACCCCACTAAGCAGGCGGCAATCAATAGTTGTCTGTTCATAGTCTTTAATATTACTTATTAACAATTTCTTTACTTTCTGTATATTCAAATCCCCAAAGGCTACTTACACGCCTCTCTCTGCCCAGTCGCCTCGGTCGAGGTTGCGATACCCGATGGCCTCGGCGATGTGCATCGCCTCTACCTTGTCGCTGCCAGCAAGGTCGGCGATGGTACGGGCCACTTTAAGGATACGGCTATAAGCTCTTGCAGAAAGCTTTAGTTTTTCCATGGCCATGCGGAGCATGTCGAGCGAGGCGGCGTCGGGCTCGGCAAACTCGTGGAGCATGCGCTCGGACATCATGGCATTACTATGGATGCCCTTGAAGGGCTTGAAGCGCTCCTCCTGAATCTTGCGGGCGGCGATGACCCGCTCTCGGATGTTGGCCGAAGGTTCGCCGGGCTGCATCTGTGAAAGTTGGGCGAAGGGCACGGCCTGTATCTCGCAATGGATGTCGATACGGTCTAACAGCGGCCCGCTGATTTTGTTCATGTAACGCTGAATCTGTCCCGGAGTACAGACGCAGTGGTGCAGAGGGTCACCATAATAGCCGCAGGGACAGGGGTTCATAGAGGCGATGAGCATAAAGGAGGCGGGGTACTGGATAGAGTATTTGGCACGACTGATAGTGATAACGCGGTCTTCCAACGGTTGGCGAAGCACTTCGAGAACACTTCGCGACAGTTCGGGCATCTCATCAAGGAAGAGCACACCATTGTGAGCCAGCGAGATTTCGCCGGGCTGCGGATTGTTGCCGCCGCCGACGAGAGCCACCTGCGAAATGGTGTGGTGAGGAGCACGGAACGGTCGCTGCGAAATAAGGCTGGTGTCGCGTGTCAGTTTACCTGCTACGGAGTGTATTTGTGTGGTCTCCAGACTCTCCGCCAGTGACAGGGGCGGCAGAATGCTCGGCAAGCGTTTGGCCAGCATGGACTTTCCTGAGCCCGGCGGCCCAATCATAATCAGATTATGACCGCCGGCGGCAGCCACCTCCAAGGCACGCTTCACGCTCTCCTGGCCACGAACATCGCTGAAGTCGAGTTCGTAATTGTTCTGTTGCTCATAGAATTCTCGGCGTGTGTCAATGACTGTGGGCTCATAACTGGTATTGCCGTTAAAGAAGCTCACTACATCCATCAGCGAGTCCATACCATAGACCTCCAGCTGGTTGACAACAGCCGCCTCACGGATATTCTGTTGCGGCACGATAAGCCCCTTGAACTTCTCCTTACGCGCACGAATGGCGATGGGCAGAGCGCCCCGTATAGGCTGCAAGCGACCGTCGAGCCCCAGTTCGCCCACCATCATATACTGATTCAGACGGTCGGCACTTACTTTGTTGTCAGAGGCCAGGATGCCAATGGCCAGGGGAAGGTCATAGCCAGAGCCTTCCTTCTTGATGTCGGCGGGAGCTAAGTTGACGGTAATTTCCATCTGCGGAACCTTGAAGCCATTGTTCGTCATGGCTGCCTTAATGCGGTCATAGCTTTCGCGGACGGCCGTGTCGGCCAGTCCCGTCAGGTGAAACTGCATGCCTCGCGTCATGCTTACTTCGCAGTATACCGTTGTCACTTCTAAGCCGTTAACAGCTGCACAATATGTCTTAACTAACATGATGATAATGGTTTTTTATTGCATTTCATTGGCAGAGTGAAGTCGAAGCGCAGACCGTTGCGGCTGCTGACGCTGATGGTGCCGCCATGCAGCACGACGGCATTCTTGACGATGGCCAGCCCCAGGCCCGTGCCGCCGAGTGAGCGGCTGCGGCCCTTGTCAATGCGGTAGAAGCGCTCAAAGATGCGGGGCAGGTGCTCCTGACTGATGCCGCGGCCGTTGTCGGCGAAGGTGAAGTGCCAGTAGCCGTTCTCCTGCTCAGCAGTGATTTCCACGGTGGTGCCCTCGCCGGCATAGTTCACGGCGTTGTCGGTGAGATTGCGGAAGACGCTGTAGAGCAGCGAGTTGTTGCCGTTGACGACGATGCCCTGCGGCAAACAGTTGCGCAGCGTCATCCGTCGGCGGTCGAAGGCAATGGCCGTCTCCTGGGCGATGTCGCTGACGAGCTGCGACACGTCAATGCGCTCCATCGTCAGCACGTCAGGGGCATAGTCCATGCGGTTGAGTGTGGAGATGTCCTGCAGCAGGGCCGTGAGCCGCTCGGCCTGGGCGTGGGAGCGCAGGATAAACTGCTGGCGCGTGGCGTCGTCGAGTGCGGGAGCATTGATGATAGTATCCAAATAGCCCAGGATGCTGGCCACGGGGGTTTTCAATTCGTGTGCAATGTTCTGGGTCAGTTCGCGGCGCAGGCGTCCCTCCTTCTCGGCCTGCTCGCGGCTGATGCGCTCGTCCATGCTGCGGGCGTAGTGGTAGAGCAGCACCGACAGCCCCGCGAGCACCACCAGCGAGAAGAGCAGCAGATGCCAGTCGCTGACCTCGGCGAAAGGCTCCAGCCAGTGGCGGTCGTAGTCTTCAAACAGTATGAACACCACGGCATAGACGGCAAAAATCGCCATCACGCTAATCCACATCTTGCGGCCTTCAGTCAGTTTCTTCATTCCTCATTTAGCATTCCTCATTTAGCATTTGCCTCCGCGTCAAAGCCGTAGCCGAAGCCCGGACGGTTGACGATGCAGGCGGCGTAGGCCCCCAGCTTCTTGCGCAGGCGCGTGATATTCACGTCGACGGTGCGCTCGGTGACGACGACATCGCGCGGCCACACCTTTTCTAATATTTCGTGGCGCGAGAAGAGCTGCCCCCTATGAGTGAGCAGCAGACGCAGCAGGTCAAACTCCGTCTTCGTCAGCACCACGTCGGAGCCGTCGGCAGTGACCATGGCTGCCGCGGGGTTCATCGCCAACCCTCGATGCTCAAGTATTTCGCCTCGGGGGGCGGCCGACGGCGGGTAGCTGCGGCTGAGCACCGCCTTCACCCGCGCCAGCACCTCGCGCACGGAGAACGGCTTCGATATGTAGTCGTCGGCACCGAGGTGGAAGCCCTGCAGAGTGTCGTCCTCAGTATCGAGAGCCGTGAGAAAGATAATTGGCACGCGGGCCGTCAGACCATCGTGCTTCAGACGGGCGGCCAGCTCAAAGCCCGACGTGCCGGGCATCATCACGTCGAGCAGTAGCAGGTCATACACCGCTATGCCGGCCGCCAGCGCCTCGTCGGCGCTATATGCCACGTCCACCTCATAGCCTGCGCCACGGAGGTTGAAGCTCAGAATGTCGCACAGGTCGGGCTCGTCGTCGACTACTAATATACGTCTCATGGGTGTCATGTCGCTTATCAATGCTTAACGGGTGCAAAGATACACATTTTTTTGGTAAATCACAATCGCCCGTCAGAATGTTTTGCAGGCAATAGCTAATTCAACTTCTCAAGTTGAGGAGTAGGAAGGAGTTAAAGGGAGTTAGAAGGAGTTAACTCCATTTAACTCCCCAACTTGCGAAAGTTGAGTTACTTAGTATAAGATGTTGCCAATGTTCTTCTCGCCAGACTGCCATTTGTCCTTCAGAATGTCATCGACGGGTGCGCCGCAGCGCTTGAGGAAGAAAACGGTGCCTGAGTTGACATGCAGGCAGGTGCCTGAGTTGTATATCTGACCCTGTATGGAGTTGGTGCCCCAGGTGCGGCTCACCTCCTGATAGTTACAATAGGGCACAACCTCGTCGCGAGTAGAGTGGAAGAAGGTGAAACCTGCCGACGGGCGGAAACCGCCATAAGTGAGGTCATTCTCAGCCAGTGCCTGCTCCAGTGCCTTCAGCTTAGCTGCCGGCACGTCGCCTGTCACCTTGCCCGTCTGGAAGTATTCTATGACTGCGGGCTTGAGCACCTCTGTAGTCGCACAGAAGTTCATGCCCTTACCGTTGGCAGTGTTAAACCTGCGGGCCTTGCCGCGGACATCCTTGGCGTTCGACTTGGTGTAAGGCATAAACTCGCTGCCTGTAGCACACATCATGGTGAAACCGCCCTCGTCGCCGTGCTCGAAAGAGTGTTGCAGCAGACGCTTCTGAATGTCGGTAGTGGAGAGCTGCTTGCCGTCGAGCCACTGGAAGATACCCGTCTCATAGAACTTCTCGTTGACAAAGTCCTGATAGGTGCAACCCAGGCGCTTCATCTCGGGATTAGTATCAACAGCGCCCTTCAGCAGCAGTGTGGGAGCCACCGGCATGTAGAGCTTGTTGTCCTGAATATACTGCTTGAGCGTGGCCAGTGGAGCATAAGGGCCATCGCCACAGACGGCACCCTTCATGCGCAGGTCGCTGCGGTTGTGCTCCAGGCAATAGCGATAGACGCCAGCGGCCACAGCGCCGCCCTGGGAATAGCCCACAGCCACCGACTGCCAGTTGGGGTCCATGGTCTGCTGATTGGCTTCAAACCACTCCAGAGCCTGCGTGGCACCTTCCACCACCTGCTCGGCAGTGAGCTCGCGGTTGCAGTAAGGGTGAGGCAGGTGAGAGGTAATACCATAGCCCTCGTAGTCGGGTACTACCACCAGAGCCTTCTGGCTCAGTTTATTGCTGAACAGTGCAAACATGTTGGCCTCGTAGTCATATCCCTGGTTCTTCAGGTTCGTGGGGCGCTCAGCATCGCTGGTGATGGTGCTGTGGCAACCTACGATATAGGTCTTGGGGTGGAAGTCGCCTTCGGCAGAGGTGGGCCATATCAGCAACTCTGAGAGCATTTTCTTGGTGCCGTCGGCAGTGCGGGCCTCGTAGCGCAGGGTGGCCCACTTGTACTGGTAGAACAGCTTCGATACGCCGCCCTTTTCGACGATGTTGGCGCTGCGCGTCATACTGTTGGCAAAGTTCACCTCGCCGGTCTCTATCACTTGAACTTTCGAGAGATTGCTTTTGGGAGCCATCTGGCTGTCAGCTGCAATGTCGGCCATGCGGTCGTCGCTGCAAGAGGTTAAACACGCTGTAGCTAAAAAGCTACCGAGAACAAGAACTGAGAATAATTTTAAAGTCTTCATTTTTTATTGTTTTTTTGATTTTACTTTTGGTGAATTGTCTATGGTTTGTCGTTTTGACGGTGCAAAGGTAGTGCGTTTTTTACACTCAATCCAAATCTCTGGGTCAAAACATTAAAATGTTGCTGCGACACTTATGCCGATATCTGCCAAACAAAGGAAAAGCCCCCGGTTTCTGTCTGAAACCGGGGGGGGCTACTTTTGCGGAAACATTAATAAATCTACAGCGCAGCTATCTCGTCTGCCGTCAGTCCAAGGCTCTTGGCAATTAGGTCAAGCGGTACACCATTCTCTTTCAGGCTGCGGGCATTTGCTATCAGCTCTTCTAAACGCCCTTCGGCACGGCCCTCAGCACACCCCTCTGTCTTGGCTTTGTCAACGGCGGTCTTCATCGTGCTGTAGTAGTCCCAGTAGTTTTTCACACTGGCCTCATATTCGCGGCGCTCCTCAGTGGAATACTGCGCTATCTCTGCCTGCTCAAACACCTTCTGAAATACGCGGTCCTGCAAGGCCTTCGGGCGCTCCAGCAGCCGCGAGAGGTTGCGCAGGA
>CAMHKU010000004.1 GCA_946185805.1 uncultured Prevotellaceae bacterium | reverse complement strand
GATGAAGGCGCTCTCCCTCCACTTTCGTCTCGACGATGGCCATCAGCTGCCCATCATCGCGGAGGTCGGCATTCTGCATTCGTTCCATATTCATGTCGATGAGCTCACGGGCCACTTCGACACGCTGACGGAATTCCAGGTGGCCCTCGATACGGTCAGAGAGGTCGAGATTGCGCGACATCAGACGCACGAACTGCTCCCTCGTATAGTCGAGCTGCTTCTTAAGCTCGATATTCTCGGCTCGCAACTGCTCGATTTCCGTCTGTAACAGCATCAATTCTTCATTCCTCATTTCTCGATCTTCAATGTTCAATCTTCAATGTTCAATCTTCAATGTTCAATCTTCAATGTTCAATCCTCAATGTTCAATCCTCAATGTTCAATCTTCAATGTTCAATCTTCAATGTTCAATCCTCATCGTCACTCCTGCTCAAAAAGCATAAAAAAACCGCCAATCTCAAACACATCCTTCAGCTTGTCGCTGACATGGGTCATGATACACCGCCGACCGATTTCATGCTGGTGCTTGTAGATGCCGATAAAGAGGCGAAGCCCGCTCGACGAGATATATTCCAGTCCGCTACAGTCAATCTCTACATCGTGGTCAGTCTGCTGGGTCAGCGGAGCCAAGTCCTTCTTTGCTTTGACGCAGGCGATATTGTCAAGTTCGCCACAGAGCAATGCAACAAACCGGTCGTTTTTTTCTGTTATTTTAATCTCCATACCTTTTTTATTTACTATTAGACAATTTACTATTTACGATTTATTTCCAATTTGGTAATTTTACAATCTATATTGCATCGGTAGCCGCTCGGCGCTTTGCGACGCTTGCACGGCAAGAAATTCTTCACTCTGGTTTTCCTAATGTTTTCCAAACGGTCAGGATGTTCCTCCCATCCTGACGGCGATAAGCCATGCCGTCGCTCATCTTGCGGATGTAGTGGATACCAAGACCGCCGATGGCGCGCTTCCATATAGGCAATGCCAAGTCGGGCTCAGGATGCAGAGTCGGGTCGAAAGGGATGCCGTCGTCGGCGAAGGAGACATAGAGGCAGCCCTTCTCTTGCCAGGCACAGAGCTCTATCATGGTAGCTCCGCTGTAGTTCATAATATTAGCTACAGCCTCTTCGACGACCAGGTGCAGATTCTGCGCCTGACGCTCGCTAAGTCCAGCATCATCGGCTATGGAGAGTGCAAACGCTCTGGCGCGCCTCACCTCGCCCATTTCCATTTTTAGTTTAAGTTTCGTCATCGTTGTAAAAAACGCTGATTCCGACTGCAAAGATAGTTTATTTTTTTGAATCAGAGAAAAAAAACAGAAATAATTTGTCTGTGCCAAAGTTTAACTTTCATGAGGCAGAGAGATGCACATCTCACCGGATAATCATGTAACTCATTCATTAGTAATGATATACTAACCGTTCATGCTGACCATCCCACTGTCCCTCCCCTACCGCTCGGCCAAAGGAGCAGGGGCGCAAGAATATTTCGTGCTGTGCGGTTCGGACTGCATGCAAGTCTGATTATACGTAATCAACCACACAGCTCGGAATGAATCATATAACCTAACAACTAAACTTATCGTCACCACCAACACTTCGTCATGAATGTCGATAATGCGATGTTCGGGCAGCAATTATAATACGTTACCCAATATACAAAAAAAAGCCGCTAACTTACTGAAAGTCAGCGGGCAAACTACTTAGAACGGTCGAGGTGACAGGACTCGAACCTGCGACAGCCTGGTCCCAAACCAGGAACGCTACCAACTGCGCTACACCTCGTGCATTTTTGTTAAGCGGGTGCAAAGGTACAAAAAAAAGTGAAGACCGTAACGTTTGGTTCAAAAAAAATGCTTGCGCTCAACAATATTTAACCTTTGTGCATCGGCAGTGGAAAGACATTCTATGAAAAAAAACGAAAACGTTTGGCTTTTTGCATACTTATTCGTACCTTTGCACCTTGATAATAAAAGAAAACAAACAAAAGAAATAAAAGATGAACAGAGACACACTCATTGGATTTGTACTTATAGGCTTGGTACTCATAGGCTTCAGCTGGTATAACCAGCCGTCGCAAGAGGAGATTGAGGCCTACCAGCGCCAGCAGGACAGCCTTGCCGCCGTGCAACAGGATAAGGACGTAAAAGCCAAGATTGCCGAAGCCGAGCGTAAGGCCAAGGCCGAAGAGGCGGCTAAGGGCGACACCACCGCTACCTTTTACAGCGCCCTCAACGGTCAGGACAGGTCTATTGTGCTGAAGAACGACAAGGTGGAGCTGACCCTGCAGACCAAGGGCGGCACCGTGAGCAAAGCCGTCATCAAGGGTTTTAAGAACATTGACAACACGAAGGACGAGGTAACGCTCTTCGACGAGAAGACGCAGCAGTTGAACTTCATGCTTGCCGGCAAGACGGAGAACATCATCACCAGCGCCCTCTACTTCGCGCCCACCAACGTGAGCGACTCTACCGTCACCATGACGGCACTGGCACAGAACGGCGGCAGCATCGTGATGAACTATCGGCTGGGTCATGATTACATGCTCCATTTCACCCTGCAGGCCAACGGGCTGAGCGGGTTCTTTGCGCCTAACTATAAGGAAATGGACATAGAATGGGGCGAGCTGGCCCGCCAGCAGGAGAAGGGCTTCATGTTTGAAAACCGCTATGCCACGCTCACCTATAAAGAGAAGGACGGCTCTACCGACTACCTGAACGAGACGGCAGAGAAAATTGACGAGAAGATTGACGAGCCCCTCAACTGGGTGGCTTTCAAGAATCAGTTCTTCTCGGCAGCCCTCATCGCCCGCGACGACTTCCGCAGCGGCTCGCTCATGACCAGCGTGCCGCAGGAGAAAGGCACAGGATACCTCAAGCAGTTTAATGCCAAGCTGAAGACACAGTTCGACCCCACAGGCCTGCGGCCCTCAGAATTTGAGATGTATATCGGCCCCAACGACTTCCGCCTCATCAAGGACGTGGAGGAGCAGAGCGAGTTTGGCAAAGACCTCGACCTGGAGCAGCTCGTCTACTTAGGATGGCCCCTGTTCCGTATCATCAACCGCTGGTTTACCATCTACGTGTTCGACTGGCTCACCTCGTGGGGTTTCTCCATGGGCATCGTACTCATACTTATTACCTTATTATTAAAGGCTATCACCTTCCCCATGGTGAAGAAGAGCTACATGTCGAGCGCCAAGATGCGCGTACTCAAACCCAAGCTTGACGAGGCCACCAAGCAGTATGACAAGCCCGAGGACCAGATGCAGAAGCAGCAGGCCATGATGCAGATGTACGCCCAGTATGGCGTCAGCCCCCTCTCAGGCTGTCTGCCCATGCTCATCCAGATGCCTATCTGGATAGCGATGTTCAACTTCGTGCCTAACGCCATACAGCTGCGCCGCGAAAGCTTCCTCTGGATCGACGACCTGTCGACCTACGACCCCATCGTAGAGTGGCAGACTCACATCTGGGGCATCGGCGACCACCTGTCGCTGACGTGTATCCTCTTCTGCGGCGCTCAGATTCTCTACAGCTACATGACCATGCGCCAGCAGAAAGACCAGATGGTAGGGGCACAGGCCGAGCAGATGAAGATGATGCAATGGATGATGTACTTGATGCCGCTGATGTTCTTCTTCATGTTCAACGACTATTCGTCGGGGCTCAACTTCTATTACTTCGTATCGCTGTTCTTCTCGGCCGCCATTATGTTTGTACTGCGCAAGACCACCAACGACGAAAAGCTCCTGGCCATCCTTGAAGCACGCTACAAAGAGAACAAGGCCAACCCCAAGAAGCAGAGCGGACTGGCCGCACGCCTGGAGGCCATGCAGAAGCAGGCCGAGGAGATGCAGCGCCAGCGCATGCAGCAACAACGCAAATAAACAGGAATACTTCGCAACTATATAAGAAATGGTATTATTAATCAACGGCAGCCCCCGCGACAAGGGCAACACCTATACGGCAGTGAGCGAAGTGGCCACGACGCTCAACGCAGAAGGTATAGACACAGAAATTGTAAGCATCGGCAAGAAAGCCGTACAGGGCTGCATCGCCTGCGGCATGTGCGGCCGCATAGGCAAATGTACGTTCAACGACGACCTGTATTACAAAATCTGGCGCACGGTGAAGAACGGCATCGATGGGGTGGTCATAGGCTCACCCGTCTACTACGGCGGCCCCAACGGCTCGCTCTGCGCCCTACTCGACCGCGTGTTCTACTCACTCGGCACCGACCTGCAATACAAACCCGGCGCCAGCGTCGTCGTGTGCCGCCGCGGCGGCGCCTCGGCAGCCTTTGACCGCTTAAACAAGTATTTCACGATTATGAACATGCCGCTGGTATCGTCGCAATACTGGAACATGGCCTACGGGCAGACTCCCGGACAGGCAGCCATCGACGAGGAGGGCATGCAGACCATGCGCACCCTGGGGCGCAACATGGCCTGGATGATACGAAGGCTCAGCGACAGTGAACGTCCGACACAGGAACAACGCGTGTGGACAAACTTTATCAGATAAGAGAAAACCTATATTATTATGAAGAGAATACTAACCATCGTGGTGGCGGCCCTGCTGGCAGCGCCCGCCACCATAAAAGCAGCAGACACAGAAGTGATAGGTAAACAGCATCCTAAGCTCAGCAGCCCCCTGATGACGGCCGAAGCGCTGTGGGCCATGGGCCGCATCGGCACCGTAGAGGCCTCGCCCGACGGGCGCCGCGTGGTGTACCAGGTAGGCTACTACAGCGTGAAGCAGAACAAAAGTCGCCAGGTGATTTGCGTGATGAACGCCGACGGCAGCAACAATCAGCAACTCTCGCCCACGAACGCACAAAAGAGCGACAGCGACCCCACATGGATAGACAACGAGACCATAGCCTTTGTCAGCAGCGGCGAACTGTGGACGATGAAGGCCGACGGCAGCCAGCGCCGCCAACTATCGAAAACCGGCGGTGCCGTCGAGGGATTTAAGTTTGCCCCTGACCGCAGCATGGTAATCATTATCAAGAGCCTGCCCTTCCACGAGATTATCAAGCAGAACCCGGAGGACCTGCCCAAGGCCACGGGCCGTCTGGTGACCGACCTGATGTATCGCCACTGGGACCACTACGTGGAGAGCATACAGCACCCCTTCCTGGCAGAACTGGCCACAAAGGACGGACAGCTGGTAATGACGTCGGAGAAGATGGTCGACATACTTGAGGGTGAGCCCTACGAATGTCCCATGGAGCCCTTCGGCGGCGTGGAGCAGCTGGCCTGGAGCCCCGACTCCAAGACCATTGCCTACACCTGTCGCAAGAAGACCGGACTGGAATACTCCATCAGCACCGATTCCGACATCTATCTTTATAATATAGGTGCGCGCACGACCACCAATCTCTGCAAGCCTGCCGACTACAAGGCGCCGCAGGTGGACCCCACGAGGACGCTGGCCATTCAAGCCGTCAACGCCAAGGAGAACCTGCAGAACAACGTTGGCTACGATCAGAACCCGCAGTTCTCGCCCGACGGCACGATGATTGCCTGGCAGTCGATGGAGCGCGACGGCTACGAGGCCGACCTCAACCGCCTGTGCATCTACACCTTGGCCACGGGCACGAAGCGCTACGTCAACTGGAAGAGCGACGTGGAAGCCTTCTGCTGGGCACCGGTGAGCGGCAAGAAGCCCAAGGCCTCAGCCCCCCAACTCTACTTCCTCAGCGTGTGGCACGGCTGCAACAATATGTATGCAGTGAGCCATAAGGGCGAGGTAAGCCAGCTCTCCGAGACTTGGGACGACTGGACATCGCTGCAGATGGCCAACAACGGCCAGAAGATCCTGGCCACGCGCCAGAGCCTCAGCACCCCTACAGACATCTACATGGTAACGCCCGCCCTGAAGAAGCAGGCGACGAAGATTGAGCAGATCAGCTTTGAGAACAAGCACATACTCGACCAGCTCAAGCTGGGCAAAATGCAGCAGTACTGGGTGAAGACCACCGACGGCAAGCAGGAGCTCGTGTGGGTGATGCTGCCGGCCAACTACGAGGAAGGGAAGAAATACCCCACCCTACTCTTCTGCGAGGGCGGTCCGCAAAGCCCTGTGAGCCAGTTCTGGAGCTATCGCTGGAACTTCCAGATGATGGCTGCCAACGGCTACGTCGTCGTAGCCCCCAACCGCCACGGACTGCCCGGCTTCGGACAAGAGTGGAAAGAGCAGATTAGCGGCGACTGGGCCGGACAGTGCATGGACGACTATCTGAGCGCCATCGACTTTGCGGCCGACTCGCTGCCCTTCGTCGACCGCAACCGGCTGGGTGCCGTCGGCGCCAGCTTCGGCGGATTCAGCGTCTACTGGCTCGCCGGCATCCACGAGAAACGCTTCAAGGCGTTCATAGCCCACGACGGCGCCTTCAACCTGGCCGCCATGTACTTAGAGACCGAGGAAAACTGGTTCAGCAACTGGGAGTATGACGAGGCCTACTGGCACCGTCCGCAAATGCCGCGTGCCAAGACCAGCTACCATAACTCGCCGCACAAGATGGTGGAGAAGTGGGATACGCCCATCCTCTGCATCCACGGCGAGAAAGACTATCGCATCAACTACACCCAGGGCATGCAGGCCTTCAACGCTGCCCGCATGAAGGGACTGCCCGCCGAGCTGCTCATCTTCCCCGACGAGAACCACTGGGTACTCAAGCCCCAGAACGGCGTACTCTGGCAGCGCACATTCTTCAACTGGCTCGACCGCTGGCTGAAATAGCAAACAGAAAAAGCGTTTCCTAAAACTGTCGGAAACGCTTTTTCCGTTTTCAACCTATATAGGCTTCTTTTAACGGGAATCGTACAAATTCTTTATCTTTTCATACAAGCTAATAAGCAATATATCAATGAAATGGAGTAAATTTGCAACATAAAAAACCGGAAGAGCATAAAGAAAATAATCCTACTTCTTATTTTGGCCATCAGTTGCGTGACGGCACAAGGACAGACACTGCAGGAGTGTCACCTGGTGGTCTGCTGCGAGGCTAATGGCAGGGCGATGCCGCGGGCAGCTTGTCGTACTCGGCATCCGTGACAGGCTCCAGCCACTCATTTGAGGCCCCTTCCTCCACCTTCGTCATATACGTGAGGTGCTGCATCCACGAGTCCTTGGCGGCGCCGTGCCAGTGCTTCGCCTCGGCGGGGATGGCCACGACTACACCGGGCTTTAGCACGACGGGGTCTTTACCTTCCTCCACATACCAGCCGTAGCCAGCCACACAGACGAGCACCTGCACCGACTTGTGGTGGATGTGCCAGTTGTTGCGGCAGCGGGGTTCGAAGGTGACGTTCACCAGGCCGTTCTCGCCGCCGAGTGGAGCCAGATAGCTGTTACCGATGAAATACTGGGCGTAGGCGCTATTCAGTTCGCCCTTCGGCCATGTGCTATTCAGTACCAACCCTTTCTCCAAGAGCCATGCAGAGAGTTCATCGACGAGTTGCTGACTGTTGCCCATATTCACGGCACCTTGCTTGTGGGCAGCCAACTGAGGAGCTACGCCTTCGAGTCCGCTCAATGCTGCTACGGTCACAATCTCGCGGTCGGCAGCTGATAGTTGATGGCCGGCAAAAATGTCGCCAAAGAGATGTGCCTTCAGGTAATAGTCGTCCTGCGGACAGAACTCATAGTTGAACGGACGCCCTGAGAGTTGGGTCTGGTTCTTGACACCCAATTCATAGGCTTTCTTAGCATCATCCCATTCAGCAGGACGCACCCAGGGGGTGCCTTCCTGCCAGTTGGATTGTCTGTTCTCAAGCACTTTGCTGAGTACACCCAGCGCATTTAGCGAACGAGGAAATCCCGTGTAGGCATAGAGTTGTGAGAAAGCCTCTTTCAGTTCATTGATGGTCACGCCATCATCAAGTGCTGTTCGGATAGCCGGTTCCAAGCGCACTATGTCGCCTTGTGCCATCAGACAGGCACAGGCTGCCAATCCCCTTTGACGCTCGGTCAGCGTCTTACTGTTTACCATTGTCATTGTGAATACTGCAAATAAGAAAAATGTGATTCTTTTCATTTATTTATTCAAGTTTTGCATTCGCTCAACTTAAGTAGTTAAAGGGAGTTAGGTGGGGTTAGTGGGAATTCTTTTAACTCATTTAACTCCCCAACTTGCGAAAGTTGAATTATTTATTATATGCTAGTTTTTTACCGTTTATGATAGATATCCCTTTGGCGTGACTGTTAGCTTTCACCCCGTTTAATGAGTATCTCACTCCTTTTTCCTGACGATTAGCGGAAATGCTGTTGACGGCTGTGGCGCCGGAGGTCAGTGATGTAATACACAACCAGCGTCTTTCCCGCATGTGTAGATGCCCCCGCCGTAGCCTCACCGATAGTCAGTGCATCACTCTCTTGTTTTGCATCACCACTACATGCTGCAGAAACCAGCAATGCCATTGCGGTGGTAATAATACCTTTCATTTTCATTGTTTTCTTTAGTTTATTATCATCAGATTCTCCACGTCGGTCTTGCTGCCGAATACCTTGAAATCTTCACTCTTCACTCCTCACTCTTCATTTTTCACTTTTGACGCTGCAAAGGTACGATAATTTTGTAAGAATTTGCTTGCACGATTTACAGATTAACCAACCAATAATACGGATTCCCGTTTTTTTTTGTTATCTTTGCACACAAATTCCAAAATATGGGCATGACCATTATCGAAATATCATCTTTACAGGCACCCGGTGCCGACATTTTCGGCACGCTCACGGAGGCACAGTTACGCAACCGTTTGGAACCAGAGAAGGGCATCTTCATTGCCGAAAGCCCCAAAGTTATCGATGTAGCCCTCAACGCCGGCTACGAGCCTGTAGCTCTGCTCTGCGAACGTCGGCATATCGATGGCGACGCACGAGAGATTATCAGTCGCTGCGGCAATATTCCCGTCTATACCGGCTCCCGTGAACTGTTAGGACAGCTGACGGGCTACACACTGACACGCGGCGTACTCTGCGCCATGCGCCGGCGGCCGCTGCCCGCTATGGAGCAGGTATGCCATGAGGCACACCGCGTGGTAGTCATTGACGGCGTGGTAGACACTACTAACATCGGCGCCATCTTCCGCTCGGCGGCAGCCTTGGGCATCGACAGCGTGCTACTGACGCCCAACTCATGCGACCCACTGAACCGCCGAGCAGTACGTGTGTCGATGGGATCAGTGTTCTTAGTTCCCTGGACGTGGATTCCTGACACACTCTTTGACGAAGGTAAGCACCTGCAGCGGCTCAACGAACTGGGGTTCGTGACTGCTGCCATGGCCCTCACCGACAACTCCATATCCCTTGACGCTCCTGAGCTGAAAGCAGCTGAACGCCTGGCTATCGTCATGGGCACAGAGGGCGACGGACTACCCCACTCCACTATCAGCAGCGCCAACTACGTTGTGCGCATCCCCATGTCACACCAAGTGGACTCACTCAACGTAGCAGCCGCTGCCGCCGTCACCTTTTGGGAGTTGCGATTAAAATAAGAAGCTAAATCAGAACTGACGCTCTATCACCTCCAGGCACATACGGCTGTTGTGGTAAGGACATTTCCAGAATCCCGCCTTGTCGTCGGCGGTGTTCAGCGTGCCGTCGGCATGGCGGCTCCAGTGCCACTCGCCGTGGTCATAGTCTATCAGCTGGTCCTTGATATACTGCCAGCCACGCTGAGCATGCTCCAGGGCTCGCTCGTCGTGGAAATACTGGTAGATATTCACCCACCCCACCACGTTCTCGGCCTGCACCCACCAGTGCAGGTCGTCGTCGCAGCGGCCCGTGTCGAGGTTGGCCTCGTGAATCATCGAGCCGTCGGGGCGCAAGCCTTTCTCGCTGGCCTGGGCCACCATTCTGACAATGGGCTCCACACGGCGCAGCACCTGCTCGTCGCCGAGCACGAGGGCCGCCTCGTGCAACAGCCATGAGCACTCGATGTCGTGGCCGTAGCTCTCTAGATGGCCGGCGCCGCGCGTCCAGTCCATCGAGAAGAAGAGGTCGAGGTGGTGGGTCTCTGGATTGAGGATGCGGTCGGTGAAGATGCCGATGAGGTTGCGCAGGGCAGCCCCCACACGGTCGATGGTGTGCTGAGGCACGGAGATGCCGATGGGCAGCACGGCGCCGATGGCCGGCACATAGTCGCATGACTCCTGCGCGCGCAGCTCCTTCAGACAGCGGTAGAGGTTGGTGTAAGGCTCGATGATGTGCAGGTGGGTGTTCTGCGACTTGGGGTAGTTGGCATCGAGGTCGGAGAGGCGCATGTCGGCGATGGGCTGCCACTGGCGGGTCATGGCCTCGATGTAGCCGTTGTTCACAGGGTCGAAAGCGTGCTCTTCTATGCAGTCGAACAGCTGCAGGGCGTAGTCGAGGGATTCGCGGTCGCCGGTGGCGCGGGCATACTCCGAGAGGCCGTAGATGGCGAAGCCGATAGCGTAGAACTGCTTCTTGGTGTCTAACGGGCGCCCCTGGTAGTCGACGCTCCAGTAGACGCCGCCGTACTCAGGGTCGATGAAGTGGTCGACGAGGTAGCGCCTGGCTCTCGTGGCAGCCGCCAGGTATTTCTGTACCTCGGCATTGTCGCTCCCGCGCAGCTTGGAGAGCACGCGGTAGGCAGCCGAGAAGGCCCAGAGGATGCGGGCGTTGAGGATGGCACCTTTTTCAGCCTCCGGGTGAAGATGGTCGTGGCCGTCGATACGGCCATAGAAACCGCCATGCTCGTGGTCTTGCATGCGGTTGAGCCAGAAGGGCAGAATGTTCCCAGTGAGCACTGCCAGCATCTCGGCTTTCATGGCTGCGACGGCGTCGCAGCACAGCGGACTATTGGGAGACAGCATACGTTACTTCTTGATAGGATAAAGTTTGATAAGCATAATCATGACAAGAGCGATGATGGCGGGGAAGAGCGAGAAGAGGCTCCACACCATCTGCAGCACCGACGAGGTGATGCTGGCGGGGTCTACCATTGTGTTGCCCATCTCGTCGGTCATCATGCTGGCGCCGGCGAGCCCGAGGAAGAGAGCTACGAGCGATCCGCTGATGGCGGTGCCGAATTTCTGGGCCATGGTGCCGCTCGAGAAGATGAGCCCTGTAGACGATGTGCCGTTCTGCTCGGTGGCATAGTCAGCCACGTCGGCATACATCGACCAGAGCAGCGGCGAATAGAGGCCGATGCCCACGGAGGTGAGGATGACCAGCAGCACCATCACCCAGATGTAAGCCGGATTCATGGGCACGAAGAAGAATCCCACGGAGAATACGAGGCAGATGACGGCGGCCGCCATGAATGCCTTACGCTTGGCGCCCATCCACTGGGTGAACTTCGGCGACAGTCCGCCGAAAATCATGCAGGTGAGCTCGCCGAAGGTCATGAATACGGTATAGTTGATGATGAGTCCGCTGACGGTGACGTCGCCCTTGAGGCAGTATTCAAAGAGGTAGCCCGCCACGGCATAGCGGAAACCGTTGAAGAAGTTGGTGCAGATGCCGATGAGCGTGAGAATAATCCACGGGCGGTTGCGGAAAAGGTCGGCAAAGGGCTTCAGCGAGAACTTCTCGGCACGCACGGGTTTCAGGCGCTCCTTGGTAAGCAGTCCGCAGGCCAGCGTGCCTGCGGCGGCAATGGCGCCGAAAAGGGCGCCGAGCACGGCATACTGATGCTGCTCGGTGCCGCCGACGAGGCGCTGCAGGTAGGGGAACGAGAGCAGCGTGACGAAGCCCATGGCGTAGGCACCCACCATGCGGTACGATGAGAACTGGTTTTTCTCATTGTCGTCGGCGGTCATCACACCTAAGAGCGAACCGTAGGGCACGTTGACGGCGGTATAGAGAGCCATCATCAGCAGATAGAGCGAATAGGCCCAGACGCGCTTGCCCACGGGGCCGAAGTCGGGGGTGTAGAGCAGCAGGGCGAAGACGAGGCCGAAGGGTATGGCGCCGTAGATGAGCCACGGCCTGTAGGTGCCCCAGCGCGACTGCGTGCGGTCGGCCAGCGAGCCCATCAGGGGGTCGGTGACGACATCGAACATGCGCGCAATGAGCATCAGCGTGGCAGCGTCGGCAAACGACAGTCCGAAGACGTTAGTAAAAAACAGCGGGAAGGCTATCGACATGATTTTCCACGTGATGCCGCCGGCGGCGGCGTCGCCGAGGGCGTAGCCGATTTTCTCGGAAAGCCCCACCTGCCGACCCTCCCCTGACGAGGAAGGATTGGTTAGCTTTTTGTCTGAGTTTGTGTTCATATTTATTCTCTATTCTTTTTGTAAGTAGATGAACATAAATAGTTTATATAAATTTATGAATAATTTGTGTTTAATTTGTGATAATCCGTGTTCTGTCTTAAACATAAATTTCCATGAATTAGACACGAATTATTCATAAATTATATGTGCAATTATTTTTGTTTAGCGCAACGCCTGTTTTTCTCCACAAGCGCCTTGATGTTCTCCACGCTGGCGGCGGTGAAGTAGCCGTCCTCGGGAGTGTTCATGCAATAGTCTATGAGGCGGTCGACGGTCGAGACGGCCACATGCATGCGCGTATCGGCCGAGGCGTAATAGATCAGCACGCGGCCGTCGTCGTCCATCAGCCAGCCGTTGGCGAAGGCCACGTTCATCACGTCGCCAAGATATTCGTCGCCCTCAGGCACGAGGAAGTAGCCGCCGGGACGGGCGATGACGTGCGTAGGGTCGTCAAGAGCCGTCATATACATATAGAGCACGTAGCGCAGACCGTCGGCCGTGGCTCTCACGCCGTGAGCCAGATGGAGCCAGCCGCGGGGGGTCTTCAGCGGGTGCGGCCCCTCGCCGTTCTTCACCTCGGTGATGGTGTGATAGCGGCGCGAGTAGATGATCTGCTCGTCGCATACCTCTGCGTGGGTAATGTCGCCGACGAGCGCCCACCCTATGCCGCCGCCGCTGCCGGTATCGATGAAGCCGTCCTGGGGGCGGGTGTAGAAGGCGTAATACTTTTGGGTGGTGGGTGATGGGTGGTGGGTAATGGGCTTGCCGTCAGCATCGACGAACTCGGGGTGGAGCACGACATTACGCTGCTGCGAGCGGCTTTTCAGGTCGGGCAGCCGCTCCCACGTCACTAAGTCCTTGGTGCGGGCGATGCCGGCAGTAGCGGTGGCCGCCGAGAGGTCGCCGGGGCGGCTGTCGTCGTGGCGCTCGGCACAGAAGACGCCGTAAATCCAGCCGTCTTCATGCCGCGTGAGACGCATGTCGTAGACGTTGGTGGCGGGGTTCAGGCCTTCCTCAGCCGTGTCGTCGGGCGCCTCGGGCATGGTGATGGGCTCTGGCCAGAAGCGGAAGTTGTCGATGCCGTTGGGACTTTCGGCCACGGCGAAGAACGACTTACGGTCGGCACCCTCTACGCGTACCACAAGGACATAGCGCTGTCCGCTGGTGCCTAAAGGCGATGGGCCGTCCCACTTCATGGCGCCGCTGTTGAGCGTGGCGTTGATCATGATGCGCTGCATCAGGTGGGGGTTGTCGCGCTCTGAGAAGTCGTAGCGCCACTCCAGCGGCGTATGGTCAGCCGTCAGGATGGGATACTTATACTTCTCGTAGATACCGTTGGGGGCGTGGCACAGCGAGGCCAGCGGGGCGTCGCTACCCCACTCCACCGGAATGTTCTTGCGCCCTAACAATGACTCATGCCACTGGCGCAGAGCGGCTACTCGTTCGTTAAATGTCTTCATATTTGAGATTTGAGGTTTGAGTTACTTGATATCGTTAAGGAAGAGCACGTTCTTGGCGTCGTAGAGCTTCTTGAAGTCATCGCCGCTGGGGTGGTCCTTGGAGGGTCCGAAGAACTCTTTCTTGTAGTTACGCCACAGCAGGAAGTAGCTCAGCGGATACTGATCCATGACAGGTTTCAAGACGCGCGACCACCAGGTAGTGTCGGTCATGTTCTTCAGGCCACACTCCGTCATGGCCAGCAGATTGCCGTTGTCGCGTGCAAAACGGCTGAGGAAGTCGAGGTCGGCGGTCACCTGGCGGCGGAAGTCTTCTTCCGTGCCCCACTGGTAGGCATCCTCGCCGATGAGCGTCACACGGTGGTTGCCGGGGTAGCGCTTGAGGAAGCGCTCCTGCGTCCACGAGCCGTCGAGATTGGGCGAGTAGCTCCACAGCAGATTGGTAAAGCCTCGGTGGTCCATCTCGTCCTGCAGCATATTCCACAGGGCATGAAACTCCTCGTCGGTGCAATGCTGCTGCCCCCACCAGAACCAGGAGCCGTTGTTCTCATGCCACGGGCGGAAGATGACGGGCACAAGGTTGCCCTTGCTATCCTTGAGCGAGCCGATGAAATCGCCGACGCGCTGCATCCACGTCTGGAACTTAGCATGCTGGGCGCCGCCGGGCAGTATGCTCCTGACCACGCCGGGGGTCTTCACGTCCCAGGCCGTGCCGCCGGTGAGGGGGTTGCGCGGGTGCCAGCTCAGGGTGACCACGCCGCCGCGCTCCACATGAGCCACCAGCTGTTCGCGGATACGCTGGAAGGGCACGCTGTCGAGGTTCTTCTGGTCGCCCACCTCTATGCCGCCGAGGTCAAAACCCATCACGGCCGGGTAGTCGCCCACAAGGTCGCGGACGTCGCTGCGCCCCCACTGCCACTCCCACGTCAGACCGTAGAACGGGTCATCCTGATGGCCGGCCATATAGCCTTTCTGCTGCAGCTGCGACAGGCGGTCGGCGAGCTTGGCTGACGTGGAGCCGACGTTCATCTGCTCACGCAGCCATCCGAGCCACTCGTCCCACTGCTCCTGATACCAGAAGTGGGCCGTCTGCTGATAGACGCTCAGCGTCTTCGGCGCCTTTAATATATTATAGGTGGCGTAGGCCGTGGTGGGCGGCACCACGTCGTCGTTGTAGCCAAACGATACCCACGTGGGGCACGTGATACGGCGGGCGAAGTTCACGCCGTCGTAATAGCGCGAAGTCTCAATCTCGCGCTCCATGCCCTTGCCTTTTGTCCAGTAGAAATAGTGCGGCCATCCGCAGGCCAAGCCCTTGAGCGAGGCCGTATGGTCGCAGAGGGCCGGGTGGACGGCGGCCACGAAGGTGACGCGGGGGTCGAGGGCGGCGGTGGCGTAAGACAGGAAGCCTCCCTGGCTGCTGCCGGTGACGCCCAGCTGGCGGCCGTTCCACTCGGGCAGCGAGGCCAGGTAGTCAACGGCGCGCACGCAGCCCACGATGACGCGCTTGTAATAGCTGTCGTCGCGCGACTGCAGACCGTAGTTCCAGTAATTGCTTAGGGCGCCATTGGCCAGGTTGTCGTAGAATGCCTGCGGCTCTGTGACACTGACGCCATGGATGCCTATCTCAAGCACGATGGCCTCAGTGGGCGCCGTATAGGTGTCGCCGGTATAAGGGCGCACGCCGGCACCGGGGACACGCAGCAGGGCGGGATACTTGCCCGGCTTGACAGGTACGCTCAGTATGCCGTAGGTGCGGCTGCCCCAGCGGAGGTTTTGGAAGCTTACCTCATAGACGTTGACCTTCTCGGTGCAGCGCTCGGGCAGCAGCCTCCGCGTAGACTCCAGCGACGTCCAGCGGGCCTGCTCCAGCGTCTTCTGCCAGAAGGCGTCAAAATCCTTCGGGCATGTCGTCGTTGGCTGTAGCTGCCCGGGCGAGAAAGCTGCCGTGCAGGCACCCTTATACTCCTTGCCGCCTACCTTGGCGGCCACCGTCAGGCGGTAGAAACCGGGCTGCTTCATCGTGCCCGTCCACGTCATCGTGCCGTCCTTGAGCACCTTTTTCTCCTTTACTTCCGGATACATCTCGGGGCCGGCCTCATAGCTCACCTCCACATTGTCAACAGGGGTCGACGAGCGCAGCACGCTCACCGTGAAGCGGGCCTTCTGGCCCACCTGATAGTTCCAGTCCTGATGGTCGGGCTGCACCATGACAACAATATTGTTGCCGCGAATCTGAGCTGCTGCAGGTAATAACACGACCAGCGATAGTAATGCTAAAAATAGTCGTTTCATGAGGTTTAAGATTTAAGATTTTCTGTTTAGATAGTAGTTTGGATATTGGTTAGCTTCGTTGAATGCTACTGGCGACATTTGTCTATCCATTCGCGTATGAGTCCCCTCGTTACTCCTCGCTGCAAGGCTTTCTTCAACTCCTCAGCAGCGTCGGCTTTGCGATTAAGTTTCAGCAGCAAATCTACTTTAGTCACGATATAGTCAACGTTTTGCGGTTGGCGGCTGATAGCCTGCTCCCAGTCATAAAGGGCTACAGCATACTGCTGCTGTTCGGCTTCAAAGGCAGCACGGGCTGCATAACAGACAGCAGAATCAGGAAACATTTCTACCAGTTGGTTGTATTCGTCACGAGCATCGCTCTTGCGCCCCAGGAGTTCGTTGACGCGAGCCAGTCCTAAGCGGGCTTCCAGATGACGAGGCACTTGTCTCACAACGGTCTCATAGTCACTCTTGGCCAGCGCATACTGTCGGCGGTGAACATTAGCATAGGCTCGGAAGTAGTAAGCAGAAAGGTTTTCGGGGTCTATCTTGAGCACATGGCCGTACTCTTCGATGGCATATTCCCACTGGTTAAGCTCGATGTTGACAGCAGCCTTGCGCAGGCGCAGGTCTACAGAACGAGGATAACGCTCAATAAGTTTATTAAGCGTCACCAGCGAGTCGCGCCATTCTGCGGCCGTCTGTGAAATTGCCGAAGATAGCGGCGCCAACAGCACCACTATCATCAGCAATATTTTGTTTTTTATCTTCATCATCTTTTCAGAAGCAAAGTAATGACTTCTTACTCCTTATAACTCCTATAACTCCTTCTTACTCCTTATAACTCCTTCTTACTCATTTCACCGGCTTGATAGCAAAGGTAAACTCACGGTCGCCATAAGGCAACTGATATTCAGAGCGTGGCCAAGCTCCCCAGGAGTTGACACAGCCGAGGCCAAACTGTCGCTGCTGGATGTGCACCTGCGTCAAGGGGCGCTCTATGAGGTCGCCGCTGTGGCGTCCCCATTTTTTGTCCTTGTGCGGGCCGTCGTCAAGATCTTCCGTGAGATAATTCAGGGCGCTGGCCTCCATGGGTGCGTCGGAGTAGAACTCCAGTCCCTGCCCCTTGTCGTTGATGACGCGGAACCAGCGCACGTCGGTGTGGTTGCCCGACTCCTGCGGACGGATATAGGGGAAGTACTCGTCGCTGACCTTGTTGCTGTAGTGGCCGATAAACTCGCTGGCGTTGCGGTCGCAGTAGTTCTCCACAGGGCCGCGGCCATAGTAGTCAACGGTGTTATACTGCTTAGGCATCTGCAGCTGCATACCGTAGCGCAGCATGTTACTGATCTTGGCCTCTGGGTCGGTCTTGAGCTGCTGGCGGACAATAATCTGACCGTCCTCGCGGAGAGCGTACGTCATGGTGAGCGTAGACTTCACGCTGGGCATGTCAAACACCGCTACCACGGAGTTGTCGCCGACGGTACAGCCCTTGAGCTTCATCTGCGGCTGACGCCATACGGCGAACCGCTGCTGCAGGCCTGCGCCGTAGTCGTTGTCGGTGGGTGCGCGCCAGAACTCGGGTGTCACGCTCTCGCGGAACTTGAGCATCGGCTCGCCGTCAACATCGATATAGTCGATAAGCCCCGTCCACTTGCCTACGGTCAGCGTCGTACCGGCGGCGTCGAAGCGCACGTAGCTCTCGGTCTCCTCTTTCTGGATTTGAGATTTGAGGCTTGAGGGTTGAGATTTGAGGGTTGAAGATTGAGAGTTGAGAGTTGAGGATTGAGAGTTGAGAGTTGAGGATTGAGATGCGGCGTCGGCAGTAAGAGTGGGGAACTTATAGGGCTGCACGATGAACTGCTGCTTGGCCATCACCTGATTCTTATCGATAAGAGGCTGTGCCTCCTTGGCGCGGAAGTAGAAGTTGGCCACAAGCTCGCGGTCGGGATATTGGGCGGTATATTTGGCAATGGCCTCCTTCAGCGAAGGTGAAGTAATGACCTTGCGGCTCTGAGGAGCGATGCTCTGGAAGTCGTTGAATTCTTTGATGACATAGGCATTGCTTGTCTCGCCGCCGGGCAGGAGTACGCAGTGCAATGCAAGGTCGTCGAGGGCCTTGAAGAAGTTCTCGTTGTACACCTCTATCTTACCCTCCTTCAGGTCTACATCTTTGAGCCACACGTTCTGGTAGTAATACTGCACCTCATAGGCGTGTGGATTCAAGCGGCGGTCGGGGGCAATGATACCGTTGCAGTTGAAGTTGTAGTCGCTGGCGGGATAGCGGCCATAGTCGCCGCCATAGGTAAAGATTTCCTTACCCGTGACGGGGCTCTTGTCACGCATGCCCTGGTCTACGAAGTCCCAGATGTAGCCGCCCTGATACTTAGGATACTTGCGCACCAAGTCCCAATACTCCTTGAAGCCGCCCATAGAGTTGCCCATAGCGTGGGCGTACTCACATTGTATGAGGGGGCGCGGGTTGTCGCCCTGAGAGTAGGCCTCACAACCCCGGTAGTCGTAATACATGGGGCAGAAGATGTCGGTCTTGCCGTTGTGGCGAGCCTGCTCATACTGGCAGGGGCGCGTCGCGTCGGTCTGCTTCACCCAGTCGTAGGCTTTCTCAAAGTTGGGGCCGTAGCCGGCCTCGTTGCCTAAGCTCCATACGATGATCGAGGGGTGGTTGCGCAGCGTCAGCACGTTGGCCTGGTTGCGCTCCAGGTGCATCTTCTCAAAGTCCGTGCGCTTGGCCAGTGTGCCGTCGCCGTAGCCCATGCCGTGGCTCTCGAGGTTGGCCTCGGCGGTGACGTAGAGGCCGTATTCGTCGCAGAGGTCATACCACCGCGGGTCGTCGGGATAGTGACAGGTACGCACGGCGTTGATGTTGAGCTGCTTCATAATCTTGATGTCCTGCACCATGCGCTCCATGCTGACGATGTAGCCGCCGTCGGGGTCCAACTCGTGGCGGTCGGCACCTTTTATTAATATAGGTTGCCCGTTGACCAATAGCTGGCCACCCTTAATCTCTATGTGGCGGAAGCCCACACGCTGGCGGATGGTTTCCAGGGCGTTGCCCTTCTGGTCTTTGAGCGTGATGAACAGTGTATATAAATAAGGTGTCTCTGCCGTCCACGTCTTGGGGGCGTCGACAGTGGCGTTCAGCTTGAAGCCCGTCTTCGTCTGTTCGGCGAAGATGCCCTGGCAGGCCTGCTTGCCGTCGGCATCGAGCAGCTGGGCCGTCACATGGCCCTTGCCGGCAACGTCGACAGCAGCCTGCAGCAGACCCTTGCCGCCGGCATAGTCCTGACCAATGGTGATGTCGGCTATATGGGTCGCCGGACGTGCATACAGGTACACCTCGCGGGCGATGCCCGTGAAGCGCCAGAAGTCCTGGTCTTCCAGATAGCTGCCGTCGCACCAGCGCATCACCTGCATGGCTATCAGGTTCTGGCCTTTCTTCACGTATTTGGTAATGTCAAACTCGGCAGCTACCTTAGAGTCTTCAGAGTAGCCTGCGAACTTGCCGTTGACCCACACCTTGAGGTTGCTCGTGGCCGACCCTACATGGAAGAACACCTGCTGGCCGTTCCACGAGGCGGGCAGTTCAAACGTTCGGCGATAACTTCCCGTATAGTTGTTGGTCTCGCCGATGAACGGCGGATTGCTCCTGAAGGTGGTGCCCCAGGAGTAGCCCACGTTCTTATAGGTTTTGTCGCCATAGCCTTCAATCTCGAAGAGTCCGGGCACGGGGAAGTCTACCCACTTAGAGTCGTCATACTTTAAGGCAAAGAAGTCTTTGGGTGCCTTGTCGTGGTCTTTGACAAAACAGAAGCGCCACTTGCCTTCCATTGACAGGTATCTCGAAGAGCTGCTCTTGTCGCCCTTCATGGCCTGTTCGTTACTCTCGAAGGCAAAGAAGTTGGCCCTCCGTGCCTCGCGGTTAATTTCGTTAACGGCGGGATTCTTCCATTCCGGCGCTTTCTGCGCATAGCCACCCACAGCAGTCATACACGCTAATGCTAACAGTAATCTTTTCATATTCTTAGGTTTTATATTTGAGGCTTGAGAATTGAGAGTTGAGGGGTGAGAGTTGAGGGTTAAGGGTTGGCTCTTTAATTTTTTTATTTTTTATTTTACTCATAGTCGTCGATGACGCTGTTGACGAAGTCCATCATGGGTTTGGCAGCACGGAACATGTGCTCCATGTCATCGAGCCAGGTGTCGGAGGCAAAGAAGTCGTCGCTGACGTGATGCCAAGCGCAGTAGTCCTTCAGCCGCAGATACCTCACATGCTCATAGTCGCGGGGAAAGCCCGAGGGACAGGTTTTCAGCTTCGTCAGCCCAAAGCCCTGTGGGGCTTCCCACGACTCCGCCCAGTCGAGCGTCTCGTGCTTCGAGCCGTAGTACTTCTTGAAGGCGCGGCTCTCCACACACTTCAGCCACTGCTCCTCGTTGGCCATCATCTCGTTGCGGCACGAGGTGAGTACGTTTGTCGGCAACCAGTAATTGCCCACCGCCACGAGACAGTGGCCTGGCTCCAGGTGCAGGTAATAACCGCCGCGCAGCGCCTTCTTGCCGTGGGCATTGATATAGGCTCCAAAATGGTTCTTATAGGGCGACTTGTCCTGCGAGAAGCGGGTGTCGCGGTAGAAACGGTAGGTGGCATCCTTCACCCCTATCTTGGCAATGCTTGGGTCAAATTCCGCTATGCGGCCGATAGCCAAGGCCACGCCCTGTTCAAAATCGGCCCGGGCGGCGTCGTAGTCAGCACGGTGGGATTGGAACCACTCGCGGTTGTTGTTGTTCATGACGTTGCGCAAGAACGTCATTATCAGCTTTGTATCCATTTTGTTGATGCAGGTCTGTTGTTTATATCTTCTGCAAAGATACAAATAAAGGTTGATACAACAAAGCTTATTTGGGAAGTTTAACGCTCTTACACGTAAAGTCTCTATTGCTTCAACAGTCGGTCTATCTCGTCAAACTGTCGTCCAAGGTTAAGGTTCAGGTAGATACGGTAGAGTGCCGGAGCCCATTTCTGCTGCTGGTCAGGAGCCAGCTGGCGGTAACGCTCCATATATGGCCGAGCCTTCTGGTAGGCAGTCTTCACTTGCTTTTTCTCGCGTAGGGGGTTCAGCTTCATGGCTTTGTTCACCCATGCCGAACCTGCCGTATAGTAGGCATCAGGCAACGAGTCGTTGATAGCTATGAGGGTATCGCTCAGAGCTATGGCCTCATCGTAGCGCTGCATGCTAAAGAGCACCGTTGACTTAGCGTAGAGATAGAGCAGGCTGCTGTCATTACGCTCCAGCACGTGGTTGACGGTGGCCAAGGCCTGCGGGTAATCGCCGCGAGTGGTGTAATAGTCCATGAGGTGAGGAAAGAAATAAACATTCTCAGGGTTGACGCGAAAGCCCTCCATCAGCGTGGCGTGATAGAGCGAGTCGTCTTTCAGCTGGCGGCGCGCCTCAGCCATATATTGCAGGGTGTGCTCACGGTGAGCACTGTCACGCATAGCCATCTTGCGGTAGCGCAGGGTGAGCACGGGATCGCCCTGGCGGTAGCCGCTGTAGGTAGCCCAATAGGCGGCTTCTGGTAACCGCTGGTCTACACTGTCAAGGGCATAGCCGGTGAACAGCGGCTGTCGCGCACAGTCGATATAGGCTTCGCAGAAGTCAAAGCCCTGCCGAAAGTCGCCCTTACGCACGTGGTAGGTGCCGCCAAAGAAGAGGTTGGGGCGGAACTTATTGAGCTGCTCGGCATTGGCCTTGCGATATTCGGGAGCTACCCTACCCTTCTTGTCGGGCCGCATGTCGAGGCTGTCGAGGGCAAAGGCCACGGTAAAGAGGCGCCTGGTAAGGTTGAAAAACTGCGCCGTGTCCTGGCGCTGCTTCATGTAGAGTTTCTCGTTAACCGCCTGGTATTGCATGAGCACCGCCTCATACCAGAGGGCGTAAATCCGCTTGTTTTCCCTGTTGGCAGAGTCCCTCAGGAGCGTCGTCATGAGTTTCTCGGCCTGCTCGCCGTTCTTGCCGCTTTTCAAGATAGTCCGTGCCTGACTAAGCTCTTTCTTTTGAGCCATCGTCAGGCACGGAGTAATCATCAAAATGAGAAGCGTCAAGGTCTGTATCCTTAACCTTTTCACCTTCAATTCTTTATTTTTTTAATTTTTCAATTTTTTAATTTTTCACTGGTTCAGCATCTTCTCCAGCTCGGCAGCCTTAGCCTGGTCGCCCAACGAGTAGTACATCTGATAGAGGGCATACACCCAGTTCACCTGCTCGTGGTTGGGGTCCAGTTCGCGTACCTTCTCCAGATAGCCCTTGGCATCGGTGAGGATAGCCTTCACCTTGTTGGCGTTCTCGGTGGTGAGCATGCCGGTCTTCTTGTCGGCCAGCTTGTCTTTCAGCTCGATAGCCTTGGAGTTGAGCGACACACCAGCCTGATAGGCGGCAGCCACGTAAGTGGGGTCAATCTCGAAAGCCTTCTTGTAGCACTCCACGGCCTCGTCAAACTTGTTCTGCAGGCGCAGGGCCTCACCCTTGTAGGTGTAGGCAAACTTGTTGTTGGGATCCTTGGCAATCTCGCCATCGGCCCATTTGCCCAGGTCCTCGGCGCTGCCCGACTGCAGGTAGTAGTCGCCAATCCATGCGGAGTAGCGCTTGTCGTCGGGGAACTTCTGGCTGGCGTCCTTCAGCATGTCAATATACTCTATGGTGTCCTGCTTGGTCTTCATGGTCTCCTTCTTCGAGAAGACGAGAATCTCGGTAGCATCCTTAGCCTTGGCGGGATCCTCGGCAGCAATCTTGGCATACTTGATTACGTTGGGGAAGTCCTTGGCCTGGTAGGCGGCGAGACTGGCAAAGTAGGCCACCTCGTGGAGATACTGGTCCTGACTCATGTCGATGCCAGTGAACAGGGGCGACTCCTTGCTGTCGACATAGAGCGAGAAGGCCTCGAAGGCAGCGGCATAGTCCTTCTTGTTGTAGAGGAACTGTCCGGCATTGATGCACTGCAGACGGCCGTTCTGGAAGGTCTTCTGGTTTTCAGCGCGGAACTTGGGCTTCACCTTGCCCTTCTCGTTGGGCATGTTGTCAAACTCGTCACACTTCAAGGCAGCCTTCATGGCGGCAACGATGGCGGCGTTCATAGCGGCCTCGTCAACGGGCTCATTGGTCTGCTTCACCTGGTTCTCGAGCTTCTTGCCCTGGATATCAGAGAAAATCTTGTACTGGGCCTGCGTCAGCACATTCCATGCGGCGGCCTTCTCCTCGTTGCTGCCGTTGGTCAGTGCGGGCTGCACGGCCTGGATAGCTTCTGCTACATTACCTTTGTCTAAGAGCTTCTTGGCTCCCTTGACCACGTCTTCCTGTGCGGCAACGCTCATCGATACTGCGGCCATCAAGGCCATCATCATCATTTTTTTCATAAGCCTAATTGATTTAATGTTTAACAATATTTTCGGGATTTTCGTTATTACGTCATTTTGTTATCACGTCATTACGATTCCTGGCCCTCGTCGTCGGGCACGACGTCAATCAGGGGGTCGTCGGTTGTCGGGGTATCGATAGCCTCGGTGAGCTCCTCATCGACAATCTCTGCCTCTTCGACGTCCTCCTCCTGGCTCGACATCACCTTGCAGACCGAGGCGATGGTGTCGTTCTTCTTCGAGAGGTTGATTAGCCTGACGCCCTGCGTGGCACGTCCCATGACCCTCACGTCGGCCACCTTAAGGCGAATCAGTATGCCGCTCTTGTTGATAATCATCAGGTCGTTCTCGTCGGTCACCACCTTGATGGCCACCAGTCGGCCGGTCTTCTCAGTGACGGCCAGCGTCTTCACACCTTTGGCGCGGCGGGCGGTCTTGCGGTAGTCTTCCACCTCGGAGCGCTTGCCGTAGCCGTTCTCAGAAACCACCATAATGGTCTCCGTCTGCGGGTCGTTGACGCATACCATGCCTACCACCTCGTCGTCGCCGCCGTCGAGCAACATGCCGATGTTACCCGTAGAGACGCGGCCCATGGGGCGTATCTCGCTCTCGTCGAAGCGCACGGCGCGGCCGTTGCGGTTGGCCAAGATCAGCTCGTTGTGGCCGTTGGTCAGGCGCACGCCTACCACCTCGTCGCCATCGTTGATCTTGATAGCGTTGACACCGGCGGCGCGCACATTCTTATATTGGTCTAAGCAGGTCTTCTTGATGATACCCTGACGGGTGGCGAACACCACGTAGTGGCTCTTGAGGAACTCTTCGTCGCTGAAATTCTTGATGCGCAGCACGGCGTTGATAGCGTCGTCGGGCTCGATGTTAAGCATGTTCTGTATGGCGCGGCCCTTCGAGTTCTTGTCGCCCTCGGGTATCTCGTAGCACTTCTGCCAGTAGCAGCGTCCCTTCTGGGTGAAGAAGAGCAGCGTGTTGTGCATCGTGGCGGGATAGATATACTCGGTGAAGTCGTTGTCGCGGTGACGAGCACCCTTGCTGCCCATGCCGCCGCGGCCCTGGGCGTGGAACTCGTCGAGGTTGGTGCGCTTGATATATCCCATGTGCGAGATAGTAATCACTACGGGGTCGTCGGGATAGAAGTCCTCAGCATTGAACTCATGGTCGAAGGGAATGATTTCCGTGCGGCGCTCGTCGCCATACTTCTCCTTCACCTCCTGCAGGTCGTCCTTCATCACCTGCTTACACCTTTCGGGGTTGTCGAGGATTTCCTGCAGGTCGGCAATGAGTTTCTGCAGGTCGTCATACTCCTGGTGCAGCTGGTCAACGCGCAGACCTGTGAGCTGGCTCAGGCGCATGTCGACGATGGCCTTCGACTGCAGCTCGTCCAGTTCGAAGCGTGCCTCCAGGTTGCGCTGGGCGTCGGTGGGGGTCTTGCTGTTTCTAATAATGTGTACCACCTCGTCGATGTTGTTCACGGCTATAATCAAGCCTTCCAGGATGTGGGCACGCTCCTGCGCCTTACGCAGGTCGTACTTCGTGCGGCGGATGGTGACGTCGTGGCGGTGCTCCACGAAATACTTCACACACTCCTTCAGCGTCAGCAGGCGCGGACGGCCCTTCACCAGGGCGATGTTATTCACTGAGAACGAGCTCTGTAGGGCCGTCATCTTAAACAGCTTGTTCAACAGCACATTGGCGTTGGCGTCGCGTTTGCAGTCAACGACGATGCGCATGCCCTGACGGCCCGACTCATCGTTGACATTGGCCACGCCCTCAATCTTGTGCTGGTTGGCCAGCTCGGCAATATAGGCCACGAGGTCGGCCTTGTTCACGCCATAGGGAATCTCGGTCACCACAATCTTGTCGTGCTGCTCGCCGCTCTCAATCTCGGCCTTGGCGCGCATGACGATGCGTCCGCGACCGGTCTCGTAGGCATCACGCACAC
The DNA here is from genome assembly GCA_946185805.1 of uncultured Prevotellaceae bacterium. Taxonomy (GTDB): domain Bacteria; phylum Bacteroidota; class Bacteroidia; order Bacteroidales; family Bacteroidaceae; genus Prevotella. The sequence continues at coordinate 34,409 of CAMHKU010000004.1, read as the reverse complement.
CCTGCAGGCCGTAGATATAGGCGCCGGTGGGGAAGTCGGGACCGGGTATATACTTCATCAGCCCGTCGGTGTCGATGTCGGGATTGTCGATATAGGCGCAGCAGCCGTCGATGACCTCGCCCAGGTTGTGGGTAGGCATGTTGGTAGCCATACCCACGGCAATACCATTGCCGCCGTTGACCAGCAGGTTGGGCACCTTCGTGGGCATCACCGTAGGCTCCACGAGCGAGTCGTCGAAGTTGTTCATCATGTCGACGGTCTCCTTGTCGAGGTCGTCCATGATGTGCTCACCCATCTTCGACAGGCGGCACTCGGTGTATCGCATGGCAGCCGGTGAGTCGCCGTCGACGCTGCCGAAGTTACCCTGGCCGTCGACGAGCGTGTAGCGCATGTTCCAGTCCTGAGCCATGCGCACCAGGGCGCCGTAGACCGAGGAGTCGCCGTGGGGGTGGTACTTACCCAGCACCTCGCCCACCACGCGGGCACATTTCTTATAAGGCTGCGTTGAGACGTTGTTGATGTTCATCATGCCGTAGAGGATACGGCGGTGGACGGGCTTGAAGCCGTCGCGCACATCGGGAAGGGCGCGCGCCACGATGACGCTCATGGAGTAGTCGATGTAGCTCGACTTCATCTCTTCCTCGATGTTAATCTTAATGATTCTGTCGTTGTCGAATGTTTGATCCACTGTTGTAATGTACTATTTAGCTATTTACTATTTACTGATTTTTGCGTTTAAGGCGCTTTTTAAGCGCGCTGACGCGTTTTTAACCGTGCAAAGGTACAAAGAAAATCCCGAAGCGCAAGCATTCTTTAAATAATTTTAGTGAAAGAAACGCCGTCCACACGTTTCTTTCTGCGTAAGACGATTTCCAACTTTGGTTTTATTTTCCGTTATTCCATCAAATCAGCCTCAACGATGCGCAATTCCACCTTGCCTTTCTCGGTTTTTACGCGGTCGAGCTCGTTAGCCACGCCGCCGGCAAGTTCCTTTACCTGGCCGAACTTCGTGCTGTTCTGCACCGGCGCCACCATGCGGATAGTGATGTCGCGGGCAGCCACGGGCTGGTCTATCGTCAAGTGTACATAGCCGAGCGTGGCGGGCGTGATACCCTCCCACACCTTCTTGCGGCCCGCATAGACCTCCAGCGGATAGCTCTTCTGCCGCCAGCCGGAGAGCTTGAGGGTAATCTCGCTGACGGCGGCACGGCGGTCGAGGGTGTACCTGACCCAGGCATTCTCACGCTTGCCGTCGCTCTTCCATTCCGTCAGCTCGTTGTCGTCGGTGGTGCGGCCTACGTCGGCGGCGTTGCTGCCGGCGGTGGCGTCAATGATATTGACGCTTACGAAACGGTCGGTGTAAGAGGGCGTGGCGGGCGTTTCGCCGCGGTCGAGGCGGGGCTTCAGCGTGAGCTGCGGCAGGTAGGTGGCAGCATCTACGGGCTGTGTCGTCAGCGACTTGTAGGCTGGGCGCACACCTTCGGCGTAGGCCGAGACGTTGATGCGGCCGGCGGTGGTCGTAGACTTTATCAGCACGCGGTTGACGCCGCACTCCACGGGCAGGTCGTAAAGGCCCACGTAATTGTCGGAGGCGTTCTGCTCGTTGGCAGAGTCCAGCAGGCCGGGGTCTTTCTTCTCGCTGGCTTTCAAGTAGTCCTTGCTGTTGCGGGTAGCGATGCCGCCAATCCAGCGCACCTCGCCGTTCACCTCAAAATGAATCATGCGGTTGTCAAGCGGACAGCGGCGGCCCTCGCGGTCGACCACCTCCACCTCTATCAGCGCCATGTCGGCACCGTCGGCCTTGAAGCCCTCGGGGTTCTCAATGGCGGTGAGCTTCAGCTGATAAGGCTCGCCGGCGGTCTCTAAGGCATAGCGGCTGGTTTCCACGCCATTTGTATAGCCCACAGCCTCCAGTTTACCAGCCTCAAACTTCACGTCATTGAAAGTATAGAGCCACTGAAAGGAGCGCTGCCCCTTGCCTAATGACTTCCCGTTGAGGAACAGTTCCACCTCGTCGCCCGTAGAGACTACATAGATGGGTTTGGTAATCACTTCCCTCTCCTTGGGAGAGGGGGCTGGGGTGAGGCTCCAATGCCCAACGATATGCGTGCGGTGGTGCTCGGGGCTTACCCATCCGTCCCACATCACCTGGTGGGCATAGAAGGCGTCTTTCGGTATGCGCATGGCGTCTACCACGCCGCTGGTGCGGTAGTTGGACTCGCCGCGGTGGTGGGTATTGGTATCGCTGAACACGATTTTCACCCCGCCGCTGCTCACACGGCGCCCCGTGCCCGGCCGCTCCAGCCAGTACTCATGCCAGCGCTCCACCATCTGGCGGGCAAAGACGTCCATGTTATGGTTGTAGTCGTGGGCCGGCTGTCCGCGGTAGAGCGGACCGTCGCCCTCCTTGTGGTAGGGATAGCTGTATTCATCCCAGTACTTGCGCAGTCCTTCGTCGCGGCAGTACTCCATGGCCCACATGGGCTTTGTGGCACTTTTGTTGATATAGAGCATCTCGCCGCCATACTCCGCCTCGGGGCGGTCAAGCATCTCGCGCGAGCCGATGGCACGGCCGCCGTGGGGGTCGTACTGGTCGCGTATCTGCTTCATCTCCTCCATGTGCTCCTTCGATATGCGGTAGTTGCCGCACTCATAGAAGATGATCGAGGGGTTGTTCCTATTATAAATGATAGCGTCGCGCATCAGCTGCGTGCGCTGCTGCCAGCGGGCGCCGTCAACGTCCTTCTCGGCATCGCCGGCGGGCATGGCCTGGATGAGGCCCACGCGGTCGCAGCTCTCAATATCCTGCTTCCACGGACAGACGTGCATCCAGCGCACGAGGTTGCCGCCCGACTTTACCATCAGGTCGTTGCTGTAGTCGCTGAGCCAGGCGGGCACGCAGAGTCCCGTGCCGGGCCACTCGTTGCTGGTGCGCTGGGCGTAGCCGTGCACCATCAGGCAGCGGTCGTTGAGGTAGAACTTGCCGCCGGTGAACGCCGTCTTGCGGAAGCCGGTGCGGGTGACGACTTGGTCGAACCCACCCCCTGCCCCTCCCGAGGGGAGGGGAGACTGATTACCATGCTGGTCGTTGTCAAGAGGGGAACTACTTGAAGTGGGGTTTCTTGAAGCGGGGATTAAGGAGGTTTCCACGGTGTAGAGATAGCCGTAGCCCCACGACCAGAAGTGAAGGCCGGCGACGACCTGCCGGGCAGTAGCGGTGACGGTGGCTCCAGGCGCGGCGGTGACGGCCGCTCCGCTGAAACGCGCCACCTCGCGACCGTCAACATCCTTGACAACGGTTTGCAGGGCGAAAGAGCGGGGCTGAGAGTCCTCGTTACGCACCTGGCTCTCCACGTGGATGGTGGCCTTGCGCTCGGGTATGTCGATGTCGGTAGCATAGACATAGGTGCCCGTGGTGCCGAGGTTGCTGTAGAGCGGCAGCGTCTGGTAGAGCTTGCCGGTGATGTGCAGGAATACGTTCTTGGGCAGGCCGCCGTAGTTGGCATTGAAGTTTTTGTCGTTCCACTGGTAGCGGCTGTTAAGCGTGCGGTCTCGGTAGGTCCAGCTATTGTCGCAGCGCACGGCCAGCACGTTCGTGCTCTGCAAGCGGCCGTCGGCCGAGCGCTCACCCTTTAATATATAAGGTGTAAGGTCGAAGCCGAAAGCCATGACGCCATTGTCTGAAAAGCCCACCTTCTGGCCGTTGAGCCAGATGTCGGCGCCCTGGCGGGCGCCTTCAAACTCTATGAAAACCTTACCCTGCAGCTGCTCATCGGTCAGGGTAAAGGTCTTGCGATACCAGCAGACGGTGTCTGTCAGGTTGACGATGTCCTTCTTAAACGCCTCGTTACCATTAAAGGCGTATGGCAGGGTGACGGTCTGCCACGCCGTATCGTCGAAGTCAGCACGCTCGGCGCCTGCCACGTCGCCCACCTCCAATCGCCAGCCACCGTTGAAGTTCAGCTTCTGGCGCTCCACAGCCGCTGCCGACAGCACCGCCATCAGCAACGGCAACAATAACATCCGTCTCATAGACAAATCTTCAATTTTCAATTTTCAATTTTCAATCTTCAATTTTCAATTTTCAATCTTCAATCTTCAATCCTCAATCCTCAATCCTCACTTGATGTTCACGTTCTTGGCCACGGTGTTGGTGATGAGCGTGGCGTCGAAAGCCTTCTTCTCGTCGTTCACGTTGATATTCTCAAAGGTGAAGTCACGGAGCTTGTACTTGTCAGACAGGCCTACGTCGAAGAAGTTCTTGGTGTTCATCTGTATGTTGCGGATGGTGATGTTGTTACACTGCGACAGCGGCATGTCGTCGCGCTGCTCGGGCTTGAAGAACTGCGTCCAGGGGCGCACCACGAGGAACGAGCCACACTGGCCGGTGATATCCTCTACAGTGACATACTCATAGTGCTGCGGCGTGTCGGGGCGCATCTTGAGCCACAGCACGCGGGTGGCCGACTTCACGTGGATGCGGCGCAGGATGACGTTGCGGTCGTGGAGCGACTCCGAGCCCAAGGTCAGGCAGCCGTGTACCTTGCCGTAGGTGCAGTCCTCGATGATGATGTTTGAGCAGGGACCGTTCGTCTCGTCCTTGTCGGCCCAGGTGCCCTTGCCGCCCTTGAGCACCACGGCGTCGTCGTTGACGTGCATGTAGCAGCCGTGGATGAGCACGTTCTTACACACGTCGAGGTCGATGGCATCGGTGCTGGGGCCGCCGCGCTTGGGGTCGACGGGCGTCACGCCCTCGGTGGGGGCGTAGATGAAGCAGCCCAGATAGCGCACGTTCTCGCAGCGGTAGAGATGGTTGGTCCAGAAGGGCGAGTTGATAATCTTCACGTCCTGCACGGTGACGTTCTTAGAGTTAGAAATATAGACATTGCGCGGGCGCAGGGCTTCCAGATTGGTACAGTTGCGGTTGAACTTGCGGCGAATCCAGAACTCCTCCCAATAGGGCTGTCCGTTGCCGTTGATGGTGCCGGGGCCGGTAATGGTGAAACCGTCCACGCCGTCGGCATTGACCAGGGCGGCAAAATAGTCGAGCGTCTGGCCCTCCATGCGGGTCTTGACAATGGGGAAGTGCTTGATGCGCGTAGAGCCCTGCAGCTCGCCGCCCTCTTCAATCAAGAGGTGGGTCTTGGGCTTGAAGAAGAGTGCGCCCGAGATAAAGGTGCCGCGGGGAATGACAACGACGCCGCCGCCCTCTTGCGAGGCACGGTCGATGACTGCCTGCAACTCACGCGTCTGCACCTCGGTGCTGTAGCCGTCGACGCCATAGTCGGTGACGACATAGCGCTTCAGCCCCGACAGGTCTACACGCGTGGTGTCGCTGAACCACTCGCTGATGGGGGTGCCGTCGGGCCACAACTGCTGTTTCACAATCTTCTTCTTTCCGCTCACCGTAACGCACGCCAAAGCAAGCATCACACATAAAATAGTCCTTAATTTCATAGTTTTGATGTTTTAGTGATAGTTTTACGCTGCAAAAATAGCAAATAAATCTGAGATTTTGCTGTTTATTATAAAAAAAGTAGTAACTTTGTCCGCATAAATCAAATATCAACACTTATGAAAAGCTTTTTGAAGTACACTTTTGCTACCATTTGCGGTTTGTTTATCTTCTCGCTACTATCATGTCTACTGTGTCTGATTTGTTTTGTAGGCATGGCTGCTGCAGGAAGTTCCAGCCCTGTAGTGAAAGAAAATTCTGTGTTTGTATTGAAGTTAGACGGTGCTATCCAAGAGCGCGCTGAAGCCGGCTCGCCGCTGGACATGCTCATGTCAAGTTCCGATATGAGCGTCATGGGACTCGACGACATCATTGCCAGTATCGGCAAGGCCAAGACTCACCCCGACATCAAGGGTATCTATCTTGAAGGCGGCCTGTCTACATTTGACTCGCCTGCCACGGCCCAGCAGCTGCGCGACGCTCTGAAAGATTTCAAGAAGAGCGGTAAGTGGATATATGCCTATGCCGACCATTACACCCAGGCGGCCTACTACGTGGCTTCCGTGGCCGACAGCATTGGCCTGAATCAGACGGGCATGATTGAGCTGAAGGGTATCGGCGGCAAGCGGGAGTTCATGAAAGGACTCTACGACAAAATCGGCGTGCGCTATCAGGCCGTCCGCGTAGGTAAATACAAGAGTGCCGTCGAGGGTGTCATCCGCCAAGACATGAGTCCTGAGAACCGTGAGCAGACAACGGCTTACCAGCAGGGCATCTGGCAGCACATGCTCAAAGACATGGCCGCCAGCCGCAAGAAGCTCACTGCCGAGCAGCTTGACAAACTGGTAAGCGACAGCATACTGGCCTTCGCCGCCCCTGCCGACTACCTGAAGAGCGGACTGATCGACATGCTGGCATATCCTGAAGCTGTGAGCGCTGCCGTGAAGAGCAAGCTGGGTGTCGACGATGACGACGACATCAACCAACTGCTGCTCAGCGACATGATTGCCCTGCCGGCACAGGAGGAAGAGCATGGCGACGAGGTGGCCGTCTACTATGCTTACGGAGAAATCATCGACGAAGCTACGAGTCTTTTCGCTACGGAGCACTCTATTATAGGAAAAGAGACCGTTAACGACCTGAACGAACTGGCCAAGGACGACCACGTGAAGGCGGTCGTCATCCGCGTGAATTCGCCCGGCGGCTCGGCTGTGGCCTCGGAACAGATAGCCCACGCCATTGCCAACCTGAAGGCAAAGAAACCCGTGGTCATCTCCATGGGAGGACTGGCTGCTTCAGGAGGCTACATGATGAGTGCCTATGGCAACTATATCTTTGCCGAGCCTACCACCATTACCGGCAGCATCGGCATCTTCGGATTGGTGCCCAACGTCGCGGAACTGGTGACCGACAAGCTGGGCGTCACCTTCGACGGCACGAAAACCAACCGCTACACCGACTTCGAGGAAAATCTCGTGCTGAGCAAAGACAACGCCGAAGAGATACGATTCATGCAGACATACGTGGACCGCGGCTACGAGACATTCCTCAAGATTGTGGCCGACGGGCGCAAGATGAGTCGCGACCAGGTGCATGAGATTGCCCAGGGACGCGTGTGGCTGGCCACCGATGCCAAGCCCATCAAGTTAGTAGACCAGATAGGTTCACTTAACGATGCTGTCAAGAAGGCCGCCGAGCTGGCAAAGATAGAGGAATACCACTCCAAGAGCTACCCGGCTCCGGCACCCTGGTATGAACAGCTGATGGACATGGACAAGAAGCGCAACACTTATCTTGACAGCGAACTGCGTGAAGTGCTCGGCGGATTCTATCAGCCGGTGGTCGACGCCCGCCGTGACATGCAGCGTAACCGCCTGCAGGCCCGGCTGCCCTATCAGCTGAATTTTTAGTGAGAGGTTGACGACTCTCTCACCTCCTACCGCTTACATCTAAAAGTAATCGTTTAGTAACCGTTAAAAACCAACTTGTAAATCGTGGAAGGCGACTTCATTAAAACTAACGAATGGCTACTGCCACTGAGCTGGCTCTACGGCATAGGCGTAGGATTGAGGAATTTTCTCTTTGATGTAGGGATACTCAAGACTCGTGCCTTTAATACACCCGTCATTGCCGTAGGCAACTTGACCGTCGGAGGAACAGGCAAAACGCCTCATGTGGAGTATCTTGTCAGACTACTGCATGACAAGATGCACGTAGCTGTGCTCAGCCGCGGCTACAAGCGCAAGAGCCGCGGTTTCCGCGTGGCCGACGAGAACACGCCAATGCTGCTCATCGGTGACGAGCCTTACCAAATGAAGCAGAAATTTCCCGACATCACCGTTGCTGTAGACAAGAAACGCACCCGCGGCATTGACAACCTTACCAGTGAGGCTGAGGGCAAGCCCGTAGACGTTATTCTGCTGGACGACGCCTTTCAGCACCGACAAGTGAAGCCAGGCATCAATATCCTATTAGTAGACTATCACCGGCTCATTATCTATGACAAGCTGTTGCCCGCCGGCCGCCTGCGCGAACCGCTAAAGGGCAAGGACCGGGCCGACATCGTGATTATCACCAAATGTCCTAAGGAACTGAAACCTATGGAGTTTAGGGTCATCACTAAAGCTATGAACTTATACCCCTATCAGAAGCTCTTCTTTTCCACCTTGGACTATGAGCCGCTGCAGCCGGTATTCAATAGCGGCAAGCCGCAAAGCCTCGATGCCATCAGCAATGAAAACATACTGCTGCTGACGGGTATCGCCTCACCGCGACAGATGAATGAAGACCTGGCGCCGCTGACAAAGAGCATCACGCCAATGACCTTTGCCGACCATCATAACTTCAAGCGCAAGGATATAGAGCGGCTCAATGAGGTGTTTGACGCCATGCCATCGCCCAAGCGCATCATCACCACTGAGAAAGACGCCGCCCGGCTAAGCCAAGCTGAGAATATAAGCGACGCCGTGAAGCAAAACCTTTACGTGCTCCCGGTACGTATTACGTTCATGTTAGACCAAGAAGAATTGTTTAACCAAAATATTATAGGCTATGTACGCAAAAATACAAGAAACAGCATCCTGGTTAAAGGCAAGGATGACCACCAGTCCCAGAACAGCCATCGTACTGGGGACAGGCCTCGGACAATTAGCTTCAGAAATAACTGATACCTACGAGTTTGAATATAGCCAGATACCTCATTTCCCCGTGTCTACCGTTGAAGGACACTCCGGCAAGCTTATCTTCGGCAAGCTCGGCGGCGTAGACATTATGGCCATGAAGGGGCGCTTCCACTATTATGAGGGCTATTCGATGAAGGAAGTGACGTTCCCCATTCGCGTGATGTATGAGCTGGGCGTCAAGACGCTCTTCGTCAGCAATGCTGCCGGCGGTATGAACCCTCAGTACAAGATTGGCGACCTGATGGTGATTACTGACCATATCAACCTGTTTCCCGAACATCCGCTGCGAGGCAAGAACTTCCCTACAGGGCCACGCTTCCCCGACATGCACGAGACCTATGACCATAGTCTCATCAATCTTGCTGACGAGATTGCGGCGGAAAAGGGTATCGCCTTACAGCACGGTGTCTACGTGGGCGTGCAAGGCCCTACGTTTGAAACACCTGCCGAATACAAGATGTACCGCCTGCTTGGCGGCGACACGGTAGGCATGTCTACCATACCCGAAGTGATTGTTGCCCATCACTGCGGCATCCGCACATTCGGCATCTCTGTCGTTACCGACCTGGGGGGCTTCGACAACCCCGTAGAGGTAAGCCACGAAGAGGTGCAGGAGGCCGCCAACAAAGCACAGCCGCTGATGACAACCATCATGCGCGAAATGATTATCCGCTCCGAAAAAGTAGAATCAAAGCAAAAAGAGAAATTCAACCAAGACCACCCGACAGAGAAATGGAAATAGCAAACATCGGAGAGTTCGGTCTCATCGACCGTCTTACCAGCGAACTTAAACCCAAGAATGTATCCACACGCTACGGCGTTGGCGACGACTGTGCCGTGCTGAGCTATCCTGACAGCGAGGTGCTCATCACCACCGACCTGCTGATGGAGGGCGTACACTTCGACCTGACCTATATAGACCTGCAGCATCTGGGCTACAAGGCGGTGATGGTGAACCTCAGCGACGTGTTCGCCATGAACGGCACCCCGCGGCAGATTACCGTCTCACTGGCTATCAGCAAGCGGTTTACCGTAGAGGATATTGAGCAACTCTACAAGGGCATGCGACTGGCCTGCGAAAAATGGAACGTCGACATCGTCGGCGGCGACACTACCAGCAGCTTCACGGGCCTGGCCATCTCGATTACCTGTATCGGCGAGGCAAGCAAGGAGGACATCGTCTATCGCAACGGAGCACGCGACACTGACCTCATCTGCGTCAGCGGCGACCTCGGGGCCGCCTACATGGGCCTGCAGTTGCTGGAGCGGGAGAAAAGCGTTTACTACAGCCAGTATGACGACCTACAGAAGAAACTGGCCTTGGCACAGCAGGAGGGTAACCAAGAGAAAATCTCAAACCTCAAATCTCAGCTCTCAAATCTCTCCATGCCCGACTTTAGCGGCAAGGAATATCTCTTGCAGCGCCAGCTGCAGGCCGAGGCACGCGGCGACATTATACAGAAACTGCGGCAGGCGGGCATCCGCCCCACAGCGATGATGGACGTCAGCGATGGCCTGTCCTCCGAACTGCGACATATCTGTAAGCAGTCGGGCGTAGGATGCCGCATCTATGAGAAGCAACTGCCCATAGACTACCAAACAGCCGTGATGGCCGAGGAGCTGAACATGAATGTCACTACCTGTGCCCTGAACGGAGGCGAAGACTACGAGCTGGTGTTCACGGTACCCATCGGCGACCATGAGAAAATCCAAGAGGTGGACGACGTTCATCTGATTGGTCATATCACAGAACAGAAGTTCGGCCATGTGCTTGTCAGCCGCGACGGTCAGGAGTTTGAACTGAAAGCGCAGGGGTGGAACTTTAGCGCTGACGCTAGTGAAGAGTGAAGAGTGAAGAGTGAAAAGTGAAGAGTGAAAAGTGAAAAGTGAAAAGTGAATAAGATGACCAACGGACGGCCAAAGGTGGCCATTATAGACCCAAATACATTAGCTGCTGTAGGCCTGAAGCAACTGCTTCAGAACGTCATGCCCATCATGACGGTTGACACTTATGGCTCATTTGCTGAGTTGGAGGCTAATTCACCCGACAGCTACGTACACTACTTCACGGCCATGAACATAGTGCTTGAGAACAGGCCGTTCTTCTCAGCTCATCGCCACAAAACTATTGTACTGACCCTAAGTCTCGACAGCACGTCGCAACTGGCTGAATTTCACAGCCTCTGCATCAATGTGCCTGAAAATGAACTGGTGCGCGCGCTGCTCATGCTACAGCAGCACGCCCACCCTGGTGGTAAGAACCTGCCTCCCATGCCACAGGTACTACAGCAAAAGATTCTTACCGACCGCGAGATAGAGGTCATGTCGCTCATTGTTCAGGGGTATATCAACAAGGAAATTGCCGACCGCCTGAACATCGGGCTGACCACCGTTGTCACTCACCGCAAGAACATCATGGATAAGCTGGGCATGCGCTCAGTCTCTGCCCTTACCATTTATGCCGTCATGCACGGCTACGTAGACATCAATAAAATTTAAGGATACCCTATTGAAGCTTAAGATGCAAGACGTAGCCAGAAACAATCAGCGCCAGTCCGACAAGCAACTCAGCATTAGACTCCCAATGGAAGACAAAGCAAACAACTAAAAGGATGGCGCCGATAACTATCAGCGCCAATCCTGAATATTGCTTTAAAGTAGTCATAACTCTCAACTTCTCTACCTCTCCGCTCGGACCTAAAGGGACGCTTCGCCTGCGAAGAAATTCTCAGCTTAATCTTCGTCAGGCGTAATGAGCTTGTAGCCCTTACCGTGGATATTGATGATTTCTATCTGCGGGTCTTCCTTCAAATGCTTGCGCAACTTAGTGATATACACGTCCATAGAGCGGGCGTTGAAGTAGTTGTCGTCAATCCAGATAGTCTTCAGGGCGAAGTCACGCTGCAGAATCTCGTTGGCATGCGAGCAGAGCAGTGCCAGCAACTCATTCTCCTTGGTCGTCAGCTTGGTCTGCTTTTCGCCAATAGAAAGCAGCTGCTTCTGAGTATCGAAGGTGAAGCCACCGATACGATAGAGTGTTGACTCCTTATTCTTCTTGCCACGCACGCGACGCAGAATAGCTTCAATACGAAACACCAGCTCCTCCATAGAGAAGGGTTTGGTGATGTAATCGTCAGCGCCAATCTTGAAACCCTCAAGTATGTCCTCCTTCAGCGTCTTTGCTGTGAGGAAGATGATAGGAATCTCAGCATTTGACTGGCGGATTTCCTGTGCCAGAGTGAAGCCGTCCTTTTTAGGCATCATCACATCAAGCACACAGATGTCAAACTTCGTCTTGAGGAAAGCCTTATAGCCGGCTTCACCATCAGCACACAACTCTGCCTCATACCCCTTGGCATCAAGATACTCGCGAAGCAACATTCCCAGGTTCTCGTCGTCTTCACAAAGAAGAATTTTCAGTTTGTCGTCCATACAGTTTACAAATTTACAATTTACTATTTAAAATTTACTATTCAATCTTCAATTTTCAATCTTCAATCTTCCTTCAGGATAGGCAGCGAGACTGTAAACATTGTGCCCTTGCCCAGTTCACTCTCACACTTGATGTCGCCTCCATGCAGATCGATGATACGCTTGACGTATGCCAGTCCGAGTCCGAAACCCTTGACATCGTGGACGTTACCAGTATGCACGCGATAGAACTTATCAAAGATTTTCCTGACGTTCTCGCGCTTGATGCCCAAGCCGGTGTCGCGGATAGAGAAGCACAGACGGTCTTTCTCGTTCCACGTGCGGATATAGAGGTCTAACGGCTCGTCGGGCTTACGATACTTCACGGCGTTGTCCATCAGGTTGGTAATGGCATTTTGGAAGTGTACCTCATCAACATAGATGGCCGAGTCTACAGCCTCTATCTCGGTATAAATCTTGCCACCGGTATGCTCGACGCGCAACGAGAAGGTAGAGGCCACCTGTTCCAATAGTTCGTTGAGGTCGAGTTCCTTCTTCTTGAACGATACCGATTTACGGTCGAACATCGACATCTGCAGCACTTTCTCCACGAGGAAGCGCAGGCGCTTTGACTCGTCGTTGATAACAGTGCCGAGATGCTTCTGCATCTGCGGACTCTTCGTCACCGAATCGTCGTTGAGCATCTGTGCCGCCAGCGAGATACTTGAGATAGGTGTCTTCAGCTCGTGGGTCATATTGTTGATAAAGTCGTTCTTTATCTCTGTATAGCGCTTCTGGCGGAAGATAACCACTATGGTGAAGATGAAAGTGATGAGCAATACCACGGTGAAGATGATGGCCGGTATCATAAACTTGACACTCGACATAATATACTTGTCCATGTCGGGGAAATGAATCTTCACCACACCCTTCTTCGACGACGGGTCGTTGTGGAACAACACCTGGGAGTAACTCCACTGCAACCCCTTCTCAGAATAGTCGGGACAGCGGTACACCTCACGACCGTCGGCCGTGGAGACGGTGAGATGATAAGGTATATTGATGCCGTTGTTCAACAGCCCCGTATTGATTTCCTGATCCAGGAACTTGAAGTTGACACGCTCCTTCAGCGGCTTGTCACTGGCCTGATAGAGTATGTTATAGACCACCTCGTCTAACAGAGCTTTCTGATAGATATACCTGTTGCGCACAATCTCCTGCAGCGACTTCGAGGCTTCGTCTATGCTGCTCTTATCTGAGCGCAGAATCATCGCCTTGGGAATGGTCGACGGCTTAGTGGTGATGGTCTTCAGCTCAAACGATGAATACACGGTGCCGTCCTTTCCGGCCACGGAATACTGGTGGGTATGCTGAATGACATCGTTCAACATTCCCGAACGCGCCATAACAGAATCCTGCTTGAAGGCACGGCGCTCCGTTTCATTGATATCTTTCTCCAGATAGCGTAGCGTCTCGTTCATCTCAAGATTACGCGACGCCTGATACAGACTGCGGTTAACAGACTCATCAAATTGTTCTTTCTTCATACGCGCCATCTGCTCGATGTACGACAACTGAAGGTAGAGCAACCCCAGAAAGGAGAATCCCATAATCAGGGCTATGAGCCATATAGTACTTTTCTTCATGCTTGCAAAGATACGGCAAATCTTAAAACAAGCAATATTTTAAGTTAATTATTTCTCCTATATTCAGTGAATTTAACGATATAAATACATATTGGTTATAAATACGCAATTAGTCCATAACTAACAAACACGGTTAGTAAGCAGAAAGAGCATCCCCCCCTCAAGGAATGCTCTTTCTGTATATGGTGTATCAGGCATGTTTAACGGTCCAGCTGCTCGTAGACGGAGTTGTTGCTCTTATACTCTGGCACAATGGCTTTCATCTTCTTAACCGTAGCCATATTGTCATAGTTCTTTGATATTGCTACTAATTCGTCAATATCCTTAGTAACCTCGTCGAAGTTGTATTCTCTTACTTCAGCGATGCGTATTTTCTTATGGAACGTAGGTTTCGTGCCTTCCAGCTCGTTGAGTACCTCTTCATAGAGCTTCTCACCCTCACGCAGTCCGGTGAATTTTATTTCCACGTTGTGCGCCCCTGAGAGTGCTATCATCCGCTTGGCCAGGTCTACGATTTTCACGGGCTTGCCCATGTCGAAGACGAATATTTCGCCGCCATTGCCCTTGGTGCCTGCTTCCAGCACGAGCTTGCAAGCCTCGGGAATCAGCATGAAGAATCGCACTATTCGCTCGTCGGTGACGGTTACCGGCCCGCCGTTCTTGATTTGCTCGCGGAACAGTGGTATGACAGAGCCGTTGCTGCCCAGCACATTGCCAAAGCGTGTGGTGACAAACTGCGTGTAGTCGTCGCCCTTGCCTTCGGCTTGAGCCTGGTTTTTCAGCTTCTGGTTCAGGCTCTGCACATAAATCTCGCAGATGCGCTTCGAGCATCCCATGACATTGGTGGGGTTGACGGCCTTGTCGGTAGAAATCATCACAAACTTCTTGACACCGTACATCACGCTGCAGTCGGCAATGACTTTCGTTCCGTAGATATTGTTGAGCACGGCCTCCGAGGGGTTGTCCTCCATCATGGGTACGTGCTTATAGGCAGCGGCATGGAACACATAGTCGGGGCGGAACCTGCTGAAGATGGCATGCATGCGCGTTTTGCGGCTGATGCTCGTCACTATGGTTTCCGCTTTCACATTGGGAAAGTCGTGAGCCATCATCAGGCGTATATCGTGCTCTGGTGTCTCTGCCTGGTCAATGAGCATCATGGCAGCGGGATTGAACGATGCCACCTGGCGCACAATCTCGGAGCCTATGGAGCCGGCGGCGCCGGTAATGAGCACACGCTTGCCCGTCAGCTGCTTGCTGACGGCCTTTAAGTCTACAGTAATCTCCTGTCGCGGCAGCAGGTCTTCCACCGACACCTCGTTCACCTGGAAGTTCTGCGGCACGAAGTCGTCAGTCAGTTGTCCGTCCTCAATCTTCGCCTCCTGTACTTGCTGAGCCATGAATATTTTACAGCCCGCACTGATCAGCAAGTCTTGCAGCGCCTGATTATCGCGGAAATCATTGGCACGCAGCGGATTCACCAGCACTGCATCGATATGCTCATTGGCAATGACGGCTGCCATGTCGTCTTTCTCGGCGTTATACACCTTACGCCCCATCAGCCGCATGTGGTGAGCCTGTTTGTCGTGCGAAATAAAGCCCTGCAGCGAAAAGCGCCGGGGCTTCTGCGACCGTATGTATTTGGCCAGTCCGACGCCGCCGGAGAGTGCACCGTAGATGAGCACGCGCTGGCAGCGCGAGTCGGTAAACGACACGTCGTATAGCCCCTTGACAACTACCCTCATGCCCCACATGACGAGGGTAGCCATAATGAAGGTGGTCAGAATCTGTGTCTGGTTCAAGGCTGAGAGTGCGTCAATGCCTGCCTCTTCGAATATGTACGATGTGGCCAAGGCCAGAATCAGTGTCAGGCCGTTGGCGTAAGCCACCTTGAGCAAGTCGTCGAACGACGAGAAGCGCACGATGCCGGAATAGGTGCTGAATATCTTTGCTCCTATCAGGCTCATGGCAGCATAGAACAGCAGCGTGTAAATCACACTGAACCGATGGTCAATTAAAACGATGGTCTTGTTGAACAGCCAGTAAGTAAATGCGCCGGTTACAAAAATGATGATACAGTCAAGCATCAGCACACACCAGTAAGGCAGTGCATTCTTGCTGAAATACCAGCTTAGAATTTTATTGAAAGATGTAAGCACCACGTTATTTCTAGCTTTATGGCTGCAAAAATACGTATTTCCTATCACATCTCCAAATATTTTTAGTAATACTTCCCCCTCCTCCCCCATTTTCTTGACAAAAGCTAATTATAGGTAACCATAAACAGCGATACAGGGCTCCATTGTTCCGGGGAAACGAGACACAATGAAACTCTGTATCGCTGTTATATTATCATTTCTTAATCCTCGTCCTTCATCTCTGCCTCATGCTCCTTGATGAGCTGCTGCTGGATGTCGTTGGGCACGAGCTCGTAGCTGGCAAACTGCGTGGTGAACGACGCACGGCCGCCTGTGAGCGAGCTCAGGGCTATCGAGTAGCTGGCCAGCTCCTTCAGGGGAATCTTGGCCGAGAGTTTCTGGTAGCCGGCCTCGGAATCCATACCCATGATGATGGCGCGGCGGCCCTGCAGGTCGCTCATCACGTCGCCCATGTAGTCGGCGGGCACCAGCACCTCCAGGTCGTAGATGGGCTCCAGCACCTTGGGACCGGCCTCCTTGAAGGCTGCCGAGAAGGCGTTGCGGGCAGCGAGCATGAACGACAGCTCGTTGGAGTCAACGGGGTGCATCTTGCCGTCGTAGACGATGACGCGCACGTCGCGGGCATACGAACCCGTGAGCGGCCCCTGCTCCATACGCTCCATCACACCCTTGAGGATGGCGGGCATGAAGCGCATGTCGATGGCACCACCGACGACGCTGTTGATGAACACCAGCTTGCCGCCCCACTCCAGGTCTTTCTCTTCCTTCGACTTGATGTTCATCTTGAACTCCTGACCGTTGATGGTGAACGACGTCGGGTCGGGCATACCCTCGGTGTAAGGCTCCACGATGAGGTGCACCTCGCCAAACTGTCCGGCACCGCCCGACTGCTTCTTGTGGCGGTAGTCGGCACGTGCCATCTTCGTGATGGTCTCACGATACGGTATCTTGGGCTCCTGGTATTCCACCTGGATTTTCTCGTTGTTCTCCATGCGCCACTTCAGGGTACGCAGGTGGAACTCACCCTGTCCGTGGACGATAATCTGGCGCAGCTCCTTCGACTGCTCCACCACCCATGTGGGGTCTTCCTGACGCATCTTCTGCAAGGCGGCCATCATCTTCTCAGTCTCGGCCTCGTTGACGGCCTTGATAGCGCGCGAGAACTTAGAGTTAGGATATTTGATGAAGTCAAACTTATTGTCTACGTCCTTGGCGTTGAGCGTGTTGCCTGTCTTCACGTCCTTCAGCTTCACGGTGCAGCCGATGTCGCCGGCCACGAGCTGGTCTACCTGTATGCGGTTGGCACCGGCACAGGCATAAATCGTGCCTATGCGCTCCTTCGAGCCGCGGTCGGCATTGGTCAGGTCGTCGCCACTCTTCACCACGCCGCTCATCACCTTGAAGTACTGCACCTCACCGATATGGGGCTCCACGCCGGTCTTGAAGAAATACAGCGACGTAGGAGCCGAGGCGTCGGCGGGCACGTCCTGGCCGGCAGCATTCTTGATGACAGGCATCTCAGAGACGAAAGGCACCACGTTGCCCAGGAACTCCATCAGACGGCGCACACCCATATCGCGGCCGGCGCAGACGCAGAACACGGGATAGATAGAGCGCGTGACGAGCCCCTTACGGATGCCCTCGCGCATCTCGTCCTCAGAGAGGTCTTCGCTCTCGAAGAACTTCTCCATCAGCGTGTCGTCGCCGGCGGCGGCAGCCTCTACCAGGGCAGCCTTCCACTCCTTAGCCTTCTCAAGCTCCTCGGCGGGAATATCCTCAATGATGGGAGCGCCACCCTCGGGCTTCCACGAATATTTCTTCATCAGCAGCACGTCGATGACGGCATTGAAGCCGGCACCGGTCTGGATAGGATACTGCACGGGCACGCAGTTGTTGCCGTACACCTCCTTCAGCTGATGCAGTATCTGGTCGTAGTCGCAGTTGTCGCGGTCAAGCTGGTTGACGAGGAAGATGACGGGCTTCTTCAGTTTCTCTGTGTTGCGGAAAGCGTTCATCGTACCTACCTCAGGACCATACTGACCGTTGATCAGGATGACGGCCTGGTCAGTAACGTTCATGGCGGTGATGGAGCCGCCCACGAAATCGTCAGAGCCCGGGCAATCGATGATGTTGAGCTTCTTGTTGTTCCACTCCACATGAAAAACAGTAGAGAACACCGAGTAGCCGTACTCCTGCTCTACAGGGAAGTAGTCGCTCATGGTGTTCTTACCCTCTACGGTGCCGCGGCGCTTGGTGATGCCGGCCTCGTAAACCATTGCTTCGGCAAGAGTAGTCTTGCCGCTACCCGCACTGCCAATGAGTGCAATGTTCTTAATCTCGTTAGTCTGATAAACTTTCATAATAAGTTATGTTTTAGGTTTATTGTCTTGAAAAGCGGGCTAAAGGTAGGCATTTTTGCGCAAAAAACCAACGAAAGCTTTCAAATATTAAACTTTATTAGTACTTTTGCAGCCATTATGGCAGGTATTTACGTTCATATTCCCTTCTGCGCGAGCCGCTGCATCTATTGCGCCTTTTATTCTACGACCCAAAGCGACAAACGGCAGCGGTATGTCGACGCCCTCTGTCGTGAAGCGAAAATGAGGAAAGGGAAATCAGAAGCTGAGGACAACGACTTGATAAGCACCGTCTATCTCGGCGGCGGAACTCCCTCGCAGCTCTCTGTCGTCCAGCTGCGGCAGGTGCTCAGCGCTATATATAATATATATAAGGTGGAACAGGGAGCCGAAATAACCATTGAATACAACCCCGACGACATCACCACAGAGTTGGCCGAAGCGCTGCCGGCGATGGGCGTCAACCGCGTGTCGATGGGCGCACAGACCTTCGACGACGCCCGTCTGCGCTTTCTACGCCGCCGTCACTCCGGTGCTCAGGTGTCTGAGGCCATTGACCGCCTGCGCCAGGCGGGCATCGGCAACATCAGCGTCGACCTGATGTACGGCTTCCCCTGCGAGACGCTCTCCGACTGGCAGCGCGACATCGACGCCGCCCTGACTCTTCAGGTGGAGCATCTCTCAGCCTACTGCCTCACCATCGAAGAGGGCACGCCATTGTATCGATTAATAATGGAGAATTCACATTTCACTATGGACGAGGAGCTGGAGCGACAGATGTACTACACACTCATCGACCGTCTACAGGCTGCGGGCTATGAGCACTATGAGATTTCGAACTTTGCAAGGCCGGGCCGCCGCTCGCGCCACAACAGCAACTACTGGACCAACGTGCCCTACATCGGGTTAGGCGCCGCCGCTCACAGCTACGACGGACGAACCCGACGGTGGAACATGGCCAGCCTCGACGACTATATCCTGGGCATAGAGAACGGCAAGTCCGTCTTTGAGTCGGAGCTGCTCACGCCCCGCGACCGATATAACGACCGCGTGATGCTCAGCCTGCGCACCTGCGAGGGCCTTAACCTTGAGCATCTTACCGCCAGCGAGCGCAGCTACCTGCTACCCCTGGCTCGGAAGTATATCACTGGGGGCCTGCTCACGCTCGACAAAGGCCGCCTTCGACTCACCAGAGAGGCACTCTTTGTCAGCGATATGGTCATCAGCGACCTCATGAGGGTGTAACCTGTTTGACGGGGGCGTCGAGAATGTCTTCAAACAGATCTTTCCATTTTTGGATAACTATATGAACGTCAAAAACTTTTGCATGTTCTATACATGCTTGAGAGAATTGCTTCCTTAGTTCCTGACTTTCTATTAACCGACACACTCTCTCTGCAAATAGACTTATATCGCCATTCTCAACAAGGAAACCATTATAGGCATCGTTTATAATGCTTCTTGGGCCAAAAGGACAGTCGAACGCCACACTGGGTACACCATGTTTCTGGGCCTCAAGAAGTACCAGTGAGAATCCCTCAAAGTAAGATGACACAGCACAGATAGAACTATTGGCATACTCTTGGCTAATATCATGGGTAAGCTTGTGTATGCTGATGTTCTTGATGTTGTTGCTCTTGATAAGCAGTCTTATGGCACCTTCCATGTCGCCTTCACCAAAGATGTCAAGACGCCAGTCTGGATGTCTGGTAGAGACTATCTTCCATGCTCGAATCAATCTGCTATACCCTTTCTCCCATGCTAATCGTCCTACGGCTATCACACGTTTTGCTGTGCAGTCACTATAACTGAGAACAGGCATCAGTGAGAAATTTGGAATAACTTCCACGCGTTTGGCTTTTTTCCATAGATTTTTATCTCCTTCTGTCAGTGGGCAGACCACATCAGCATTCCGCTCTATGGTTCTGAAATACTTGAATCTGTAAATACTCCTATATATCCTTGACAAGAAGGAAAGATTCATGCCTACCCCCGAAAGCGTATAACTCCTTGCTTCATGACATTCAATGACCTTTTTGGCCCTACATTTAATTTTGCTGACTACATCCGCCTTGAGTTGTGCAATGCCAATGAGAATGTCAGGGTCAACCTGCCGTACTGCGTCAGTAAGTTTTCGACGTAATAATATCTCATTCCTCCTCTTGACCCACAGTCGTTTTGGGTACTTGTATTTGTACTGGGAATCACTTGAGATTTCTAAGTTGATTTGCTTCACATCCTCTGAAAGGATGAAAGTGTTTGCTTGATCTTCCCGTTGGTAACAGGTAATGATTGTTACGTCATAACCAACGACTGTAGCAAAATAGTGAGCCTTTTCCGTCACAATTCTGCTTGTCCCGCCTTGGGTGGCTAATGATCCTATGATATAAGCAATTTTCATGTTATGCAAAAAGTCTAGTTATCTTGTGATGGTAAAAGGGGAGCAGCCTGTCTTCTACAACAGCCGCATAGATATAACGCAGGTGAATAAACAAATGTGGCATGTTTCTAAACAGGAATGTAACAATTCTCTGTTTATAGCCATTATGAAAGCTTAAGTCTGGAGCTTTTTGTTTGAGGTAATCCATTATTTCCACTCTCTCCGATGCTTTACTGATAGCACGAACACAGGAGCAAATCATCACAGAGAATGAAACATAAACATCATTACTTATTTTGTCGAGTATAGCGGGGGACAACCCTGAACTTTTTCTGATTAAAACAGAAGGTGGCAGATTCATGTCCGACACGATAGATGTTTAGGAGCCATGGAGTCCTGAGACACTTCTTTGCCTTCAAGTAACATTCATGGGTGAAAGGAACATCTTGAATGTAAATCCCTGGCACAAACTTCAGCTGGTTTTCCAACAGGAATTCCCTTCTGAAAAGAGTGCGCCACACATAGCATTGATAGGGACTCAAGTCTTCCAAGAACAAGCGTTCTCCAGTTTTTTCCTCATAAGAAAACTCTTTTTGGTGATGTGCACGATGCATCTCAATTTCAATTTCTTCATCTTTCAATCTCAAGAAATCGGCAACAACCAAATCTGCCTTGGTTGAAATTGCTGCATCGAGTAGTGGAGCGAGACTGTTGTCAATAAGCAGGTCATCAGAGTCGGGCATCAAAATAAACTCCCCCGTGGCCATGGCAATACCATTATTTCGGACCACTGACAGGTCCTGATTCTCTTGTTCAATTAAAGTGATATTGGTATGCTGGCTGATTAAATCTTGTATCACGCCTATGCTATTGTCCTTAGTGCCGTCATTGATGATAATCACTTCAAAGCATCTTTCATCCAAGCCCTGCCTGAATATACTTTCCAGACAAGGACGTATATATCGTTCTGTGTTATATACTGGGATTATGATACTAAGTGATTTCATAGTCCTTAACACTTTATATAGGCTCTATCCCAAGGTTTCTAGTTCTGATTGCAAAAATAAAGTTTTTATTTAATATAGCAAAGAAATTTCTGAACTTTTTTGGGGGGAGGAAGAATCATGGGAAGATAAAACTATTTATCGTCACCCCGCCATCACCACCCTAACACGTTGGTTGTCGGGCGGTTATAAAGAAACGACGGTAGTGACGATAAATATAAAACGTAGAAAAACTTGATAAAAAGGTAGGAAGCCTGAATTACTTAATCAGCTCTACGCTGCGGCTGAGGAAGCGGTCGAGGGCTTCGCCGCGCAGCATGCCGTTCTGCAGCAGAGCTAGGTCGATGAGCTGGTGTACCACGTCGTTCTTCTGGGCGTAGTCGGCGATGACGCCTTGGCGCTTGTCCTTCTCGGCCTGCACTGCCTTCTCGGCCTCGGCCTTCAGGTCGCGGTCTTCCTGTGTCAGCTCGTCGTACTTCTTCTTGTCCTGCTGCTGCTGGATGGCAGCCAGACGGGCCTCCTGGCCTCTCAGCTCTGAGAGGATAGGCTTCAGGGCCTCGGTGGTGCTGGCCTCGCAGTCGGCGAGCACGCGCTTGATAAGCGGATGGTCGGCGTTGAGCACGATGTTGAACGCGTCGGGCATCTGGCCGTAGAAGTTCATGCCCTGCTGGAAGCGGCTCATCTCCTTCATGCGGCGCATCCACTCGTTCTGGGTGATGACCACCGGACGGGCATTCTCGCCCAGGGCGTCCACTTCGACGTGGAACTCCGTCTTGTCGAGCTTAGGCATCTGCGTGCTGAAGACGGCTGACAGATTGTCACGCTGCTCGTCGCTGAGGTCGGTCTTCGGGGCGTCGCTCTTCACGATGAGCCGGTCGATGATGTCGGCGTCAACGCGTGTGAAGCGGCTCTTCTCAAACTTCTGCTCCAGGGTCTGGATGGTAGGCACGTCGAGCTGGCCGTCGAGCAACAGCACGCTGTAGCCCTTGTCCTGGGCAGCCTTGATGTAGGAATACTGCTCCTCCTTATTGGTGGCGTAGAGGTAAATCAGGGTGTCGTCCTTATCTTTCTGCGAAGCCTCGATCAAGGTCTTGTATTCGTCGAAGGTGAAGTATTTGCCCTCAACGTCCTTCATCAGGGCGAAGTCCTTGGCGCGGTCGTAGAAGCCCTCCTCGGAGAGTATGCCGTAGTTGATGAAGAGCTTCAGGTCGTCCCACTTCTCCTCGTACTGCTTGCGGTCTTCGTTGAAGATAGCCTTCAGGCGGTCGGCCACCTTCTTGGTGATATACGTCGAAATCTTCTTCACCTCGCGGTCGCTCTGCAGGTAGCTGCGGCTCACGTTCAGGGGAATGTCGGGGGAGTCGATGACGCCATGGAGCAGGGTGAGGAACTCAGGCACGATGCCCTCCACCTGATCGGTGACAAACACCTGGTTGCAGTAAAGCTGAATCTTGTTGCGCTGCAGCTCGATGTTAGACTTGATCTTGGGGAAGTAGAGTATACCCGTGAGGTTGAAGGGGTAGTCCACGTTGAGGTGAATCCAGAACAGGGGCTCGTCGCTCATGGGATAGAGCGTGCGGTAGAACGAGCGGTAGTCCTCGTCCTTGAGCGTCGAGGGGGTCTTCGTCCACAAGGGCTCCACATTATTGATAATGTTGTCCTCGTCGGTGTCTACCATCTTCTTCTCGTCGCTCGACCACTGCTGCTTCTTGCCGAAGGCCACGGGCACGGCCATGAACTTGCAGTACTTCTGCAGCAGCTGCTCCAGACGGGTGCGCTCGAGGAACTCCTTGCAGTCGTCGTCGATGTAGAGTATGATGTCGGTGCCACGGTCCTCCTTCTCTGCCTCGTCAATCTCGTAGGCCGGCGAGCCGTCGCAGCTCCACTTCACGGCCTTGGCATCGTCCTGATAGCTCTTAGTGATAATTTCCACCTTCTTCGACACCATGAACGAGGAGTAGAAACCGAGTCCGAAGTGGCCGATGATGCTGTTGGCGTTGTCCTTGTATTTCTCCAGGAAGTCGCTCACGCCCGAGAAGGCTATCTGGTTGATATACTTGTCAATCTCGGCCTCGGTCATACCGATACCGCGGTCGCTGATGGTGATGGTGCCCTTCTCTGTGTCGAGGCTGACGCGCACCGTCAGGTCGCCCAGTTCGCCCTTGAAGTCGCCGCGCTGCTGCAGGGTCTTGAGTTTCTGAGTAGCGTCGACGGCGTTAGACACCATCTCGCGCAGGAAAATCTCGTGGTCGCTGTAAAGAAACTTTTTGATGACAGGAAAGATATTCTCTGTCGTTACACCTATATTACCTTTTTGCATAACTGATATTTGTTTTATTAATTTTACATGTTGCCCATCACCGGGGCAAACATCGTGCCAAAAAAGGAGTTTTCAGACGCTTTTACTATAAAAACTGACATTTCGTCACTTCAAAAAAGCAAAAACTAAAGCCGGAAGAAGGTTATTAGAAAAAAAAAGCGTACATTTGCACTCAAAAACGCACCGTTTTCCCCCATGAAGCTGAGCATCATCATACCCGTCTACCGTGCAGAAGCAACCCTCGGCCGCTGTCTGAAAAGTGTCATGGAGCAGACCTTTGCCGACTACGAGGTCATCCTTGTCGACGACGGCTCTCCCGACGGTTGTCCACGGTTGTGTGATGAGTGGTCAGCACGCGACAGGCGCATCAGCGTTATCCACCAGTCAAACGGAGGACTCAGTGCCGCCCGTAATGCGGGCATTGACCGCGCAAAGGGCGAATATATTACATTCATCGACAGCGACGACTTCATTGCCCGTGACACCCTTGACAGCGTGATGAGCCGGATGGGTGACAACGACTTGGTAGAATATCCCCTCTGGTGCTTCTACGGTGCGCCCCACCAGCACCTACTGAGTTTCACCAATGCCGAATATACCAATACCGGCGACTACTGGCTGAGCACCGAGGCCTACCGTCACTGCTATGCCTGCAACAAGGTGTATCGCCGAAGACTCTTCGACGACATACGCTTTCCCGTAGGCCATGTCTTTGAGGATGTCTATACGTTGCCGCGGATTCTGAAAGTTGCCCACAAGGTGGCCACGGTAGATGGCGGACTCTACTATTATTGCTGGAACCAGCAAGGTATCACTGCCACTGCCGGCGGCTTGGGGCTGCGCCAACTACTTGACGCCCACCTCACCAGCGGCATGACTATAGACGACCGCTACTACCTATATCTGCTCAACATCCAGATGGACGTCAGCGAGCTCACCGGCGACACGACACGGCTACGACACCGCCACGTAAAGCCCACTGGGGGAGTAAAGCAAAGAATTAAAATTATAGCCAATAATACAATAGGTATCAACGCCTTATGCAAAATAAGCAAGACACTACACCACATCAAGCCCCCCAGCCGCTCGTGAGTTTTATCATCACCTATCACGAGCAGCCCACGGTGATGCTCAAGAAATGTGTCGAGAGCATCACCCGACTCTCGCTGCGCCCTATAGAGCGCGAAATCATCATTGTCGACGACGGCTCAGCTGTCAGCCCTCTCAGCGACCTGTCATCCTGTATCGACGATATCGTCTACCTGCGCAAGGCCAACGGCGGCGTCAGCACTGCGCGCAACATGGGATTGAAGATGGCCAGCGGCACATTCATACAATTCATTGATGCCGACGACATGCTGATTACCAATGTCTACGAGCACTGCCTCGACATTGTCAGATATGGTAGTTTGGATATGGTGATGTTCGGATTCAGCCACTCTGCCGACGCTCCTATCGATTACAAGGATGGCGACGTGATGAGCGGCAGCGACCTGATGCGCACACAGAACATCCACGGGGCATGCTGGAGCTACATCTTCCGCCGCAGCATCGTGGGCGACTTAAGGTTCACCCCAGGCATTAGTTACGGTGAAGACGAGGAGTTTACGCCGCAGCTCATTCTCCGCGCCACGAGTGCGGTATGCACCACGGCACGCGCGTACTATTACCGCCAACACGAGGCTTCAGCCATAGGCACCACGACGGCCGCCGCCATTCAGCATCGGCTGGACGACAACCGCAGGGTGATCTGTCGCCTGAGGCAGCTGCTGGGCACCCTGCCCCCCGCAGAGCGGCTGGCATTGCAGCGACGGGTGGCACAGCTCTCGATGGACTATATCTACAACACGATAGTGCTTACCCGCAACCGCAACGAACTGGAACAACGCATAGAGGGCTTGCGCAGCGAAGGACTCTTTCCCCTCCCCGACCGCAACTATACCGTGAAGTACACATGGTTCAGGCGCTTGGCCAACAGTGTCAACGGTCGCGCTGCGCTGATGATAACACTCCCACTGATGAAACGAGAAGAGTAATGTCACGTTAACTCCCGATAACTCCCATGAAAATACTATTATTAGGAGAATACAGCAACGTACACTGGACACTGGCCGAAGGCCTTCGACAGCTGGGCCATGACGTCACCGTAGCCTCCAACGGCGACTTCTGGAAGAACTATCCCCGCGACATTGACCTCGACCGCCAGCCTGGCAAATGGAACGGCATCAAGCTGATGGCCAAAGTCTACAGCCTGCTGCCACAATGGCGAGGCTACGACGTGGTGCAACTCATCAACCCTATTTTCATCGAGCTAAAAGCTGAGCGCCTGTTCAGTATCTACCGCTATCTGCGACGACATAACCGCCATGTCGTCCTTGGAGCCTTTGGCATGGACTGGTACTGGGTGCACACCTGCACGTATGACAAGCCTTTGCGCTACAGCGACTTTAACTTTGGAGACATCGTGCGCACCGACGCAGCTGCCGAGAAAGAGCGCCGCGACTGGCTGGGCACACCCAAGGAGCAACTCAATAAGCTCATTGCTGCAGAGAGCGACGCTATTGTCACCGGTCTCTATGAATATGACGTCTGTTACCGTCCGCAATTCCCTGATAAGACGCACTTCATACCCTACCCCATCCAACTGCCGGAAACTTTCTCTTCGGCGCAGTGCAAACGGTCAAAAGTATCATTCTTTATTGGCATCAATCGCGAGCGCAGCCAGTACAAGGGCACTGACATCATGCTGCAAGCTGCTCTGGACCTGCGCCAAAAATATGCCCACCGCATGAAGCTCAACATAGCCGAGTCGGTACCCTTCGCAGAGTACCAGCGGATGATGGATGGCAGCGACGCCATACTCGACCAGCTGTACAGCTATACGCCATCAATGAACCCCCTGCAGGCTATGTCGAAGGGCATCATCTGTATCGGCGGCGGCGAACCGGAGAATTACGAGATATTAGGCGAGAAACAGCTGCGGCCTATCATCAATGTAGCGCCTAACTATGAGAGTGTCTTCCACGAAATGGAGCAGCTGATAATAAATCCACAACGTATTCCCGTCCTGAAAGTTCAGAGCCGGGAATACGTTGAGAAACATCACGACTACCTAAAGGTAGCCCGTCAATATGAACAGCTGTACCGCAGCCTTTAGCGGGAGCCAGCCTTCGATGGCCTTACGCGTCGTCAGCCATTGATAGCGGCGCACGTCGTCAGCCTTCGATGGCGCGCATGATGTAGTCAACGGCGCCGTTGACGCCAAACTTCCGCACATTGAGCGAGATGTCATAGTTGCGTGCGTCCTGCCAGTCGCTGCCGGTAAACGTCTTGGTGTAGAGCTCGCGGCTGTAGTCGTTGTCTACAATCATGGCGGCGGCATCCGTTTCATTCAGGTCATACTTCTCGGCAATGCGGCGCTTACGGCAGTCGAGCGGCGAATGTACGAAAATCTTCAGCGCATTGGAATGATTTCTGAAGATGTCGAAACCGCAGCGGCCTATAATCACGCACGACTCTTCATCGGCAATCTTGCGTATAGCCTCGGCCTGTGCCCTAAACAGCTCGTGACTGGTCTTGTCCTGCTCAGCACCATTATACTCGGCACCAGACATATACGTGCGGTAGAAGTTGGTGAAATCGTCGCGCCAATGCGGATTACGCGCCTCAATCTTCTCTACAGCATCCTCCACGGCGCTAATTTTACGAGCTACTTCATTGAGTATCTGCTTGTCGAGAAGCTTCACACCAAGGCGACGGGCCAGCTCGACTCCAATCTCATGACCACCGGTACCAAACTGTCGGCTGATGGTAATAACAAATTTTTCCTCCTTGTTCATAGCGTTGCTTATTATGAGGTTAATACTATGCTGCAAAGATAAGGAAAAAAAATGGAACAACCAAACATTTCGTTCAATTCTTTTTTAGAAAGAATAGCCGATGGTAGCCATTATCTGGTGGCGTTTGTTGCTCACGCTTACGCTCTTTGCCACATTGTCGTCAGCAGGCGTAGTGTTGTCGAGATAGTTCATGAAGGGCATGAAGTCGCCATTGGTAACACTATACTGATAGGCTGCTGAGAGATTGAGCGGTCCGAAGCTATAACCAATACCACAGGTGATGCGGTGGGTAGCCTTCCAGTTGGTATAGTCAGTGGCCGAACTGATGTAGGAGCCTTGCGAGGCAATGGTACCATCTTTGAATCCCGACTCCTCGTACATCGGCGACTGGTAGTTATAACCCAGACGAACGGCCATTGCCGCATCAGGCTTCAGCTCAGCACCAACTTTCAGCGTGGCAACGCCTTTAAGGGTCTGCTCGGTATGGCGGTTCATCTCATTGTCGCTATTGCTGCTCTCGGAATAGGAGTCGTAATACCAGTCATATCGGCTGCCGGTAATCTTGCGCGTATCCATGCTGCTATAGTCGGCATACTCGAAACTCAACCCCAGAGCCAGCATCTGGCTCAGTGTGTGGCCGGCACTAACGCCAAACTTCCATGGGGTATAGAGTTTGAACTTATAGCTGTCGTTATTGTTCACCATCACCGTCTGACCGTTATTGTAGCCAACGACATTAGTGCTATTGCTGCTCTTCAGGCTATAGAACGTTGGCGAAGCTACAGACAGGCCAAAGCGCAGTGCCGACGTTTCGATAGGCCGGAAGATAATACCCGCCTTTATGTCGAAGCCGGAGCCGTCAATGCTACGGTCGTCGTCAACACGTATCCGGGCCTGGCCGTTAGCAAACTCCTCGTACTCACCATAATGCTTGTAGTTGACGTCATGAACGCCGATAGTCATACCTAAGTACACACGATCGTTGACATTGCCGCTCAGATTGAAGTCAAACTCGCTAATATAGCCTTTATGCGCACGGTTCAGGGTATAATAGTCGGCGGGATAGGCATACCACGTATTGTCTACAGCGTCGTAATTCAGGTTGCGAGCATAGATGTCGTCCAACTGATTACACTGCGCATAAGGAGCGTCGAAGTCGGGCTTCAGGGTTTTGCTGTCCACCTCGTAGAGCAGGCCGTTCTTGGCCTTGGCATAGGTCAGCTTGTTCTGCGATGCGCCAGAGAGTCCGTCGGCGGCAGAGAGGATGTAGTTGAAGTTACGGCTCTTGCGGTAGTTGAAACTGAAGTTGACGAAAGAGTTATAGCCAGTGCGTGCGCTATAGACAAACCCCGCCTGGTCAAAGCTGAAGGTAGTCTTCTTGCCGTTGGAGAAGCTGGCGGCATCCTGCTGTGCCACCACACTGAACGAACCGCCTACCCACGATTTGCGGAATAGGCCGATACCGGCAGGATTGGTAGAGATGGTAGAGATGTCGGCACCCAAGGCCTCCATAGCGCCACCCATACCTATATAGCGGGCAGTTCCGTTGAGCTCGGTTTCTGCGAGTTTGGCATTCTCATAGGTTTCCTGTGCCAGCGACGGTATCACAGAGCCCATCGCCAAGGCTGCAATATATATCTTCTTCATCTTTATTCTGTAGTGCTTAAATCCTTATAATACTTTATGCCTGACATGTTAGCGCCGCGAGGAACGACTGCCACCAACGCTGCGACTGCCGCCGAAACCGCCGCCACCGCCGCCACCAAAGCTACCGCCGCCACCAAAGCTACCGCCGGAACTGCGGGTAGGCGAGCCACCGAAACTGCCCATTGAGCCGCTGGAGGAGCTGCCGCCCCAGCTACGCGAACCGCCAAAATTGCCATAGCTGTTGGTCGTTGTGATGCCAGTAGAGCGTTGGACGCCCGGCGACGTTGCCGAGCGCGACCCATAGCTGCCACGACGTATTGACGAGCCGCCGAAGGTGCCTGACGTGTGAGTCGTGTGACGGCCGTTGCTCAAACCGCGAGGCGAGCGCGCTGCCATATTGTCGTAACGACGATACTTGCTACTGCCGCCACCGCCGCCACCATAGTAGGTCACACCGCCATAATAGTAAGGACGATGCCAACCATAATGCCAGCTATACCAGCCATAGGGACGATACCAATAGTAGTCATAATACCAAGGGTCGTACCACGCGCCATGCCAGCCATAATACCAGGGGTCGTTCCAGTACCAGTAAGAGTCATACCAAGGATAGAACGACGAGTAATACCATGGTGAGTGCCACGAATCGCGGCGCCCGTCGCGATAGCCTTCCCGATAGGCCTGTTCAGGCTCATAACCGTCGTAACGGGCCATCTGACGAGTCAGCGCATAATCCTCGTCAGCAGAGACTGAGTCAGGGTAGACGCCCTTTTCACCGCTGAACGTTATGATATCATTGCCCGTAGTGTCCGAAGGCAGCACCTGATAGTAGCTGCCGCGGCGGTTATAGTCGTCAACGCTGCGATTGATACCCGAATAGTAGGTAGAGCGGGGAACACCGTAATCAGCGGCCTCCTTCTCTACATTCTTCTTGGAAGGAACGAAGTACATATCATCGTCCTGTGCCATCAGGGTCAGGGGCAAGGCCCCAAGAATGAGCGATACTAAAATCTTCTTGTTCATTGTCTTTTTCTCCCTATAAATTGTTAATGCCTGTAACATCAGCTCATGCCAATGGTTCACGCTACAAAATTACTGCTATTTTCACTGCAAATTTAAGGAAAAACCCTAAACTATGATAGGTTTTTCCCTATTTTTTGTAATTTTGCGGCAAATTTAACGTTTTACTCAGCTTAAAGACAAGGATTATGAAGTATTACGAGGTGAAATTTCTCATCCGCCCCTATAGCAGCGACGCCAGCGACCTGTTGGCCGCCATGGCCGGCGAAACAGGCTTTGAAACCTTTGAAGAGACCGATAGTGGGCTCACGGGATATATCCAGCAACAAGCGTTCGATCACGAGCAGCTCGATGCTGTCATTGCCGGTTTCCCCCTCCCCGGCACCACGGTCACTTACACCGTGAGTGAGGCTGAAGACCGCGACTGGAATGAGCAATGGGAACAGGAGGGCTTTGAGCCTATTGTCATCGATAGCGAGGTAAACGGTGCAGTAACGGCGCCACGCAGCACTATCGTGATTCACGACGGCCGCCACTTGCCACCATCAACCATCACCCAACAGCCAACACCCGTCACTGCCATAGAGATTGACGCCCACCTGGCCTTCGGCACCGGCACCCATGAAACGACACGCATGGTTTGTGCCACGCTGGCAGGAATCGACCTCAGCCAGCGCCGCGTGCTCGACTGCGGTTGCGGTACGGGCATCTTAGGCATCGCTGCCATGAAACTTGGCGCACAGGCCTGCATAGGCTACGACATCGACGAGTGGAGCACAGAAAACACCCGCCACAACGCTGTCATTAATCAGGTGGAACTAACGACCCTGCTTGGCGACGCCAGCATACTAAATACTGTGGAAGGAACATTCAACCTCGTCATGGCCAATATCAACCGCAACATCCTCTTGCAAGACATGCCGCTGTTCCGCCAGAAAATGGCACCCCATGCGCTGCTCATCCTCAGCGGATTCTATACCGACGACATCCCCTTGCTTACCGCTAAAGCCAACTCTTTAGGTCTCACGCTCCAAGGGCAACGCGAAGAAAACGGCTGGGCGTGCCTGCTGTTTGAAGCATGACACTATTCAGTTCACTACTGGTACGCAAGTGTCTCACTTGCGGCAACCCGCAGGTGAGACACCTGCGTACCAGAGCGATACGGGAAATTACAGGTTTGTAATATAGGAGCTTTCACAAGTTGAACAAGGAGTTGAGTAGTAAGGAGGTAAAGGCAGATAAGTAGAACAGAGCATTAAAAAAAGGCCCGCAAAGTCTTGCGAGCCTTCTTATTTTTGCATATTTCACAGGAGTTTACTTGATAATGCCCTGCTCTACGAAAATCTTCTTCAGGGCCACCACCGAGCGGTCTACCTGCTCCTTGGTGTGAGTAGCCATCAGGGCATAGCGCACCAGCGTATCGGTAGGTGCACAGGCGGGCGGGATGACGGGGTTAATAAACACGCCGGCCTTGAAGGCAAGAGCGGTCACGAGGAACGTCTTGTCTACATCGCGAACGTAAAGCGGAATGATGGGGCTTTCGGTCTCACCAATCTCAAAGCCCTCCTCGCGGAAACGCTTCAAGGCGTAGTGGGTCACATCCCAAAGCGCCTGTATGCGCTCGGGCTCCTGCTGGATGATATGCAGAGCCTCCATAGCAGCAGCAGTGGCTGCCGGAGTGTTGCTGGCCGAGAAGATATACGTGCGGCAAGTGTGACGCAGGAAGTTGATGGTGTCCCAGTCAGAGGCAATGAAGCCACCGATGGAGGCCAGCGACTTAGAGAACGTACCCATGATGAGGTCTACCTCGTCGGTAAGTCCGAAGTGGTCGCACACGCCCCTGCCCTGACGGCCAAAGACACCAATGCCATGAGCCTCGTCAACCATGATTGAGCAGTTGTACTTGTGCTTCAGTTCTACAATCTCAGGCAGCTTAGCCAGGTCGCCTTCCATGGAGAACACGCCGTCGACAACTATCAGCTTGATAGCCTCGTGAGGCAGTCGCTGCAGCACACGCTCCAGGTCGGCCATGTCGTTGTGCTTGTAATGCAGCTGCTTGGCAAACGAAAGACGACGACCGTCCACGATGGAGGCGTGGTCGCGATCGTCGCAGATAATATAGTCGTCCTTGCCTACTACCATAGCCAGCACGCCCTGATTGACGCTGAAACCGGTAGAGAAGCACAGACAGTCGTCCTTGCCTATAAACTCTGAGATTTCTTTTTCTAATTGCACGTGCAAGTCAAGTGTGCCGTTGAGAAAACGGCTACCGGCGCAACCGGACCCATACTTGTCTAAAGCAGCCTTGGCGGCATCGATTATACGCTGGTCGCCGGTCAAACCCGTATAGGCATTGGAGCCAAACATGAGTACCTTGTGACCTCCCATCTCTACCTCGGTGCCCTGTTTACCTTCTATGGCACGGAAGTAGGGGTATACATCAGCCTCCATAAACTTCTGCGGCTCACGGTAGTGCTTGTATCTTTCTTGTAACTGTCCCATTCCGATTTTGGTGTAGTTTTGAATTTTTTGTTCGTAATCAGGCTGCAAAGTTACACATTTTTTACGAAACCGTGCACTTTTTTATTAATATTTGCATGTTTTATGGAAATAAATTGCATAAAAAGAGAAAAATAGAGAAGTTTTTCGTATTTTTGCAACATGATAAGTAAGAAAACAACAGTAGCATTTATCGTCAACCCCATCTCGGGCACGCACTCCAAAGCAGCGCTGCCAGAGATGATTGAGCAGGTGCTCGACGGGGAGCGCTTTGACTACCAGATTGTCAAGACCGAATATGCCGGCCATGCCGCGGAACTGGCCAAAGCGCTGGCCGCCGACGGCACCGACATCGTGGCAGCCGTTGGCGGCGACGGCACTGTCAACGAAGTGGCTCGGGCACTCGTTCACAGCCAGACAGCACTGGCCATCGTGCCCTGCGGCTCCGGCAACGGACTGGCACGACATCTCTGCCTGCCTATGGACATGAAGCGCAGCGTGGCCATCATCAACGAGGCACATATAGAAACCTTTGATTACGGAATTATCAACGACCTGCCCTTCTTCTGCACCTGCGGCATGGGCTTCGATGCCTTTATCTCGCTGAAGTTTGCCGAGGCCGGCAAGCGCGGACCTATCACCTACGTGGAGAATGTGCTGAAGGAGGGGCTGAAATATAAACCCGAGACTTACGAGGTGAGCGACGACACGGGCACTCACCACCACAAGGCGTTCCTCATAGCTTGCGCCAACGCCTCACAGTATGGCAACAATGCCTATATCGCCCCCGGCGCCACGATGAAAGACGGCCAGATGGACGTCATCATCATGGAACCCTTCGACGCCTTAGAGGCGCCGCAGATTGCCGCCGACCTGTTTATGAAGACGCTGACCAACAACTCCAAGATCAAGACCTTCCGCACCAATCGCCTGCACATTCACCGCACAGCCCCCGGTGCCATCCACTACGACGGCGACCCCATTATGACAGGGCCTGACATAGACGTGAGCATAGAGCACCTAGGGCTGCGCATCGTCACCAACCCCAACGCCACCGAGGACACCGCACAGCCAAACCCCGTGCTCAACGCCTTTAGCGATCTCTTTAATAATATAAATAATGTACGCGAAGACATCGGCCACGGCATTGAGAAGCGTAGCCGACGCATACAAGCTATCAATAAACTCATGCTTAGGAAACTTAAGGGGTGAGGCACTGGCGCTGCGCTAGTGAAGAGTGAAGAGTGATGGAGGACATGCAGTTTTTGATCACAGGATTGGTGCTGCTGGTGGCTGTAAATTATGCCGCTTGGCGCATATACCTGGTGCTGAAATGCCGAAAAACGGGCTGCGAAGGCTGCAAACTGAAAAAAAACTGCCAAAAATTTGGCAGTTACAAATAAAAGCCGTACCTTTGCATCCGCAATAAGCAAAAGGTGCCTTGGATGAGTGGCTTAGTCAACGGTCTGCAAAACCGTCTACAGCAGTTC
>CAMHKU010000003.1 GCA_946185805.1 uncultured Prevotellaceae bacterium | reverse complement strand
AACACCTCCTTGCGCTCGTTCAGGTCGGGCAGGTCGACATGTATCTGGCGGTCGAAACGGCCGGCGCGCAGCAGTGCCGAGTCGAGCATGTCGGCGCGGTTGGTGGCTGCCAGCGTGATGATACCGCTGTTGGTGCCGAAGCCGTCCATCTCGGTTAGCAGGGCGTTGAGCGTGTTCTCGCGCTCGTCGTTGCCGCCCATGGCGGGGTTCTTCGAGCGGGCACGGCCCACGGCGTCAATCTCGTCGATGAATATGATGCAGGGTGCCTTCGCCTTGGCCTGGTCGAAGAGGTCGCGCACGCGCGACGCGCCCACGCCCACGAACATTTCTACAAAGTCGCTGCCCGACATTGAGAAGAACGGCACGCCGGCCTCACCGGCAACGGCCTTGGCCAGCAGCGTCTTACCCGTGCCCGGAGGCCCGACCAGAAGCGCACCCTTGGGAATCTTGCCGCCCAGCTCGGTATATTTCTGGGGGTTCTTCAGAAAGTCTACTATCTCCTGCATCTCCTGCTTGGCACCGGCCTGTCCGGCCACGTCCTTGAAGGTGATGCCCAGTTCGCCACCCTTCTCATACATCTTGGCTTTCGACTTGCCCACGCTGAACATGCCGGCGCCAAACCCCGGCCCGCCACCGCCCATGCGGCGGAAGAAGAGCATCCACAGACCGAAGATGACCAGCAGCGGCAGTAGGCTGTAGAAGAGGTCGCCGATGAAGCTACCGCCCGACTTGTTCTCGTAGCTCAGCTTGCCGGTGAACTTTCCTTCGTCCTTCATCTTGTCAACAAACTGCTCCACCTGGTCTACAGAGCCTATCTCTACGGTGATGTAGGGGTTGGTGCCCGTCTGCTGGTGGCCCTGCTTGAAAATGTCGCGTATGTGCTCGGCCTTGACATACATCTTCAGCGTGTTCTGGTTTTTGTTTACCACAATCTTGTCGGCATAGCCGCGCTCCACAAACGCCTTAAAGTCGCTGTATGTCGACTCTATATGTGCCTGCGCGCCGTTTATTCCGTCGCCCGAACTGGTGAGATAGAGCATGGCCAGCGTCAGGATGGCCACGAAGTATATCCAGTTCATGTTAAACCGCGGCATGTTCATCCGCGGGCCGCCGGCGTTGTTATTATTTGCTCCTTGCTGTTCCATCAATGTTCAATCCTCAATATTCAATGTCCAATCTTCAATCTTCAATCCAAGTCAGGTATGTGTGTCAGTTGGGCGTCGTCCCACAGGTGTTCCAAGTCGTAATACTCGCGTACGTCGGGCAGAAAGATATGTACCAGCACGTCGGTATAGTCCATGGCCACCCACTGGGCGTTCTCCAGGCCCACGACGTGGGCGGGCTTTTCGCCCAGGTCTTTGCGCGCAAAGTCGCTCACTGACTCGGTAATGGCTTCCACCTGGGAGGGCGAGTTACCCTGGCAGATGACAAAATAGTGGCAGATGGTGCCGTCGATACCACTGAGATCGGCTACGACGATGCCCTGGCCCTTCTTCTCTTGAATTCCTTTAGTAATAGTCTCTACTAACTGTCTTGCTTGTTCCATTAATAAGTATTTAGCTAAATATGCCTGCAAAGTTAGTGTTTTTTCTCCGATTCAGCCTTATAAAGACAGAAATTTTGAGTATTTTTAAAAAAATCTTCGAAAAAGTTTTGGTAGTTCCGGAAAAAGTCGTACCTTTGCACCCGCAATTCAGGGCAAGGCCGCCCGGTTGCATCGGAATTGGGGTATGGTGTAATGGTAACACTGCAGATTCTGGTCCTGCCTTTCCTGGTTCGAGTCCGGGTACCCCAACTTAATTGTCGCTAAAATATTGGAATCAATGTTTTGGCGATTTTTTATTCCTGTGATTTGCAGGGGATAATCTTTGCCTGCAACTATTTTTCATCATCCTTACTGAAACTACCAACATGAGGGTATTTTGCTAAAAATTGTATAAGATTGGCGATTAGTTCTAAAAATAGTCGTAACTTTGCAGCCATAAAACGATTATATGGCACAAGAAAGACAACGGGTAGGCGGGCCGACGGGTTCGGGAATGAGGCAACAGACAGAACTGCCAATCTTCCGTAGAACAGAACTTCTGTTGGGTGATGAGGCAATGAGCAACATCGGTGAGAAGCGCGTCATCATCTTTGGTGTGGGGGGCGTAGGCTCATGGTGCGCCGAGAGTTTGGTGCGTTCAGGAATCAGGTACCTCACTATTGTCGATTCAGACCGCGTCTGCATCACCAATGTCAACCGCCAGCTGATGGCCACCATGAAGACTGTCGGCCACGTGAAAGTGGAGGCATTGAAGGAGCGTCTGCTTAGCATCAACCCTCAGGCAGAGATTACTGCCCTGCAACAGATATTCACTGCCGAGACTGCCGACGACTTTGATATCGGCAGTTACGACTACGTCATCGATGCCATTGATTCGCTGAAAGACAAGACGCTGCTGATTCTGATGGCGACACAGACGCGGGCGAAGTTCTTTTCTTCGATGGGGGCTGCGTTGAAACTCGACCCCACAAGAATCAGGACGGCTGAGTTCTGGAAGGTCCAGGGCGATCCGCTGGCCCGTGCTCTACGCAAGCGTTTTAAGCGCGACGGGCAATATCCCAAGCGCAAGTTCCAGTGTGTGTATTCTGATGAACTGCTGGAGAATAAAGGCCACAATGCCACCTGTGGCACTGAGCAGTGTATGTGCCCAAAAGCAAAGATAGGACCTGGCGACCCTACTTTGCTGAATCATGAATGGTGCTCTTCGAAAGCCCAGATCAACGGCACTCTGGCTCACATCACCGCCATCTTCGGTTTTATGCTAGCAGGATTAGTCATTCAGGATGCCGTCCAATGAACGAGAATCCATACATCTTCACGCTTGAGAAAGCTGAGTTTGTTTACAGTGAGCACTGAAGTCTTGGTCGTGGCTGGTCTGATGATTTATAAGCCCGATATTTTGCCGTCTCGTTTTTTTTAGTTACTTTTGCACGCAAAAAACAAGGAACAGACAATGAGAAAGATGATATGCGCAGCAATGCTGTCGCTGTATAGCCTGCTGGCATCAGCTCAGGTAAGTGTCAACATGGGCGAGGACAGCCCCCTGAGGAAACTGCAAATGGCCGAAATAGCTACTGCCAACCTCTACGTTGACAGCGTCGACGAGCAGAAGCTCGTTGAGGATGCCATCCGCGGCATGTTAGAAAAGCTCGACCCCCACTCACAGTATTCCACGCCCAAGGAGGTGAAGCAGATGAACGAGCCCCTGCAGGGCAACTTTGAGGGCATCGGCGTGCAGTTCAACATGATTGACGACACGCTGATGGTTATCCAGCCCGTTACTAACGGTCCGTCAGAGAAGGTGGGCATCGTGGCTGGCGACCGCATCGTCAGCGTCAACGACACGGCCATTGCCGGCGTGAAGATGTCGAAAGAGGAAATCATGCGGCGTCTCCGCGGCCCCAAGGGCACGAAGGTGCGCTTAGGTGTCGTTCGCTCGGGTATCAAGGATAGGCTCACGTTCACCGTCGTGCGCGATAAGATTCCCGTGAAGTCCGTCGATGCCGTCTACATGATCCGCCCCGAGGTGGGCTATATCCGCATCGGCAATTTCGGCGCCACCACCCACGGCGAGTTTGTCGACGCCTTGGAGCGCCTGCGCCGGCAGGGCATGAGCAGCCTCGTGCTCGACCTGCAGGAGAATGGCGGCGGCTACCTGCAGGCTGCCGTGGCCATTGCCAACGAGTTGCTGCAGCAAGATCAGCTCATCGTCTATACCAAGGGGCGCCGCGTGCCCCGCCAGGAGTATCGAGCCCATGGCGACGGCCGCTTCATGGACGGCAAGGTTGTGGTGCTCGTTGACGAATATACGGCGTCGGCCGCCGAGATTGTCACCGGCGCCGTGCAAGACCACGACCGCGGTTTCGTCGTAGGCCGCCGCACCTTCGGCAAGGGTCTGGTGCAGCGCCCCATCGACCTGCCCGACGGGTCGATGATCCGCCTCACCATTGCCCACTACTTCACCCCTTCGGGGCGCTGCATACAGAAGCCCTACGAGAAGGGTAAGCAGCGTGAATACCAAATGGACGTGGTCAACCGCCTGAAGCATGGCGAACTGACCAATCAGGACAGCATACACTTTGCCGACTCGCTGAAGTTTAAGACCCTGCATCAGGGACGCACCGTCTATGGCGGCGGCGGCATCATGCCCGACTACTTCGTGCCTTTAGACACCACGCGCTATACGCCCCTGCACCGTCAGTTGGCCGCCAAGAGCATCGTCATACAGCAGAACCTGCGCTACGTTGACAGCCACCGCAAGCAGCTGAAGAAGCAGTATCCCGACTTCAACACCTTCAAGGCGCAGTTTGACGTGCCCCAGCAGCTGGTCGACGACATCCTGGCCCAGGGCCGCAAGCAGAAGATAGAGCCTAAGGACGACCAGGAGCTGCAGTGCACGCTGCCCTACCTGCGTCTGCAGCTGAAGGCCCTCATTGCCCGCGACTTGTGGGACATGAGCGAATATTTTTCCATCTTCAACGAGGAGAGCGCCATCGTGATGAAAGCCTTAGAGGTGATTAAAAATTAACCGGACTGTCGGGAACGCTTTCCCGCACAGTCCGGTCTAACCAAAACTATCAATTAACTACTAACTTTATTTAAGAAATTCTTCAGGCAATGCGGGCATGGCGCCGTTCTGGGTGCATACGAAGGCGCTCACCTGGACGGCCGTCTTGTGAGCCTCGGCTACGGTCTTGCCGTTGAGGATGCTGCCTACGAACGAGCCCGTGAAAGAGTCGCCGGCGCCTACCGTGTCGGCCACCTTGACCTTCGGCGTCTCCTGGAATGACATCTGGCCCGGCGTGAACACGTAGGAGCCGTTGGTGCCGCAGGTGAGTACGAGCATGTCGAGATTGTACTTACCCAGAATGAGCCAGCACTTGTTCTCGATGTCTAAGCCCGGATAGCCGAACATGCGGCCGATGAGCACCAGCTCCTCGTCGTTGATCTTCAAGATATTGCAGCGCTGCAGCGATTCGCGGATAATCTCCTGGGTGTAGAACTGCTGGCGCAGGTTGATGTCGAAAATCTTCAGGCAGTCGGCGGGCGTCTCGTCGAGGAACTTCTGGATGGTGGTGCGGCTCACAATGTTGCGCTGAGCCAGCGAGCCGAAGCAGACGGCACGGCAGGAACGCGCAATCTTGCGGATGTCGTCGTCGAAGGGAATGTTGTCCCATGCCACGTTCTCCTTGATATTATAGGTGGGAATGCCCTGCTCGTCGAGGGTCACCTGTACGGTGCCGGTGGGGTAGGGCACACGGGGCAGCAGGTCGTTCAGGCCATGCTCCTTCAGGGCGGCAATGGTCTCTTCGGCCAGTTTGTCCTCGCCCAGGGCGCTGATGGCTATTGTGTTGTCTGAACCCAGGAACTGCCCGGCATGATAGGCAAAGTTTGCCGGTGCACCACCAAGTTTCTTACCTTCGGGGAGTACATCCCACAGGACTTCACCGAGTCCTACTACATAACGTTTCTCTTCCATAATTGTTTATGTGGTTTTTAGTCATTGTTTATGCGGCTTTAAGCTGTTTGATATACGTAAAGAGGTAGACTACGCCCACGGCCATGACGAGCACGGCGCCGGCCTGTCCCATGGCGTCGCTCAGGAGACCCATGAAGAGCGGGAAGATGGTGCCGCCGAAGAGGCCCATGATCATCAGTCCGCTGACCTCGTTCTGCTTCTCAGGCATGGCCTCCAAGGCCGTGGCGAAGCACATGGAGAAGACGTTGCTGTTGCCGTAGCCCACGAGGGCGATGGCGGTGTAGAGCATCCACTTCTCGGTGCCGATGAAAAGTCCGCACATCGACAGAGCCATCATTACCACCGAGATGATGAAGAACGTGCGCATGGGCAGGGCACGCAGGAAGAAGGAGCCCGTCAGACAGCCGATGGTACGGAATATGAAGTAGAGCGAGGTGGCAAAGGCGGCCTCGTTGAGGCTCATGCCCAGGCGCTCCATCAGTATTTTCGGCGCCGTGGTGTTGGTGCCCACGTCGATGCCCACGTGGCACATGATGCCGAAGAACGACAGCAGCACGATGGGTGTGCCTAAGAGCTTGAAGCACTCCACGAAGGTTGAGGCCTTGCCTTCCATAGCCGGCTCGTTGATAGGCGTGGCAAAGAGCCACAGCGTGGAGAGCAGGCCAACGACGAAGAAGATGGCGAAGAGCACGCGCCAGGAGAGTCCCATCTCAGGGATGACCTGCGTGGCGCCCCACATGGCCAGATACGGTGCTGAGAACGAGGCGATGGCCTTGATAAACTGTCCGAAGGTGAGCGTCGAGGCCAGATTGCCGCCGCCCATGACGGTGCTTACCAGGGGGTTGAGCGATGTTTGCATCAGGGCGTTGCCGATGCCTAAGAGCGAGAAGGCGCACAGCATGATGGGGAACGTCTCGCCGAACAGCGGCAGCAGCAGCGACAGCACAGTAACCACCAGCGAGAGCAGCACCGTCTTCTTGCGGCCGATTTTATTCATCAGCATGCCCGTAGGCACACTGAAGATGAGAAACCAGAAGA
Organism: uncultured Prevotellaceae bacterium; assembly: GCA_946185805.1. Lineage (GTDB taxonomy): Bacteria > Bacteroidota > Bacteroidia > Bacteroidales > Bacteroidaceae > Prevotella. The sequence goes on along the minus strand of CAMHKU010000003.1, from coordinate 56,286 downwards.
ACACCAGCGAGGGGAAAATGTTGGCTACGGAGTCGCTCAGCTGAAGGTCTTCCTTCACATAGTTGGAGGCAATGCCCACCAGGTCGACGAAGCCCATGCAGAAGAAGCAGAGCATCACGGGGATGATAGCCATTTTCGACCCTCCCCCCTGCCCCTCCCTGGAAGTGAGGGGAGTAGTTACTTTTTGTGTTTCCATATATTGTGATATTTACGATTTACTATTTACTTTACTATTTACTATTTATTTACGATTTAACGATATACTATTTATTTACGATTTAACGATATACTATTTATTTACGATTTTTGCTTGGGAATGTAAATAACTAAATAATCCAATCGTCAATAAATCGTAAATTGTAAATCGTCAAATAGTAAATTTACTTCACTTCGTAGATAGTAGCCTTGCCGCCCTTCACCTTAATTATATTATAAGGCTCCGAGGGGAACACCAGGTTGGTCATAGCCATCTTGCCCTCGGCATCGAAGGCCTCGATGCTGCAGCGGTCGATGAAGATGCGCAACTGGCGCAGGTTGCCGTAGGTGGGTGCGCAGGTCTCGCAGGCGAAGGCCTCGCTGAAGCTCACGTCGCCACTCTTTGTGCGGTCCATGGTGAAGGTCTGCTTCTGCTGGCTGTAGCGCATCACCACCTGCTCGCCCTTCAGATTGGAGAGCGTGATTTCGGTGTTGGCTTTGAGGTCTATCACGATTTCGCACATGTCAGTAGGCTTCTTCAATTTCTTGCCGCGAACGGCATCCACCTCCTTCGAGGGCTTGCTGGTGAGGATGGTCTCGCCATTAGCCACCTTCAGTCCTAAGTCGCGGGGCAGACCGTTGGCCGAGCGGAACTGCAGCGTAGGCACCTGATTGGCATACTGCCAGTTGCTCATCCAGGGCAGTGCCACCGTGCGACCCTCAGGGGCATTGTGGAATGTGACCGTAGCATAGTGGTCCTTGCCGTAGTCCATCCACTTGGTCTCCTTAGGCTCATCCTCGCAGGTGAACTTATGACCGTCAAACTGACCTACGAAATACTGCGTAGCCGAGCCTCCGAAAGGTCCGCCGGGGTTGATGTTGAGCAGCAGCACCCACTTGTTGTCCAGCTTCATCAGGTCGGGGCACTCCCACACGCCGTCGTGGTTGCCATACTCACGGCCGAAGCTGCTCTCATACGTCCACTCCTTCATATTCTTAGAGCTGTAGAACTGCACCTCCTGGCCTACGGCCAGCACCACGATCCAGCACTGACGCGGCTCATACCACATCACCTTGGGGTCGCGGAAGTCGGGCGCATTAGCCGTAATCACGGGGTTGCCCTCATATTTGGTAAACGTGCGTCCGCCGTCGGCGCTGTAGGCGATGCTCTGCGTCTGTGCCGAGCCTGCCGACGTGTACATGGCCACCACAGCGTTGCGGCCGAAGCCCGTGGTGTTGTCCTTGTCGACGATGGCGCTGCCGCTGAAGATGGCGCCCAGCCAGTCGGCCTCGATGGCCAGGGGCTGCGCCTTCCAGTGGATGAGGTCTTCCGACGTGGAGTGTCCCCATGTCATGTTCTCCCACTGCGAGCCGTAGGGGTTAAACTGATAGTAGAGGTGCCACACGCCATCCTTATAATACATGCCGTTGGGGTCGTTCATCCAGCCGTAGAGGGGTGTATGGTGGTAGGCAGGGCGAAACTTCTCGCGGTTGGTGGTGTCGAAGGTGTTGCTGAACTTCATTTCCTTCCAGCATGCAAAATCCTTCACGGCCCCCGTCTTGCGGCGGTCGCCGTTGAAGGTGATGTCCAGCAGGCGGCCCTTGCCAATCTCCAAAGGTACGAGGTAGTCAACCTTGTCGACGGCGAGCCTGACGTTGAGCCGCTTCACCATCTCGTTCTGACCGTCCAAAACAGCGATGTGGGCATTCTCTTCTTTCTCCTGAACGGGTAGCAGCACATACTTAGCACCGCCCTGCTCCAGACGCATCATGGCGTGGCTGTCGCCCAAAATCATGGGCGTCACCTGAGCCGTCATCGTAGCCCAGGCCGAGAGCAGCACGGCCATCGTGGCAAATAATTTCTTCATTGCTTTTTTCAGTTTTTAGTTATTTGTTTTAAGTTTCTGCTGCAAATTTACAGCTTTTCGCCTTTCTTTCGTGTCAATTATGTTACAAAGATTAGAAAAAATCGTTCATCGCAACAATTTTGTGCCACGATGAACGATAAATAACTCTTCAATCTTTCAATTCTTCAATCTTTCAATTCTTCAATTTTTCAATTTTTCAATTTTTCAATTCTATTACTGCTGGCTTACCTTCACATCGCTCACGGTAATCGAGCCGCCATAGTTGTTGATGCTCCAGCAGTTTTTCTGCACGCCGTAGATACGCTGGGTGTAGGCACACACATCGTTGATATACATCACTACCACCGAGTTGTCGGTATAGATGCTGATGTGGTAGGTGTTGTCTGCCGGGCGCTCAAACCAGTAGCCGTCGATACCCTCGATGAAGCCTTTGCCCTCAGCGCCCTCCTGTTCGAAGTTCACCTTGCGGTGGTTCTCGTCCTCAGGGTTCACCACCATCGTGTAGTACTTCTTAGAGTCTGTGCCGCGCACCAGCGAGATACCAAACTTATCCCAGTTGTTCGACGTCTTCACCGTCATCTCTATGTGGTTGCACGTGCCCAGCCGGTTGTACAGCACGTAGGCACCATCGCCCGTCAGCGTGCCGCCCGAGTAGCCCTTGCTGTCCATCACGTTCAATGGCTGCTCCTTGGCATATTTGGCCTTGATGGCCGGCACCTCGCCCAGCGTCAGCGTGCCGTCAGCATGCTGTATAATCTTATGGCATACCAATGCCCCCGACCAGTTGGGTTCGCCGTCGGCACCCACGCTGATGTTTTTATCGTGCAGGGTGGCTCCCGTGCGGTAGGGGCTCCAGCCCCATATCAGTCGCTCGTCGCCGTTGCTCGCCGTCTTGCCGGCATAGAAAGCCCGCGTGTCGAGCACACCCTCATGGCCGTCCTTAGGCCAGTTGGCACCGGGGTCGTCGAAGCAGCGCTTCAGCCCCTCAAAGCTTGTGGCCATCATGTACTTCACCTTGCGGCTCCAAGCTGAGCGGAAGCCCTCGCTGTAGACCAGATACCAGTAGTTGCCCATCTTGAAGATGTCGGGGCACTCACACATGCGGTCCCACACCATATTGAAGCTGCCCACATGCTCCCACGTCTTCAGGTCGGAGGACTTAAAGTCGGCAAACTTCAGGTTCGACGAGATGACCATGTGGTAGAGACCGTCGTCGGCCACGAAGATCTGCGGGTCGCGGAAGTCCTGGTCGCTGTAGCCGTAGTCGCTGCCGCGTAGCACCCATGCTGCGTCTTTCGTCCATGTCTTGAAGTCGGGCGACGTGGCGCGCATCACCACCTCCTTCTGTGTGTGGCCGGTATAATAGATGTAGTACAGGCCCTCCTTCTCGCTGTAGTAGGCACAGCCCGTGCCCAGGGCGGCGTCGGCCTCCAGTACCGAGCTGCCCGTGGGCAGTACCTCGCCCATCGACTCATAGGTGGCGCCGTCCTTGGTGCTCACACCCCAGAAGGGGTGGTAGCAGGGGCCGTTATTGTCGTACTCCTGCAGATAGAGCACCTTGTATTCGCCGGCTTTCTGGTCGTAGAAGGGCATGGGGTCGCCCACGCGGCCAATGGCAGGCTTGTAGTATGTCTGGAAACCGGCGTCGTCGGTAGAGTTGAAAAACTCAGTGGTGCCAGCCCAGTCCTTGTCGGGATCGGGGCCGTAGCTGTCGTCGCTGCAGGCGGTGGCTGCGCTGATAGCGCAGCTTACCAGACCCGCAAAGCATAAATTCATCATATTATTAGTCATGGTGTTACTTCATTAAGTGGTTAAACGCATTAGTGGTGATAATCTCAATGTTCTTGTGGAACTTCTCGGTATAGCCCGGCTCAAAGGTGTAAGAGTACCAGTCGTAGCAGCCCGAGCCGATGCAGACGATGCCGCCACGGCCGTCATGGGCAGGATACTCCCAGGCTACCACGGCGCCGTCGCCGCCCACGCCCAGAATCTTGCCGCCGGTGCGCTGCTCCCAGGCCGCATGGTTGTCGTAGCCACCCCAGTCGGTACCTATATGATATTGTGCCGTAGAGTTAGTGATGTGATAGCCGGCATCGGTGCAGTACACCTCCTGCTGGTTGTCGCCCTGCACCAGGTTCTGCCACAGCGGATGGCTGTTCTGTCCGTCGAAGATGCGGAAGCTCCAGGGGCCGCCACACAGCTCGGCAGCATCCTCGTTCTGGCCCCAGCAGTTGTTGGGCGTTGTCCATTCGTCATCGCCGGTGACGCCGATGAACGATGGCAGGTTGGTGGCATAGCGCGTCAGGAAGAGTGCGCCGCCATTTTCATAGAACGTGCGCAGCTCGTTCTTCGATTCCAGAGCGTCGGTAGCCTTGGCCGCAAACACGTCGTGACCGTCGACGCCGCCGTCGACATGCCAGTGCCACCAGATGACCTTACACTCAGAGAGGTCGAGGGTGCCGGCACGCAGGTCGCTGAACGAGGCGTAGAGCGAGTTGGCCACATTGCCCAGCATCCACTGGCAGGCAGCCTTAGCCTCGGGGTCGAGGTCGTTCATGGTGGCAGCCGAGCCAACGAAGAGTGCCGAGGGCTTGCCGATGGCAATCACCGTAACCATGTAGGTAGCCTCTGCCGAGTTGTTGGTCACCTTATAGGCTACAGGCTCGGTAAAGTCCTGAGCTACGCCGTTACCGGGGGTCACGGTGGCGTTCTTGCTGTAGGTGATGGTGGGCACGAGTCCCGTCAGTCCTACTGCACCGGGCACGTAGACGGTAATGGTCTTGGCCGCCTGGTCGATAGCTCCCTGATAGATGTCGTTGATATAGAACTGGGTGATGCGTGCCTCGTCGTGGAGCACTGAGAGCGTCCAGTCCATGTAGACGTCGCCGTTCTTTACCTTCAGCGTCTTGGCGGCGCCCATGTCGAGCGTAGCGCCCTGAGCGATGTTACACGTAGCGCCGGCAGAGAGGTTGAGGGCTGTCAGTTTCATAGCCTTCGTGTCGTAGACTTCTGGCAGGCGCACCACAATGCTGCGTGTAGCTAGGTCGATGGTTCCTTCGTAGTCGTCGAGCTTGATTGACTCCACCATGCAGTCGCCCGACAGCTGCAGGTCGCTGGTATTGTCGCTGCTGCAGCTTGACAGGGCTGCGCTGATAGCGCAGCTTACGAGACAAACGCAGAGAAATTGATATATCTTGGTAATCATAATTCTTAGCTTTTAATTCTTCAATTCTTCAATGTTCAATGTTCAATATTCAACGTTCAATGTTCAATGTTCAACGTTTAATGTTCAACGTTCAATAATGTTTTACCAGTTGCCGATGTTCTGGGTGTAGTGACCGTTAGAGGCAGAGATCTGGCTGAAAGGTATGGGCAGATACTCATCCTTGTTGGCCGTGAAGTGAGCGTCAGTGTAAATGGCGCAGTGAGAAATCTCCTCTGCGTAGTACTTGTTGAGCACGGTGGCAGCATCGCCCCAGCGCACGAGGTCGAAGAACCGCTCGCTCTCCATGCCCAGCTCCAGGCGTCGCTCCATCTTCACCATCTTCACCACGTCGTCCTTGCCATAGCTGCCCTTGTAGTTGGTGATATACAGCTTCACGCCGTAGGCACCGGGGTAATTGGCAATCATCTGCGTGCTGCCGGCGGCACGTGTGCGGATCTGGTTGATCAGCGTCACGGCCTCCTGCGTCTGTCCCAGCTGTGCGTAAGCCTCGGCGCGGTTCAGCAGTACCTCAGCATAGCGGAAGACGATGCGGTTCATCGAGCTGGCCCAGTAGCTGCCCTTGATGAGGTAACTGCCGATGAGTGCGGGGTCAACGTTCTGCTTCAGCGTCACATAGTAGCCGTAGAGTCCGTTTGAGCGGCTCCAGATGCTGGTCTCCTCCATCATGTAGTTACGGTTAAACATGTACGGCAGTCCGGGCATGCCCACAGTAAGGAACAGTCGTGGGTCGGCGTTGTCGCTGGCCTTGTCGTAGTCCTTCTGGTTGAAGCTGTCTATCAGTGGCAGTCCGTCAGCCCCTGTGCGGTAGGCGTTCACCAGGTTCTGCGAGGGTTTGTAGAAATCGGTACCACCGTCGGTGGCGCCGGGGATGTTGGGCGGTATCAGGCCGTAGCTCCAGTTCAGGTTGCCGTAAGTAGAGCCGTCGTTGCGCGAATACTGTATGGCCCAGAGGCTCTCCACGCCGTTCTCATACTGCTCCTCGGGGCGGAAGTTGTTGTGGATGTCGGCTTCCAGTCCGTAGTTGGCATAGAGTGCGGGGTTGGTATATTCTATCACCTTCTGCAGGTCCTGCTCGTTGATGCTCGTCACCTGGTTGGTGTTGGCATCGTCCTGGCGGTAAGCCTTATAGAGGTAGACCTTTGCCAGGAATGCTGCGGCGCTGGCCTTCGTGGGGCGTCCCTTGTCTATCTGCGTGGCGGGCAGCGTGTTGAAAGCCTCCGTCAGGTCGTCGATGATGAGCTGCCAGCCCTCGTCGTTGGTATACTCACGGTTCGACAGGTTGTTATACTCGTCGTAGGTCATGTTCTCGTTCATCACGAAAGGAATGTTCTTGTAGAGGCGCTTCAGCAGGAAGTGTGCATAGGCTCTCAGGAACTTCATCTCGGCCATGCGCTGCTGTTTCATGTCGTAGTCGCTGGCGTTGAGCAGTGCGATGGCGCTGTTCACGCGCGAGAGGCTGTTGTACAGGCGTACCCACATGTCGTTGATATTCCAGTTGGTGGTGAGCACGCCCTGCTGCACTTCCAACTGATGGAACACGTCGCCGTCGCTGGTGCCCGAACCGCCCTTGTAGGCGTCGTCGGAGCGCACGTCGAAGTTCCACATCGAGAACGATGAGTTGATATCCTCGGCGGTGGTGAAGATGGCATAGGCCGAAACCACCATGGCCTCAGCATTTTCGGCGGTTTTCACCTGTTCGTCGCTCAGCGTGGCCTGCGGCACGTGCTCGTCGAGGAAGCTGCTGCAGGAGGTGAGGGCTGCGGTCATACCGCAGCATACGAGACATACATTAATTATATTATTAAGCTTTTTCATAGTGCTGCTGTATTTAGAATGAGACATTGAGACCAAAGGTGATGTTCAGGGGTATAGGATAGCCGAAGTTGGCGTTCTCGGGGTCTACGCCCGTGAAGTTCTTGCTCTTGATGGTGAGCAGGTTCTGAGCAGAGAGATACATGCGCAGTCGCGAGAGGTGAATCTTCTCGATGACGCTCTTGGGCAGGTTGTAGCCCAGCTGTATGGTGCGCAGCTTGGCATAGGAGCCGTTTTCAACGAAGTAGCTGCTGACGCGCTTCTCGTTGTTGTTGTCCATGGTGCTGATGGCCGGAATGTTGCTGCCCATGTTGTTGGGCGTCCAGGCATCGAGCAGACGGTTGCCCTTGTTGAGGTTCGAGATGTTCAGGCCGCTCCACAGGTCGGTCTCCTTCTTCAAGTCGCTGATGACGTCGACGCCCTGTACGCCCTGCCAGAACATGCTCAGGTCGAACTGCTTATACTGCAGGTAGATGTTCAGACCCCACGTGAAGTCGGGCACGGGCGAATAGATCCACTCCTGGTCTTTCTCGTTGATAACGTTGTCGCCGTTGAGGTCCTTCCAGCGTATGCGTCCCAGTCCGGCGCCGTTCTGCGTGGCGTGGTTGTCAATCTCGGCCTGGCTTTTGAAGATGCCGTCGTAGACGTAGCCCACCTGCGCACCCATAGGATGGCCTACGACGCTCTCCACGCCGTTGCCGCCGAAGGTGCCGTTGGCAGCGATGGTCTCAGGAATCTTGGTCACCTCGTTGCGGTAGGTACCGATGTTGCCGGCAATGTCATACTGGAAGTCGCCGGCCTCGCCGCGGTAGCCGATGTTCAGCTCAACACCCTTGTTGAGCATCTCGCCGGCATTGATCCACTGGCTGGAGCCTTCGCCCATGACGCCGATACCGGGCATGTAGACCAGGATGTCGGTCGTCTTCTTGTAGTACCACTCAAACGAGCCGTAGAGGGCGTTGCGCAGCAGTCCGAAGTCCAGTCCGATGTTGGTCTGCGTGGTCGTTTCCCACTTCAGGTCGTCGTTGCCCAGCTGGTTGCGCTTAAATCCGCTGGGCAGCTGCTGTCCGCCGTTGGTGCCCTGTATGTCGTAGCTCGTGCCGTAGCTCTGTCCGCCGAAGCCGGCCTCGCCGTAGTTGCTCTCAAAGAGTGTGTAGCGAGCGATGTTGGAGATTTCCTGGTTACCGGTCTGTCCCCACGATGCGCGCAGCTTGATATTGTCAATCCACTTGATGTCTTTCATGAAGTTCTCCTGGTTGATGCGCCAGCCGAGCGACACCGAGGGGAACGTACCGTAGCGGTTGTTCTTGCCAAAGCGGCTGGAACCGTCGCGGCGGATGGTGAACGAGCCCATATACTTGTCGTCATACGTGTAGTTGGCCTTGCCGAAATACGACAGCAGCGTGTAGCCCTCGCCGGCACCGTATGCTTCAGCCTCGCCGACGGCGGCATTTGGCCACATGTAGTCGGTGTTGAGCACGGCGAAGTCGTACTTCTTGCCGCTAAACCATTTGTCGTCCTCGCGGTTCAGCTCAATACCAATCATGGCGTCGGCGCGGTGCTTGCCCGTCTCCAGGTTGTAGGTGGCAATGGCGTTCCACATCCACTTGGTCCAGTGCTCCTGCTTGGCCTCCACGCCGTTGGTAGAGTTGGCCACCGTGCCCTCAGTGATAGGATACTGGAAGATGCGCTGCTCCTTCTGGGCATAGTCCAGGCCGAACGTCGACTTGATGTTGAAGTTCTTCAGCGGGTTGATGTTCACGTAGGCATCGCCAAACATGCGCCAGTAGGTGTAGCGGTTGTCGCTGTTGCGGTCGAGGCGCGCCACGGGGTTCTCACGGTCGGGGTATCCGCCCACGGGGCCGGCGTATTTGCCGTCGCGGGTGTAGACGGGCAGCGAGGGGTTGAACTGCAGCACATTCTCCAGAAATCCGCCGGGAGCCTGCACCTCGCTGGTGCGGTTCAGCGTGAAGTGCTCGCCAATGGTCACCACGTCGAGCTCGCCCACCTTCATCAGCTTGTACTCCGTGTTCATACGGGCCGAGAGGCGCTCGAAGTCGCTCTGCTTGATAATACCTTTATTATTATAGTAGCCCAGTGAGAAGAACGACGCCCCCTTCTCTGAACCGTTGCTCAGCGATACGTTGTACTGCTGAATCAGTCCTGTGCGGGTGGTCTCGTCAAACCAGTCGGTATCGGCGGCGGGGGTGGTGCCGGCGGCATCCAGATACTTGCTCATGGTCATGCCCGACAGCACGGGACGGCCTTGAGCATCGTAGCTCCAGTCGTAGTGATAGCCTAAGCCGTTCTGGTTGGGGTTCAGCCCGTCGTTGACGTAGCCCTGCCACATCACCTGGCCAAACTCCTTGGCATTCAGCACCTCCATCCTGTGGGCGTAGGTCTGTACCGACAGCGAGGCGTCGAAGTCTACCTTGATGGTGCCGCTCTTGCCGCGTTTGGTAGTGATGATAATCACACCGTTGGCGGCGCGCGAACCGTAGATAGAGGCCGATGCGGCATCTTTGAGCACCTGAATCGACTCAATGTCGTTGCCGTTGAGCTCGTGCATACCGGCTTTCGTGGGCACACCGTCAATAATATAAAGTGGGTCGTTGTTGTTGAGCGTGCCGATACCGCGGATACGCACCGTGGCCGAGCCCGAGGGCGCACCGTCGGCCGCAATGTTCATGCCCGGCACGCGGCCCTGCATAGCCTTGATGGGGTTGTTCTCGTTTTGTTTGGCCAGCTCGTCGACGCTCACCACCGAGACGGCACCCGTCAGGTCGGCCTTGCGCTGCGTGGTGTAACCCGTGACCACCACCTCGTTCAGCGACAGGGCGTCGTCCTGCATGGTAATCTTCATGCCCTGCTTGGCGGGAGCCTCCACATTGAGCATGCCGACATAAGAGAACACCAGCACGCGGCCGGGCTCTACCTTCAGTTTAAAGTTGCCGTCGAAGTCGGTAACCGTACCGTTCGACGTGCCTTTCTCCATAACGGTGGCGCCGATGACCGTTTCGCCAGTCTGGTCCACCACCGTGCCTTGAATCATCGTTTGCGCGTACATCGCTGTACTGGCAACGAGAGTCAAAAGACTCAGTAGAAATCTTTTCAAATGTTTCATTGTTTGGTAAATTGGTTAGTACTTTTATTTGATAATGTGCCGCAAAGGTACTAACCAAACTGCCAAAAATGTGTCAAATATCGTTCGTGCGCTAAGAATTATGTTTCATGAAACAATCGTTGAGCATTATGTTTGAAACGTTTCACCCTACACTTATCACTTACCACTTATCACTTATCACTTATCACTTACCACCAGCGTAGCGCTCCTCACCTCCATAGGATACTTGCCATACTGCTGGCGGAAGCACTTTGAAAAGTAGCCAGGCGTGTTGAACCCCACCTCGAAGGCTATCTCCTGCACTGTCTTCGTCGTCGACGTCAGTAGGGCGTAGGCCCTCTGCAGGCGCATCTGTCGCAGCAGCTCTACCGGCGAGAGCCCCGTGACGGCCTTCACGCGGCGGTAGAGTTGCACGCGGCTGAGCCCCATCTCCTCGCCCAGGTCGTCCATCTTCAGCTGCGGGTTGCCCATGTGCTTGCGGATGGTATCGTTCAACTGCTCTGCAAAGATGACGTCCTGTGTGCGTGGCGGCTTCAGGTCGCTGTCGGGCTTGCTGAAGATGTCGCCCAGCTGGCGGCGCGTGGTGTCGGTATAAAACAGCGTCTGCTCTTCGTTCACGGCCTGCCGCTGGCGAATGGCACGCCGCCGGGTGACGTAGCCAATGCCCATCACCAGGCATCCGACACCCAACACTACGCATCCGGTGCCCAGCACCCATAGCGCCCGCCGCTGCGTGTCGTAAAGGCCCAGATAGGCCTGCAGCTTGTTCTGGATGGTCACTAAGTTGTCATTCTGCGCCATCAGCTCGTTGGCGTTCAGCGTCACAATCTCTACATTCTCGGGCGTCACCATCATGCCCTGCAGGCTGTTCTCGCGCTCATAGCTCTTGCCCGTAAGTATGTCGAGGGCCAGCCGTATAATCTTCTCGCCGTGGGTGGGATAGACGTATGTGCCCACCTGATGGCCCAGGCGCACATACTCCAGCCCCTCGCCCGCCATGCCGTCGATGCCGTAAACCATCATGTCGCCCTCGTGGCCTGTCTCCACCAGCGCCTTGTAAACGCCCGTGGCCATGCCGTCGTTATGGCAGAACACGATGTCGGGCATCCAGCCGCCAGCCATCTTCGATTTCACTATTCGGCAGGCCTCGTCGCTCGTCCACCCCGCGTCACAGCTTTCATACCCCACGCCATCACACTGCCCCATCACCTCAGCAAAGCCTTGATGGCGCTCGCGTGCCGGCGAAGAGCTCATAGCTCCTGTAATTTCCAGGACCCTGTCTCCACCGCCGCTCTTTACTATCGCGGCAACAGCAGTGCCCACCACGCGACCCGCCTCCACGTTGTTTCCGCCGATGAATGCCGTGTAACCTTCAACGCTCGTCTTGCGGTCGAAGAACACCACGGGCACACCCTCCCCCAGCGTGCGGCCTATGGCAGCGTTGAGCGCCTCCGAATCTTCGTTGGGCGCCACCACCAGCAGGTCGATGCCACTCGCCGTGAGACTGTCAATCTGGCGTGCCTGCAACTCGCCGTCGTCGTAGCTCTGGGCAATGCTCACCGTCACATCGTGCTCATACAAATGCTGGGCGGCCAGCATCTCCTGGTTCACCTTCTCGCGCCAAGGTCCCTGCGAGCACTGCGAGAAACCTATCTGATATGCCGGTCCCCCATTATGACATGCCGTCATCAGGCATATAATAATAAATAGGTACACGATGGCTAATAGCTTCTTCTCCATTTAGTATGATTCCTTACCTCTCACCTCTTTTCTATTTGTCTGCAAAGTTAGTGTAATTTGTCTATTATAGCAAATTTTAAACTTCTTTTTTACTTTAAAATAGCCTTTTAATCACAAATAATGTGTATCTTTGCAGCCGTTAGCAACTAACCGATAAATTTTAATACCTATAAATCATGAACAACGTACCTGTAATTAAAATTGGTATCGTGGCCGTCAGCCGCGACTGTTTCCCCGAGTCATTAGCCGTCAACCGCCGCAAGGCCGTCGTTGCCGAGTATGAAAAGAAGTTTGGCAAGGAGGGTATCTACGAGTGCCCCATCTGCATCGTCGAGAGCGAAATTCACATGTGTCAGGCTCTTGAAGACATCAAGAAGGCTGGCTGTAACGCCCTCTGCGTCTACCTTGGCAACTTCGGCCCCGAGATTTCAGAGACCATGCTGGCTAAGTATTTCGACGGCCCCGCCATGTTCTGCGCTGCTGCCGAGGAGACCCAGAACGACCTCATCGACGGCCGTGGCGATGCCTACTGCGGCATGCTCAACGCCAGCCACGCTCTCTCGCTGCGCAAGACGCGCGCTTACATTCCCGAGGAGCCCGTGGGCGACGCCGCTCACTGTGCCGAGCTTATCCATGAGTTCCTGCCCATCGCCCGCGCTATCGTAGGCCTGCAGAACCTCAAGATTATCAGCTTCGGTCCCCGTCCCAATAACTTCCTGGCCTGCAACGCCCCCATCCGCGCCCTCTACGACCTCGACGTCGAGATTGAAGAGAACTCCGAGCTCGACCTCTTGGAGTCGTTCCAGAAGCACGCCGGCGACCCCCGTATCGACGACGTGGTGAAGGATATGGCCGCCGAGTTGGGTCACGGCAACAAGATTCCCCAGGTGCTGCCCAAGCTCGCCCAGTATGAGCTTACGCTGCTCGACTGGATTGAAGGTCACAAGGGCTGCCGCCAGTTTGTGGCACTCACCACGAAGTGCTGGCCCGCCTTCCAGACGATGTTCGGCTTCGTGCCCTGCTACGTCAACAGCCGCCTGACCAGCCGCGGTATCCCCGTGAGCTGCGAGGTAGACATCTACGGCACACTCTCAGAGTTCATCGGCACCTGCATTACTCAGGACGCCGTCACACTGCTCGACATCAACAACACCGTGCCCAACGACATGTACGAGGAGAGCATCAAGGGCAAGCAGTTCCTCTGCGACACCTATACCGACAAGGAAATCTTCATGGGCTTCCACTGCGGCAACACGGCCTCGTCGAAAGTCTGCAACTGCAACATGTGCTTCCAGCGCATCATGGCACGCGCCCTGCCCGTAGAGGTTACCAACGGCACCCTCGAGGGCGACATCAAGCCCGGCAAGGCTACCATCTACCGACTGCAGTCGACCGCCGACACCAAACTGCGCGCCTATATCGCTCAGGGCGAGGTGATTCCCGTGGCTACACGCTCCTTCGGCTCTATCGGTATCTTCGGTATCAAGAACATGAGCCGCTTCTATCGCCACGTGCTCATTGAGAAGCACTATCCCCACCACTGCGCCGTCATGTTCGACCATGCCGGCAAGTATCTCTGGGAGGTGCTCAAGTATATGGGTATCGCCGTCGACGAGATTGACTACAACTTCCCCAAGGGCGACTACTACCCCACGGAGAACCCCTTCGCATGAGGGAAAATTGAAAAATTAAAAACATAAAAAAAGGCCGCCTCTCAGTGTAAGTACTGCTGAGGCGGCATTTTTAATTCTCTATCTTTTTAATTTTTTAATTTTCCCTAAGCCTTGTTGAATTTCGCCTTACTTTGCTTGCAGCGGGGGCAGTACCAGTCGTCGGGCTGGTCGTCGAAGGCCACGCCGTCGTGCTCGGCGGGGTCGTAGACATAGCCGCAGATGCTGCAGACATACATGCCGATTTGCATTGGTACGCGGGTGTCTCACCCGCGTACCAATGCAAGTGAGACACTAGCGTACCAATAATCGACTGCAAATATACTAAATAATCTGTAAATACGCAAAGGTTTTGGATTAAACCTTTTTATTATTAATCAAAATGAGAAATCTAATTTTGGTTTTAGTTTTCAACTGTCAGCCGTCAGCTTTTTCTATAACAAGCTGATTTGCAATTGCTTGTAGACTGACGGATGCTGACTGGCTGACGGATGATTTTCACTTAAAAGCCAATTTGCATAAATATACGCAAAAATAGGATATTCATGCAGTACAACGCTCCATAAGTAAAATATTCAGACATTTTAAGGCAGTCCCGATTCCTTCTGCTAAAACGGCGCACGTTTTGAAAAAATCAACGGCCGTTTTTGAAAAAACAACGCGCGTTTTGGGGAAAACGTGTCCCGTTTTCCATGAATAAATATACAAAACAACTTTTCCCGAGTCCATCCGTCATCCGTCAGCCATCCGTCAGTTCATAACACATTGTATAGTAATTTGTTATGCGGATTACTGACGGATGACGGATATAAAACAAAATAAAAACTCAAATTACTTGCGGATGCGGGCACCTGTTCTGTACTTTACTGAAGCACAAGTAGTTACGGTTGAAATAACACTATAGAATGACGACGTCGAAAATGACAGTAAACGATACTGTCTGGCCTTTGACGGTGGTGGTGGTGACCATGCGCTCTACGTGCTGCATGCCGGTAGCAGTGGCGTCGGCCTGATAGCCGATGGTGATGGTCTCGCGGCGGTCGTTTTCGTCGCGATGGAGCACGACGACGGTGCGCTCCTTGACCTCGCCGCGGCGCATGCGCCCCAGGTCGAAGCGGTTGGCAGAGAGACGCAGGCTGTCGCCAAGGCTTACGGGAAACTGGCGCAGCAGAGTTTCTTCACTGGTAATGCATGTGCCGGTGAGGGAGAGTGTCAGGTGATGGGAGGCGGGTGATGGGTGGTGGGTGATAGGGCCATACTTGAGTGTGGCCGTTTCGTGGAAGTCGCCACCCTTGCCAGCGGGATTGAATCGCAGGATGACAGCGGTGCTGTCGCCGGGTGCCACTTCTGTCCCGCGCTCGTAGACGATGGTGGTGCAGCCGCAGGAGGTGTAGCCCTGACCTAAAAGGACGGCCTGCTGGCCGTCGTTGCGCAGCCAGAACTGCTGTTGGCGCACGCCGTCAGCCTCGTGGATGGTCCCGAGGCTGACGGTGGCTAAGCCAAGCACTATGAGCGTATCTGCAATCATACTTAATCTTCAATATTCAGTATTCAATCCTCATCTCCAATCTTCAATCTTTTCCTCCCGTCACTGATGACCAGTCCGCGGTGGGAGGACGACACACGCTGCCCGTGAAGGTTGTAACAGGTGGTGGGTGTTGGGTGATAGGTGTTGGGTGATGGGTGTTGGGTGATAGCCTTGATACCCGTAGCGGCCTGCTGGGCGTCGAGCGTCCACGCCTGCAGGTGGGCGGCCATGGGGGCGGTGGCGAAGGCTTCTACGCCCGTGTTGGCGCCATCGTTGGGGAAAATACGCACCGAGAAAGCCCACTGGTCGTTGACAAAGATGTCGGCTATTGAGCCGTCTACCCACAGGTGGAGCGTCAGCTGCTCGCCGGCGGCGACCTTTGTGGGCAGGGTGGCAGTGTAGACACCGTCGTAGACGCCCCGGTCGTTAGCCTGACGGCCCAGGGTGGTGATGTCGAGGGTGAGTGTGCCGCGGTCGGTATCGTAGGTGAGCGAGGCCTGCTTTGCCCCCGCCTGCAGGAAGCGGAAGCCACAGGTGCCCGAGGCTACAGTGAACTCTCCCAGCAGCTCTATCTGTCGGCCGCTGACGGGAGCCAGCGACTGTGTGCCTTGGAGCGTCAGCTGCTGGTCGACGCTTGTAGCCGAGCGCAGGGCAGAGAGTCCGCTGTAGGGTCGCTGCACTAGCTGTCCCTGGGCGTCGACCGTCAGCTCGCGTGGCAGCGAGTAGTTGTGGGCCCAGCCCATCTCAAAGTTACGCTCCGTGGGCAGCTTGTCGGGAACGATGCCAACTAGGAGGTGAGAGGTGAGAGGTGAGAGGTGAGAGGAAAGTATGGTTGGCGAGAGCAGACCGTAGCCGTCGCGGCTGATGCCGCCCATCTCGAGATATTGCGTGTCGGTGATGGGGGTAAACTTGCCGTCGGTGCCGATGGTGCCCACCCAGCAGAGCGTGCGCACGCCGGCGTTCATGCCTAAGGGTGTGCAGGTGAAGAGCCAGCGGCCATCACCCAGGTTGGTGACGTTGGGCATCTCCCAGAAGGTGCCGTGCTGAGCCTTCGACGCTCCTTGGAAGAAAATGGCGCCGTCGTTGGTCCATTGGCCGTCAACGAGCTTATGGAGCGTGCAGGCGCCGATGCCGCCCTTGGCGGTGCCCACGATGATATACTGCTGACCACCCACCTCAAAGTAGAAGGGGTCGCGGAAATCGTCGCTCAGGCCGGCAGGGCGGCCGTCGATGACGATGCCGTCTTTCACCCAGTGGTTGAGGTCGGCATCGGTGGCATGGGCTTGGACGATGCGCGCCCGCTCGTTGTCAACGGCTGTATATAATATATAAGGTGTACCCTCGCGCTCGTAGACGCAGCCGCTCCAGCAGCCTTTGATGTCGTAGCTCTCGCCGG
Source organism: uncultured Prevotellaceae bacterium (assembly GCA_946185805.1). GTDB lineage: Bacteria > Bacteroidota > Bacteroidia > Bacteroidales > Bacteroidaceae > Prevotella. Next base: position 39,727 of record CAMHKU010000003.1, on the reverse strand, counting down.
GATAGATGGCTATAGGCTCCTCGCGCCAGGTACAGAGGTCGGCACTTGACACGTGCCCCCAGTGCAGTCGCGACATGTAGGGGCCGTTGGCATTTTTCTGGAAGAAGAGGTGGTAGCGGCCGCCGCTGTAGAGCATGCCGTGGGTCTCGTTGGTCCATGAGCCGGAGGGCATGGCGTGGAACTGTGGGCGCCAGAGGGAAGATATCCCCTCGGCCCCTGAGGAGGCTACATTTGTATAGCGCTCCAAGGGATAGTTGAAGTCGGCAGGATACTGGCTGTAGTCAATCAGATCGATGAGGGTGAAGTCTACAACCTCATTGCTGATGCGGATATCGTCGATAAGTCCGCAGAAAGTGTTGATGAGAAACGGCCCCGACTTCGTGTCGGCCTCGGCCTTGCCGATGGTGAAGGCGCTGGAGCTGTGGGCTATGCTCTGGCGGCTCATGCGGCCGGAGCCTATCTCATGGCCGTTGAGGTAGAGACGGGCGCTGTTGGCGGCCTTGTCCATGACGGCTGTCAGCAGGCACCACTGGCCGCGGGGCAGCTTTTCATTGCCGCTGACGGTCATCAGGAAGCCCGAGGCCGAGCCGTAGCGTAGGCGCAGGTCGCCCTGCGACGACAGTTCGAGGGCAATGCCCTGCTTCGTCGTCTCGTTGACGTTGCCGCAGATGGTGGCGAAGGTGGGCGTCTGCTCGGCCACGTCGACCTGCATCATGGGGTAGGTCTCGGCAGCTAAGACCACGCTCATGGTGAGCGCCGTGGTACTGAGGGTGGCTGTAGGGACGGCAGCCTTTACATAGTTGCTGTACCCGTCGAAGCGCAGGGCTTGGCCGTCGGGGCCTGCGGCTGTGACAGCGGGCAATTGTGAGATGACACTATACTGCTGTCCGGAAACGGTTTCAGTAATCTTGCCGTCGGCGGTGAGCGACATGTCGAAATGGACGGCAGTCTGGGCATTGGCTTCACAAACGGTGAAGCCCACGGTCAAAGTAAGGAGTAGTTGTCTTATCTTCATAGTCAAACAGTTGTTGGTCTTTCCGATTGCAAAGATACGATAAATCCGCGAAATCATGAAGGGATTTCGCGGATTTATTGATAACGGAGATTATTTCAGATAGCTGATGCAGTTAGCGGTAAACTTCTCCAGCTGGTCCTGGCAGGAGTTGGCGGCGCTGATGTTCCACTCGTAGGCAGCCAGCCCCACGGCCAGGATGCGACCGGCGAAGGCGCTGGTGGGCGCAAAGTCGATGATGCCGGCGCAGCAGTAGTCTACCACGTGGTTCCACGTGCCGAGCACGGTGGAGTTGGTGGCCTCTTCCCAGGCCTTCACCACGTTGGGCGACGGTGCGAGCCCATAGGCGTTGAGGTCCCACATGCAGTTGTGGTCGTCCTTGACGCCCTTGCCCACGAAGGTGTAGATGCTGCGCTCGTAGAGCCCGCTGACGAAGTCCATGCCCCAGTAGATGTCGTGGCCGCTGTGGTCGTAGATCTGACCCTCGGCGTTGCCGATGACGGGCTGCGACCCCCAGATGTCGCCGTTCTCGGCGGTGCCCTTGGCGCTGTTGAAGATGGCCGGCGCATAGTCGCTGCCAATACGTCCCACGGCGACGGTGAGCTGCGTGGCATGGTTGGTGAGCAGCAGGTTGCCACCGTCGGCAGTGAAGGCCTTCAGGGCGTCGATGGTGGCAGCCGTGGCCAGGCCGCCGGGCAGCTGCTCCCAGCCGCGGTCGATGCCTACGCGGTCGCACATCACCCAGCAGGCGGTGTACTGCTCGATGTCGAGGTCGTCGATGGTGGCGGGGGTGAGAATGATGCCCTTGCCGGCGTCAACATAGTTTTTCTGGAACCATGCCACGGCGTCTTTCTCGTCGGCACTCTCGGCGTAGTCGTTGGCAACGAGCATAGCCACCTTCTGTGTGGCCGGCGTGCCTACGTAGGCCAGACAGTTGCTGGTAAACTTCTCCAGCTGGTCTTGGCAGGAGTTGTCGGCGCTGATGTTCCACTCGTAGGCAGCCAGTCCCACGGCGAGAATGCGGCCGGCGAAGGCGCTGGTGGGCGCAAAGTCGATGATGCCGGCGCAGCAGTAGTCAACCACATGGTTCCACGTGCCGAGCACGGTGGAGTTCGTAGCCTCTTCCCAGGCCTTCACCACGTTGGGCGACGGTGCCAGCCCGTAGGCGTTGAGGTCCCACATGCAGTTGTGGTCGTCCTTGACGCCCTTGCCCACGAAGGTGTAGATGCTGCGCTCGTAGAGCCCGCTGACGAAGTCCATGCCCCAGTAGATGTCGTGGCCGCTGTGGTCGTAGATCTGACCCTCGGCGTTGCCGATGACGGGCTGCGAACCCCAGATGTCGGCATTCTCATTGGTGCCCTTGCCGCTGTTGAAGATGCCCGGCGCATAATCGCTGCCGATACGGCCTACGGCTACGGTGAGCTGCGTGGCGTGGTTGGTGAGCAGCAGGTTGCCGCCGTCGGCAGTGAAGGCTTTCAAGGCGTCGATGGTGGCAGCCGTGGCGAGGCCGCCGGGCAGCTGCTCCCAGCCACGGTCGATGCCTACGCGGTCGCACATCACCCAGCAGGCGGTGTACTGCTCAATGTCGAGGTCGTCGATGGCGGCGGGGGTCAGCAGTGTGCCCTTGCCGGCGTCAACGTAGTTCTTCTGGAACCATGCCACGGCGTCTTTCTCGTCGGCACTCTCGGCGTAGTCGTTAGGCACGAGCATGGCCAGCTTCGTGCCACCCTTTTTCGACTCGTAGGCAATATTGAAGCGCACGGTCTGGCCCTCGGAGATGCGGCCGTCGGCATAGCGGGCCTTCACCGTGTAGGCCACGTCGACATTGGTGGGAGCTTTCTTGATAAAGTAGCTGCTGACCACTTCGTTGAGGTTAGTCACGTCGGTATTGTCTTTGATAATCTGAATACCGGTCTGGCCCTGCATGGTGGGGTTCTGCCAGTTGAGGGTGACGGCGCGGCTGCCTTGTTGATAGTCGGCTACCAGGTTGCTGACGCCCTCGCTATAGGTAGCGGCCTCAAACTCTACGTCGCTGCAAGAGGAAATGAGGAAGGGGACTGCGCTGATAGCGCAGTATACTAAACCAGCCTGGAATATCTTGTTTATTTTGGTAATCATAATTACTATTTACTATTTACGGATTTACTATTTACTATTTATATAGGCCGTTAGAGTTTTCAATCTGCGAGGTGGGTATGGGCAGGTAGAGCTCGTCTTCGGTGATGCTGGCGCCGGCATAGTAGGGGCGCAGGGCGGTCTCCGACTGCATGTATTTATTGATGGTCTCTACGGCCGTGCCCCAGCGCAGGAGGTCGAACCAACGGTTGCCCTCCATGGCCAGCTCCAGTCGGCGTTCCATGCGCACGGCGGCGCGTGCGCGCTCCTTTGTCCAGAAGAGGTTGCCGTCGTGGTCGGTGGGGTAGAGCTCTACATAGTAGTCGGCCTTTGAGGGGTCGAGGTCTACAGGCGTATAGCTTCCGTCAACGCTGCGTGCGGCCTTGGCGCGGATCATGTTCACCAGCTCGCGGGCCTTCACCAAACGGTCGTCGGTGGCGGCATTGCTGCCGCTGGCCTGCTCAACGAGGGCCTCAGCCTTGAGCAGCAGGATGTCGGCATAGCGGATGAGCATGAAGTTCAGACCGGAGGCACCCCAGGGGAAGCCCTGCACCATGTCGGGGCTGGAGGGGTCGATAAGGCCCTTCTTGCCGGAGTACTCGCCATAGGTGGCATAGTCGCGGCACCAGCCCTCGGTATAGGTATGTCCGCGGAAGGGGAAGCCGATGCGGCCCACGGTGAAGTCGAGGCGCGGGTCAACGGTGCCGGCATAGTCGCTGGTGACGCGCACGCTGTTGAACGAGTCGTCGAGATAGGGCAGACCGTTGTCGTTGGTGCGGAAGGCGTTGACCAGGTTCTGCGAGGCCAGGAAGAAGTCGTCGCCGGAGCCGAATACATTGCCCTCGGAGCGCGTGGTGTTGAGCAGGTTGCAGAAGTTGATGTGGATGTTGTCGTTGGCCGTAGAGAACTGGATGGCCATGATGCTCTCCTTCTTGTTGTTGAACTCCAGCTTCGACATGTCGGCGAAGTTGTCGTAGAGTTCGTACTTGCCGCTGTTGATCACCACATCGGCCCACTTCTCAACCTCGGCCCAGCTGCTGGTGAAGGCGTTGACCTTGCACAGCAGGGCGGCAGCCACATACTTGGTAAAGCGGCCGGGCTGGTCCTGCGTCTCGGGCATGGCGGCGTAAGCCTCTTCCAGGTCGCCCTTGATGCGGATGAAGATCTCGTCGCGGCTCAGGTTGCCGTTGGTGACGGTCTTCGGGTCGTCGTCTTCGGTGAAGTAGGGTATGCTCTTGAAAATGCGGTTCAGGTCGAAGTAGAACCATGCGCGCAGCGTCTTCAGCTCGCCAAGCAGCGACTCTTTGCCGTCGATATTGGCATCCTTGATGGCCAGCATGGCCTTGTGGACACGGGCAATGCCGAGGTAGTTGTTCTCCCACTTGTTGAGGCACGTGGGGTTGTCGCCGTCGATATTCGAGATCTCCAGCTGGTGGATGTTGGCCTCCATCGACACGCCCTCGCCGCCCTTATAGGCGTCGTCGGAGCGCACGTCGAACACCCAGTTGGTGATGGGGCCGGCGAAGGCGGCGTTGTTGTTGTCGAAGAAATGGGCCTCCAAGCCCTGATAGGCCGATGACATGAGGCCGTCGATTGACTTGTCGGTGAGTTGCTCGGCGGTGAACTGCCCCTGGGGCGTCAGCTCCAGCTCGCTGGTGCACGAGGTGAGGAAGGGGACTGCGCTGATAGCGCAGTATACTAGACCGGCCTGCAATATTTTGTTTATCTTGGTAATCATAATGTTCAATTTTCAATGTTCAATATTCAATTAAAAAGTCAGGTTCAGACCCAGGGTGAAGGTGCGGGCGCGGGGATAGAGACCGCTGTCGACACGGGCGCCATAGCCACCCAATATCACCTCGGGGTCGAGGCCCTTGTACTTGGTGATAGTGAAGATGTTCTCCACCTGTGCGAAGACGCTGATATTCGATGCAAACACCTTCTCGGCAATGTTCTTAGGCAGCTGGTAGCCCAGCTTGAGGTACTTCAGCTTCAGGTAGGAGCCGTCCTCGACGAAGTAGTTTGACATGCCCGTCTCCAGTGTCGGGGCTACCATCGTCAGCGCGGGGATATCGGAACCGGTGTTGGTGGGGCTCCAGGCGTCGAGGATGTCTACACCGTGGTTGGTGCTTGAACCGCCACCGTAGCTCATGAACTCCAGCTGGCGGCGCGTGGTGTTATAGATGTCGAAGCCAAACTCGCCGGAGAAGAATGCCGACAGGGTGAAGTCCTTGTAGTTGAAGTCGAGGTTCAGACCCAGGGTGAAGTCGGGATTGGGGTCGCCGATGATGCAGCGGTCGGCTTCGTTGACGGTACCATTGCCGTCGATGTCACGGAAGATGAGACGGCCAACGCCCTTGCCCTCCTGGATGGCGTGGTTAGACACTTGGTCTTCAGTCTGGAAGATGCCGTCGCAGACGTAGCCGTAGTACACGCCCATGGGCTGGCCTACCATCAGGCGGTAGTCGCCGCCCTGCGAGGTCACCACGTCGTTGAACTTCACCAGCTCGTTCTTATACTGCGACATGTTGAGTGTGCCGTTCCATGAGAAGTCGCCATACTGCGGCGAGCGGTAGGTCATGGTGATTTCCCAACCGTTGTTCTTCATTTCGCCGGTGTTCATCCACATAGCGGCACCCTCACCCTCGACAGAGAGTGTCGGCGGAATGGTGAGCATGTCCTTGGTGTTCTTCCAGAAATAGTCGAACGACAGCGACAGATGCCCCTGGAAGAGGCTGGCGTCGATACCGATATTGGTCTGCGTGGTGGTTTCCCATTTCAGGTCGCGGTTGCCGCTGGAGGCTGCAACGATACCGGGAACCACGCTGTTGTTGGTGCCATTGAGGTCGTAGGAGCCGTGGCGCAGGTCGTAGGCGTAGCGGGTGTAGTAGGCATAGTTGTCGTCGATGGCGGAATTACCGTTCTGACCCCATGCCAAGCGCACCTTCAGGTCGCTGACCACATTGTTCTTGGGAAAGAACTTCTCCTCAGAGGCACGCCAGGCGGCCGAGAAGGCAGGGAATACGCCCGAGTTGTTGTCCTTATGCAGGCGCGAGGTAGCATCGCGGCGCAGGGTGGCAGAGAAGAGGTAGCGGTCGGCATAGTTGTAGTCGAGCTTGCCGAAGAGCGAGAACAGTGCCCACTCGGCACGTCCGCCGCCAACGGTCTGCTCGCCGCCGCCGGCACCAATCTGCATGTAGTCGGCATCCTCGAAGGCATAATCGCGGTTGGTGCCGCTGAGATCTTCGAAGTTGTACTTGATAAACTCCGAGCCTATCAGCGCCGTAAGGTGGTGCACACCGGCGAAGGTCTTCATATAGTTGGCCGTATTGGTCCAGGTGTAGGTGTCACCCTGGCCGTAGCCACGGCTCACGCTGTTCATGTCGGTAGGCTGAATACGGCGGCCAAGGCTCTTGTTCAGATACTGGATATGCTCGATGCCGAGGTTGCTTTTCAGCGTCAGGCCGTCAATGGGCTTGATGTCGATATAGGCGTTGCCGAAGATGCGCCAGTTCTCGTTGCTGTTGTCGCGGCCGTTATAGAGTTCGTGAACGGGGTTGGCAATATCGCTGCCACTCAGGGCCATGGGGTTGGTGAAGTTGCCGTCAGCATCGTAAACGGGGATGGCGGGATTCTGGCGCATGGCCGTATAGGGAATGCCGCGGTCATCGCCTGTGCCGTAACCACGGTTGTTCCATTTGGCTATCATCAGGTTCTCGCCGACGCTGAAAATTTTGCTGATATTATAAGTGGTGTTTACGCGGGCGGTATAGCGGCGGTAGAAGGTGTTGTTCATCAGGCCGTTCTGGTTGATATAGTTGCCCGAGAGCATGTATGAACCCTTCTCGCTGCTGTTGCTCACACTGGCCGAGAGGTTGTTGGTCCATGCCGAGGAGAACACCTCGTCCTGCCAGTCGGTATTAGCCGAGCGCACCTTGCCGTCGGCGTCGAGATACTCCTTCAGCTGGGGTGTCTCGCCGTTGCCGTAGAAGGGGTGCGAAGGCACCAGACCGGCGTTCTTGTTGGCCTGCCAGTAGGCCTCGCCCCACTGCTGTGCGTCGAGCACGTCGTACTGCTTGGCAATGGTGTTGAGGGTGGCGGTGTAGTTGACATTCACCGTGACGCGGTCGCCCTTGCCCTTCTTGGTGGTGATAATAATCACACCGTTGGCGGCGCGTGAACCATAGATAGAGGCCGACGAGGCATCCTTCAGCACCTGTATCGACTCGATGTCGGCAGCGTTGAGCGAGTTGAGATTCTCGGTGGTAGCCACGCCGTCGACGATATAGAGGGGTTGCACGTTGGGGTTCACCGTGCTCATACCGCGCACGCGGATAGAAGCGCCGCCGCCACCGGGGGCAGCGTCGGTAACGATGTTGACGCCGGGCAACTTGCCCTGCATGGAGTTGAGCATGTTAGGGTCACCTTCGCTCTTGGCGCCTTTCATGTCCATCACGGCAACGGCACCTGTCAGGTCGGCCTTACGCTGCACCTGATAGCCGGTGACCACCACCTCGGCCAGCTCCTTGGCATTGTCTTTCATTACCACTTTCATGCCGGCCTTGGCGGGCTGCTCCTGCTTGTCGTAGCCAATGTAGGAGAAGACAAGGGTGGCGCCCTGCTTCACCTTGAGTTTGAAGTTGCCGTCGAAGTCGGTCACCGTGCCGTTGGTGGTGCCCTTCTCCATGACGGTGGCGCCGATGACGCCCTCGCCGAGGTCGTCGACCACGGTGCCGGTGACTTCCGTCTGCGCGTACATCATGGTACCCACGACGAGAGCCAGGAGGCTCAAGAGAAATCGTTTTGATTGTTTCATTTGTTTTTCGGTTTTAGTTAGTACTTAAGAATTTTGCCGCAAAAGTACGAACTAAGCCCCGTAAAGGCCTAAACAAATCGTTCATCCCACCCCAAAATTGTTGCGATGTAACATTTTTGCGATGGAATGAACGATTTTTGGTGGGTGATGGGTGATGGGTGATAGGTGGTGGGTGATGGGGGAACTACCCTTCACGCGTCTCGCCGGGCAGCATGCCGAACTCGTCTTTATAGCACTTGGTGAAATACGATGGTGCCGAGAAGCCTACTGCATAGGCCACCTCGGATACCGACTTGTCGGTGGTCATGAGCATCTGATAGGCGCGGTTCAGGCGGGCCGTCCTCAATAGCTCTACGGGTGACGAGCCGGTAATACTTTTCACCTTGCGGTAAAGCTGCACGCGGCTCAGGTTCATGGCTGAGGCCAGGTCTTCAACGCTCAGGTCGCTGTTGGACAGCTGGCTCTCAACGACCTCCTTGAAGCGGGTGATGAAGAGGCCGCCCCCGACCTGCAACCCACCCCCAACCCCTCCCGAGGGGAGGGGAGCTTGATTACTCTGCTGCGAAGTTGATTCGTTGTATTGGTTACCCTGCTGCGGAGCTGAATCGCCGTTTTGGTTATCCTGCTGCAAATCTTCTCGGGTAGGAGTATCTAATTCCCTCTCCCTTTGGGAGGGGGAGGGGGTGGGTTGTTGGGAGGGGTAGACCTGCTGGCTGACGGTCTCTTTCTCCTCCTCCAAGTTCCACAAGTTATTTACCACACGCTCGCGGCGCAGGGTGATCTTGCCGCGATGATAGAGGTAATAAAGCACCATGACGGCCAGCAGCAGCACGATGACGCCGGCACCGAGGAAGATGACCATGCGCTGCGTGGCGATCTCGCCTATATATTCATTGACCTTGGTGTGCAGTTGGTCAAGATAGTGTGAGCGGCGGATGATGTCCTCGTTCTGCATCAGCAGCACGCGGGCATTGTCGCGGGTGACCAGTGCCGACATCATAGCCGTCTCCTTCGCATAGGGTTTGCCGTCGAGAATGTCTACCGCCAGTTGCAGCAGCTGATCGCCGTGGGTGGGGTAAATATACGACGCATCGAGTATGCTGTCGCACACCAACTGGATGCCGCCGCCTTCGCCCGTTAGACCGTCGATGCCGCAGAAGCGGGGAGACACCCCACCACCTCCCAGCGCCTTCCTGGCCCCCATGGCCATGCGGTCGTTCTGTCCGTAGACGAAGTCGATGCCCTTGGCGGCTTGCTGACGGCCGGCGGAGGTGGCGAGCCACTGCGTGACGGCGCTCACGGCGCTCTCCTCAGTCCAGTCGCCCTGCAGGGTGGCCACCACCTCTATCTGCGGGTAGGCTTTCAGCGCTTCCATAAAGCCGTTGTGGCGCTCAATGGCCGGCGACGAGCCTTTTAGTCCCATGACCTCCATCACGCGCCCTCGGCCCGAGAGTTGAGTGGCGATATACTGCCCCATGGTGCGCCCCATCTCATAATTGTCGGCACTGATAAAGGCGGTATATTTTTGGCTGTTGGTCTTGCGCTCAAACACGATGACGGGTATGCCTTGGTCGTAGGCACGGTCGATGGCCGGCGAGATAGTGGCCACCTGGTTGGGCGCCACAATCAGCAGGTCGATACCCGTGCTCACCAGACTGTCAATCTGCTGCACCTGGCGCGCGTCGTCGTCATAGGCGGCAGCGAAGCGCAGTTCCACATTATCGTGGAAATACGCACCCATTCGCAGTTCGGCGTTCTGCTTTTCACGCCACACGTCGGCTGAGCACTGCGATACACCTATCTTATATTTCTTCTCTGCCGGTGTGCATGACAACAGCGCCACTGACAAGATTATTGTTGTAATAGTCAAAATCTTCTGCATTGCCTCACGACTCTTTATTTAAGGTATTTACAGCCCTATGCCAGACTGTCGTGGCTATTGAGGATAGCATGTTTTAAACCTCATAATCGCCATATTGCTTGCAAAGATAATATTATTTTTTGATTTATGGCGCAAAGTTACGATGATTTTCTCTATACTACCAAATATCAACTTTACAAACACGCAAAAAAGCATCGGACGACAAAGCCTATATCGGACAAACAGTGAATACGCACTTGGTTCCTGCCCGAACTCTATCCTGTATCTTTTACTTGTCGATGCTGATGAGCTCATACTGACGACTTCCAAGGCCTATCTTCTGTGCATGCTCAATGGTGTGCAGGCCGTGCTGCTTGTCTATGCGCTTGAGCAGGTCGGTAGGGTCGTTCTTGGCCGTCACCTTCTGCTGGTTGATAATGTCGATGCACGCCTGGTCGAGCGCCACGGGGTCGGTTGATGCCAGGATGCCGTAGTCTTCGAGCTTGACAGGGGCGGGGTGGTCTACGCAGTCGCAGTCTATCGACATATTGTTCATCACGCTGATGTAGATGATGCCTTCTTGCTTCTTGAAGTAGTTGACAACAGCTTGGGCGGCGGCAGCCATGCTTTCGAGGAATCCGTCTTGGTCGCCTATGAACTCGGGCGTCCAGAGTCTGGCTATGTCAAGCTTCTCCATCTTGCCTGCAGAGTGGATATAGGCTTTGCCGTTCTGGCTGGCACATCCGATGGAAAGATTCTTGATAGCCCCGCCGTAGCCGCCCATGGGGTGGCCCTTGAAGTGGTTGAGGGCTATCATGAAGTCATAGTTGGCCAGGTGCCCGCCTACAATGTCGTATTTGATGTGCGACTGGTCCTTCACAGGAATCCGTATCTCGTCATATTCGTCCATGATGTCTACCGGGAAGTATTTCTTGAAACCATGGCGCTCAATCACCCGCCAGTGGTTTTCCGACGTGGTGCGCTCGTCCTGCTTGTCCTTAGGGGCATTGCCGTAGGCGGTGTTACACTCTACAACGGTGCCATCCACCTCAAATATCAGGTCCTTGACGAGCTCGGGCTTCAGGTAGTTGGGATTGCTACCCTCACCGGTGCTCATCTTTACGGCTACACGCCCCTTGGCTGCAACGCCTAATGCCTTATATATCTTAACTAACGAGGCAGGCGAGATTTCCCTGGTCTGATAGACCTTTGACTGTGCATAAACTGCTGACGATGCTATGAGCGCCAATGCTGCACTCACCATTGCTTTCTTAAATAGTTGTTTTGTCATGACTTTAAGTTTTGGATGTACTTTATTGTTGATGGTTATTACCACTGTCAGTCTGGCTACGCCCTCATGTGTGGCGGGCGAGGACGTCCGCGTGGCCAGAATACGCTGCAAAGGTACTGCTTTTTTCTTTATTTTTCTTCTTTTGCGAAACAAATAACGCCATCAATTGATTATTTCTTTGATGTTTGTAACCCTGGCCCGCCGTCTGTCGGCCCATGGGTAGGTACTGTTCGCAGTCAGGCTGACAGCGGCATGAGTAAGGTTGTTTCAACATCTTTTAACGTTTCGCCGTGCAAGATTTCCGTCTGTGAGGGATTTATAGTGGCAGAAAACCATTAAATTTGCACACAGATATGAAACAGCTAACATCATGGGCCGCCATCGCCCTGACCACGGTGGCACTGTCAGCAGCAAGTTGTAGTAGTGGCGATGATGCGTCGCAGCCAGTCATCTGTCCTGTGGATCCCATTGTGTCGGTGCCGCCCACCACGACGGCGCTTACTCGCAGCGAAGAGCAGATGGTGAGCGCCAGCAATGGATTTACGTTCAACCTGATGCGTCGGGTGCAGCACCCTGACCACAGTCAGGTACTGTCGCCGCTGAGCATCACCTTCGCCTTAGGCATGCTCAACAATGGCGCTGCGGGCGAGACGCAGCAGCAAATCAACGATGTGCTGGGATTCACGGCGGTTATCAACAGCACGCTGCCTGGCGATGCGCCAGCCAGCAGCACGCTGGCCGACCCCGTGGCCGGAGCTGTAGCCATCAACGACTTCTGTTATAAGATGGCCACGCTGGCACCCACCGTAGACCCTCAGACCACGGTGACCATTGCCAACAACATCTATCTGAACAACCGCTATGAGCTGTATCAGGCGTTCACCGCCAATGCCAAGGCGTTCTATGGAGCCGAACCCGAGGCGCGCAACTTCAGCGACGGCCAGACACGCGACGTCATCAACCAGTGGGCTGCCGACCACACCCGGCAGATGATCAAGGAGGTGCTCACTGAGCAGGAGTTCAACCCCGACGCCGTGAGCTATCTGCTCAACGCCATCTACTTCAAGGGCCAGTGGACGCATCAGTTTGACAAGCAGCTAACCGTCGACCGTGTGTTTGAAAATGCCGGCGACACTGATGAACTCGTCACCCTGCCCATGATGCACCAAACGAGTAAGCTCATCTATGCTGAAGATGACAACTACCAGGCCGTGCAGCTGCCCTACGGCGCCGCAGTCTCTGACGGCGAACAGACCTCTCAAGGGGGATACGCGATGACCATCCTGCTGCCCAAGGTACAACAGGGACAGGCTCGCAACGCCGTGCCGCCGGTGCCCACGGCAGAGGAGTTCGGCAAGCTGTGCCGGCAGCTGTCGCCGCGCGAGGTAGACCTGCTGCTGCCACGCTTTGAGACCGATACCAACGTAGACCTCGTGCCGGTGATGAAGGCCTTGGGCATGCCGAAAGCATTTACCACGGAGGCAGAGTTTCCTAACTTCTGCACACTCCCTACCTACATCGGCAAGATGAAACAGGTGGCTAAGATTAAGGTCGATGAAGAGGGCAGCGAGGCTGCCGCCGTCACCGTAGTAGAGGGAATGGCGACGGCGATAGGGCCAGAGCCGCCCGTAGTCGCGACATTCCACGCCACACGCCCCTTCCTCTATGTCATCAGCGAGCGAAAGACGGGCGCCGTCTTCTTCATCGGACAGTTTACAGGGCACTAAAGCCTCAGAGAGGGTATGGCAATATGCGTGCGACGAGATGTTGTTTTTCAAAAGACAACAACCAAGACGTGCTACGGTTTGGCACTCCCTCATAAATACTCAACCCAGTGATCTTTGGCGGCAATAACGAACAACGCTTAGTCAACCAGCTACAGAACGGCAACCGAGAGGCTGCCCGCGAGTTCTATGCCCGTTATGCAGGCCGTCTGGCGGCTGTCTGCGCGCGATACGTCACCAACGGCGAAGACCAGCGCGACGTGATGCAGGAGGCCATGATAAGCATCTTCAGCCACATAGCCGACTTCACCTATCGCGGCAAGGGCAGCCTGCAGGCCTGGGCCGCGCGTATCGTGGTGAACGAGGCGCTGAGGTTCCTGCGCAGCCGTCACGACTATGCCGACCTGCCGCCCGCCGACCTAATAGGCACCGACGACGGCGCGGGACAACTGTCGGCAGGCGGCATGTCGGCAGACGGCGACGAACCGCCGGTGGACGACCTGCCGCCCGACGTGCTCCACCAGATGATAAGCCGGCTGCCCACGGGCTACCGCACGGTGCTGAACCTCTATGTCTTTGAGCAGCACAGCCATCAGGAGATCAGCCGTCTGCTGGGCATCAGCGAGAGCACGTCGGCCTCGCAGCTGCACCGTGCCAAGCGCCTGCTGGCAAAGATGATCAGACAGTATCTGTCGGCGCACCCTACCTAATCACCCATCACCCATCATCCATCACCCATCATCCATCACACATCACCAAAACATGACCGAACAATGGAGACAACAGTTACAGCGCAAGCTGGCCGACTATGAACAGGCGGCCCCCGACGTGGCGTGGGACAAACTGGACGAGGCCCTGCCCACCGCCAGCGCTCACGGCCGTCTGGTGCCGATATGGCTACGACGGGTGGCCGCAGCAGCTGTCATCCTGCTGGTGGCCGGTGTGGGCTACTGGATATTGCCCGGCAGTGAACCGTCGCCTGCCGGCGATGGCGCCCGGTTAGCAGGCTTGAAAGAAGGCCAGCGCCATTCACAGCCCGCCGGCTCTGCCATTCCGTCTGTTCCGGCCATTCCGTCTGTCCCGGCCGTGCACTCGGCAACGGCCAGCCGCGCCTTGGCCATGCGACTACCAAAAGCTATAGTACCAGTAGCTGACGCTGGCGTAGCAGCCTCCGACACAGTGGCCGAGACTTCCACTACCAATGCTTCTGACGAAGACACTATTACCACCCGTCACCCCTCACCCAACACCCCTCACCCATCATCCATCACCCGTCACCCGTCACCCAACGCCCATCACCCATCATCCATCACCCATCACCCATCACCCATCACCCAACGCCTGACTGCCAAGGTCTATTACTCTAACATGATTGGTGGCAGCAACAATCGCTTGCTGGCGGTCAACGGGCGAGAACCGCAATCGTCTGCCGATTACACACAGTCAGACCCTCCGTTGCAGCCTGGAAATAAGTCTGATCCGCAGATTCCGGGAACGCCCTCCGGTGGTGAAGAGCCGTCGGAAGAAGCGACCTCTGCCGTAGACACTACCGCCACCGCCACCAGCCGACGGGTCTTCACCCGCAGCACCGACGACGGAGACCTGCAGCAAGTCAACTACCACGCGCCCCTGCGTCTGGGACTGTCGCTGCGCTATAGACTCGACAGCCGCTGGAGCCTGGAGGCCGGACTGACCTATACCCGCCTGACGGCCGACATCACGCCCGTTGGTCTCGGACAGACGGCTGGCGCTACAGTTCATGAGCCGAGCAATGTGAAGTCTGTCGCTACTACTGAGCATCAGCACTTCATAGGCCTGCCCCTCGCCGTCAGCTATATGCTTTGGAGCAGTCGCCGCCTGAGCCTCTACGGCGTTGGCGGCCTCACCGTGGAGAAAGAACTGCAGGCTGCTCCCTGGCAGTTGTCCGCAGGCGCCGCCGTAGGCATCGACTGCCGGCTCTACAGCCACCTCAGCCTGTTCGCTGAACCGGGCCTGACTTACTATTTCGACAACGGCAGTAGCCACCACTACATCTACGACGACCGCCGACTCACCTTCAGCCTCACCCTCGGCCTGCGCTTTAGCTTTGAGTAAAGTCTCCGTTGAGTTAAAAGTTGTTATCAGTTATCGCAACAGCGACAAGTTATTTGCGAAAGTCTTTCTTTTTCAGTATCTTTGTCGCCATGATTCACCCGCTGTACACCGATTTACCTCGGCCAGAGCGCTTCACTTACCCCTTCTGCTACGACCCTCACCCGCTGGCACTGCTGGCGGCTCGCGAGTTGCAGCAGGAACTGGGGCGCATGACGCTCACCGAAGGCAAGATGTTTGGCGTGCTCGTCGTAGAGACAGACCAACAAGCGACTATAGCAGAAGCACCTATTGGTTTCCTGGCCGCCTACTCCGGACTGCTGGAAGGTCGTAACGACTGGCCATACTTCGTGCCGCCCGTCTACGATGCGCAGCAGCCCGACGGGCACTTCAAGCAGGAGGAACGTCGCATATCAGCCATGCGTGGCGACGACCAGAAAGAGGAACGGCGGCGGCGCTCGCAGGAGCTACAGCTGTGGCTCTTCGACCAATACCGGCTGTGGAACGGCCGCGGCGAGCGGCGCCCACTGGTGCAGGTGTGGCAAGACTACCACTGCTCAGAGCGCATCCGCCGCAAGTACCCCTTGCCCCCCGGCGGCACCGGCGACTGCTGTGCACCGAAACTGCTGCAGTATGCCTACAGCCTGGGGCTGCGCCCGCTATGCATGGCGGAATTCTGGTGGGGACCGGCGCCGAAGACCGATATCCGCCACCACGGACAGTTCTATCCCGCCTGTCGCGGCAAGTGCAAACCAGTGTTGACATGGATGCTGCAAGGGCTCGACGTCGACCCCAACCCCGAAGAGCTACTGGGAGCACCAAAGCTTGATATTCAGATAGTCTATGAGGACGACGTGCTGATAGTACTCAACAAGCCTTCGGGGCTGCTTAGCGTGCCAGGTCGTATAGGCAGTTACAGTGTGGCCACTATCCTGAGTCAGCGCTACCCCGGCGCACTGCTGGCTCACCGTCTTGATATGGGCACCAGCGGATTGATGGTGGCGGCGAAGACGCGCGACGCCTACCGCCACCTGCAACAGCAGTTCAGTAACCGCACAATCAGCAAGACCTACGTCGCACTGCTCGACATCAGAGCCGCTTCTACCGCTCATTCCTCATTTCTCATCCCTCATTTCTCACTCCGCCTCAAGGGCACTATCTCGCTGCCCCTGCTCTGCGACCCTATCAACCGGCCGCGGCAGGTGGTGGACTATGAGCACGGCAAGGTGGCCGTTACCGACTATGAGGTGATTGGCTATGATCAGAATCAGTTGGTACGTGTGCGCTTATACCCGCATACCGGCCGCACCCACCAACTGCGCATGCACTGCGCCCACCCCGACGGTCTGGGATGCCCCATCCGCGGCGACGAGCTCTACGGTCAGCCCGCCGACCGTCTTTACCTGCATGCCGAGACGCTGGAACTGACTCACCCAACATCTGGCCAACGCATGACTTTCCGCCAGCCGGCTGATTTTTAGGCTTATTATTAGAAAAATCCTTAAATTATGCCGCCGTTTAGAAAGTTTAGGCTAATTTTGCAGCAAAATTGTCAGCAATGAACTTAACATCGATAGCGCGCAGCGTCTTCAAGCCCCGGCAGAAAGAGCTGCAGCGACATAATAATGAGGGTGAGCAACTGCAGCGCGAGGTGCTGGCTCACCTTGTGGACAGAGCCAAGAACACTGAGTACGGACTGGCTCACGCTTTCAGCGACGCCACAGACTATGAACGCTTTACAAAGCACGTGCCCGTCAATACCTACGAGGAGCTGAAGGGCTATATCGACCGTATGCGCCACGGCGAGAAAGATATTCTATGGCCGGGACGAACGAAATGGTACGCCAAGTCGAGCGGCACCACTAACGACAAGTCAAAGTTTATACCTGTCACCAGTGAGGGCCTTCAGCATATCCACTATGCCGGCGCCTTCGACAGCGTGGCCCTTTATCTGAGGAACACCCCGCAGAGTCGGCTCTTCGACGGTCGCGCACTGATACTCGGCGGCAGCCATGCGCCCAACTACAACTTGCCTGGCTCGTTGGTAGGCGACCTCAGCGCCATACTTATAGAGAACATCAATCCTCTGGCGAACCTTTTCAGAGTGCCTAAGAAGCAGACGGCACTGCTCTCTGACTTCGAAGTCAAGCGCGACCGCATAGCCCGTGAAGCAATGACCAAGGACGTGACCAACATCTCAGGTGTGCCCTCGTGGATGCTCTCTGTGCTCGACCGCGTCATGGAGCTCAGCGGCAAGAAACATTTAGAAGAGGTGTGGCCCAACCTGGAGGTATTCTTTCATGGCGGCGTGGCCTTTACGCCCTACCGTCAGCAGTATGAGCGGCTCATCACCAGCCCCAGGATGCACTATATGGAGACTTACAACGCCAGCGAGGGATTTTTCGGACTGCAGAGCGACCCCACGGACAAGTCAATGCTGCTGATGCTGGACTACGACGTGTTCTATGAGTTCCAGGAAATGGGCACCGACACCATCGTACCCCTGTGGGGCGTGGAGACGGGTAAGAACTACGCCATGCTGATCAGCACATCGTGCGGCCTGTGGCGCTACATGATTGGCGACACCGTGAGGTTCACCTCTACCAATCCCTATAAGTTTGTTATCTCCGGCCGCACAAAGTCGTTTATCAATGCCTTTGGCGAGGAGCTCATCGTCGACAATGCCGAGCAGGGCCTAGCCTATGCATGCCAGCAGACGGGGGCCCAGGTGCTGGAGTATACCGCCGCGCCGGTGTTTATGGACGACCACGCCCGTTGCCGCCACCAATGGCTCATAGAGTTCAGCGTGACTCCCAAGGACCTGCAGCAGTTTGCCGCCATCCTCGACAAGCACCTGCAGACGCTCAACAGCGATTACGAAGCCAAGCGCTATAAGAATATCACCCTGCAGCCATTAGAGATTGTTGCTGCCCGCCAGGGGCTGTTCAACGACTGGCTGAAGATGCACGGCAAGCTGGGCGGCCAGCACAAGGTGCCGCGGCTGAGCAACAGCCGCGAACAGATAGAACAACTTCTGATGCTAAATGAGAAATGAGGAATGAATAATGAGAAAATGAAAGAACAGAAATTGGCATATAAGTTACCCAGGATTTCAGGAAAGCGAGCCACGAGGATAGGGAAATTGCTGTTTGCAGCATTTCTCATTTCCCATTTCTCATTTCTCATTTCCTGCGCCCGTATGGGTAGCCCCGACGGCGGATGGTTTGACGACACGCCGCCGAGAGTTATTGGTTCTACGCCCGTTGACCGTGCTACTAATGTTACCACGAAGCGTGTAACCATCAACTTTGATGAGTATATCAAGCTGGCAGACGCACAGACGAAAGTCATCATCTCGCCACCGCAATTGGAGATGCCCGACATCAAGGAGATGGGTAAGAGCGTGAGGGTGACACTGAACGACTCGCTCAAGGCCAATACCACCTACACCATTGACTTCGGCGACGCTATCAGCGACTTCACCGAGGGTAACCCTATGGGTAATTACGCCTTTACGTTTTCTACCGGCAGCGAGATAGACACCTTGCAGGTAAGCGGCTACGTGCTTAGTGCCGAGAACTTAGAGCCAGTAAAGGATATCATGGTGGGTCTTTATAGCAATCTCTCGGATACCGTCTTCCAGAAGGAACCCATGATTCGTATCTCGCGCACCGACAGCCGCGGACATTTCACCCTCAAGGGCGTGGCTGCCGGTGAATACCGCGTATATGCCCTTAAGGATGCCGATGGCGACTACGTGTACAACCAGAAGAGCGAAATGCTCGCCTTCAGCCACAATACCTATAAGCCCTCCTGGAAGCCTGACACTCGGCAGGACACTATCTGGCGTGACTCGCTGCATATCGCCAACATCCTGCGTGTGCCCTACACCCACTTCCTGCCTGACGATATCGCGCTGATGGCTTTCACCGCCGTGCAGGATGACCGCCATCTGCTGAAGACCGAGCGTGCACAGCCCAATAAACTGGAATTCTATTTTACCTATGGCAGTCCAGAACTGCCCGTCATCACGGGGCTGAACTTCAATGCCGACAGTGCCCTGATAGCTGAGCCAAGCCAGAAGAATGATACCATTATATATTGGGTGCGCGACACGATGCTTGTCAATCAGGACACGCTGAGCCTGACGCTCCAATATATGATGACCGACACCGCGGGCGTGCTCGTCAGCAAGACCGACACACTGGACATGCTGCCCAAGGTGGCCTATGCCAAGCGTCTGAAGGCAAAGGAGAAGGAACTGGAGGAATGGCAGAAACAGCAGGAGAAGAAAAAGAAGAAAGGCGAGCCCTACGACTCCATACGCCCGCCGGAAATGCTGAAGCTGAAGATTACCCCGTCGGGGTCGCTCGATCCCTATAGTCGCATTGTTATTGAGTCGCCCACTCCGTTGCAGCGTCTTGATACTGCTGCTATACACCTGTATACACAAATTGACAGCACATGGTATGAGGCAAAGTTCAGTTTTAAGCCTGTGAAGGGAAGTATCCGCCAGTATGAGATTAGTTCCGACTGGAATTTAGGCGCCGAGTATAGTCTGGAAATCGACTCTGCGGCTATTGAGGATATCTATGGACTGACTATCAACAAGGTGAAGCAGGGGCTGAAGGTGAAGAGCGAAGACGAGTATGCTTCGCTAACGGTCAATCTCAGTGGTGTGCAGGACACGGGGCTTGTGGTGCAGCTGCTCAGCAGTTCGGATGCCGTTGTCAGACAGCAGCGGGCCGTCGAGGCGGGTAGGGTAGCGTTTGACTTCCTGACCCCGGGCAAATATTATATGCGGGCCTTTGTCGATACCAACGGCAATGATGTGTGGGACACCGGCGACTATAAGGCCGACCGCCAGCCGGAAGCGGTTTATTATTACGAGCTGGAGACGGAGTGCAAGGCGAAGTTTGACATTACGCGCAACTGGAATCTTACTGCTCGTCCGCGTTACGAACAGAAGCCTCTGGCTATTACCAAGCAGAAGCCCGACAAGGAGAAGAAGTTACGCAACCGCAATCTCGACCGCGCCAAGGAATTGGGCAAAGAGTATATACAGAAGACTACCGGCGTAAGGATGTAGCGGCCTGGGGGAAAATTGAAAAGTTAGAAAATTGAAAAATTTACAGGCGGCGATGTTGGTTTAACATTAAACCTTCTTTCTAAAGAAATGTCTATGAAGCAGAATATGAGTAATATGAAGAGACAATACCTGATGGTGATAGTTTTATCATTTATCATTTGTCATTTGTCATTTAGCCCCGCCGTGGCGCAGAGCCAGTGTGGCATACAAAACACCGCTTTCAGCAGCGGTGAGAGGCTGACTTACAACCTCTACTTCAACTGGAAGTTCGTGTGGTTCAAGGTAGGACAGGCTTATATGAATACCGACCTGACTTACTTTGAGGGTAAGAAAGCCTGGAGGTCGAGCCTCGTTACCGGCGGCAACAAGCGTCTCGACAAGTTCTTTACCATGCGTGACACGCTGCTGTCGTACTGCAATCCCGACCTTTCGCCGCTCTACTTCCGCAAGGGCGCCCGCGAGGGCAAGCGCTACTACGTTGACGAGATGTGGTACAGCTATCCTAACGGCAACTGCCACCTGAAGATGCACGCCATCACCTCGAGCGGCGAGTCGCTGTGGCGTGAGGCTACCTACAAGCAGTGTATCTACGACATGATGAGTATCTTCCTGCGCGCGCGCAACTTCGACGCCTCCACAATGAAGGAGGGCGACAATATCACGTTGCCCATCAGCGATGCCAGTCACCTGAACACCGCCTGGCTGCAGTTCCGCGGCCGCGAGACGTTCAAGGTGGAGGATACCAAGGAGAAGTTCAACTGCCTGGTGTTCTCATTCTTCCAGAAAGAGAACGGCAAGAGCAAGGAGTTGATACGCTTCTTTATTACCGACGACCAGAACCATATCCCCGTGCGCCTTGACATGCACCTCTCCTTCGGCTCGGCCAAGGCCTATCTGAAGAACTATAGCGGCGTGCGGTCGGCCATGACGTCGAAGATTAACAAATAGGATTCGCTTCCGAAAAAAAAGGAGTTATTACACTCTTTTTCGGGAAATAATGTGTAATTTTGCAACCAAAGAACAAAAAAACGAAGAGACAATGATGAAGAACAGGTCTTTGACGCTGATGTTGCTGACCGTGTTGGCGTTTGTCAGCACCAGTGTCGGCGGTGTGTCGCTGCGTCGCCAGAGTATCCACGACCCCAGCGTAGTTTACGAGCCTAACGACCAGTATTACTATCTGTTTGGCACCCACCGCGGCCTGGCACGCAGCAAGGACATGATGAACTGGAACGCGCATACCTATTATTTCGGTCTTGCCAACGACGAGGGGGTCATCACCAGCCGCACCACCAGCAATGCAAAATCTACCGGCAACACCTTCAGCAAGTTTTTCCAGACCAACATGACGAAGACTGTCACCATTGGCGGCGAGCAGAAGGCGTTTGGCAATTTCGACGTCTATGCATGGTCGGCAGCGGCCTCTAACAACTATGAGATCGACGGCAACATGTGGGCGCCCGACGTGGTGTATAACAAGAAGATGCAGAAGTGGTGCCTCTATTTCAGCATCAACGGCGACGCATGGGCATCGAGCATCGTGTTGCTGACGAGCGACAAGATCTACGGCCCCTACGTATACCAGGGGCCGGTGGTGTTCTCGGGCTTCGGCAATACGTCGAACGCCAACCTGTCGTATAAGAAGACCGACCTGGAGCTGGCCATCGGCACGCAGTCGAGCCTGCCCAGCCGTTATGCTGTAGGCAATAAATGGGGCAGCCGCTATCCCAACTGCATCGACCCCTGCGTGTTCTACGACGAGGACGGCCAGCTGTGGATGACCTACGGCTCGTGGAGCGGCGGCATCTGGATGCTGCAGCTCGACGAGGAGACAGGCCTGCGCGACTACAATGTCAAGTACACGCAGATAGGCTCCGGCGACGGCGTGACCCAAGACCCCTACTACGGCAAGAAGATTGCCGGCGGCTACTACGTGTCGGGCGAGGGGTCGTATATTGAGCATATCGGCAACTATTACTACCTTTTCGTGACTTACGGCTTCATGCTCTCGGCTCAGAACGGTACCAACGATCAGAAGAACCAG
Organism: uncultured Prevotellaceae bacterium; assembly: GCA_946185805.1. GTDB lineage: Bacteria > Bacteroidota > Bacteroidia > Bacteroidales > Bacteroidaceae > Prevotella. Next base: position 17,684 of record CAMHKU010000003.1, on the reverse strand, counting down.
GGCGGCTACCAGATGCGCGTGTTCCGCTCGGAGAAGCCCGACGGACCGTATAAGGACCGCAGGGGGGAAAGCGCCGTCTACACCAGCTATCAGATGAACTACGGTCCCAATGCCGCCACCAACCGCGGTGTCAACATCTTCGGTGCCTACAGCCAGTGGGGCGGTATGACCATAGGTGAGCGTGAACAGGGGCACAACTCTATCATCGACGCCGAGGACGGTCGTACCTACCTGATTTACCATACGCGCTTCCAGGAAAATCCTGAGCGGCAGTGGCACGCCGTCCGCGTGCACCAGGTGTTCCAGAACGAGGACGGCTGGCTCGTGGCAGCGCCCTTTGAGTATACCGGCGAGGAGGTGACCAATGCCGACATACCCGCCACGCAGCAGGTGGCTACCGACAAGATTCCAGGCCAGTACAAGCTGCTCATCCACTGCTACAACCTGGGCTACACCTGGGGCAACCAGCAGACGGTGACACCCGTCGACATCACCCTCCACGCCGACGGCACCATCAGCGGTACTTACAAAGGCACGTGGAAAGTCACCGACGGCACGTCGTATATGACCATCCAAGCCGACGGCGTGACATACAAAGGCGTGATGGTGAACCAGCTCATAGAGCCCAACACCGGCAAAGACAACATCACCTTCACCGCCAACGACGAGACGCGCACTGTGGCCTTCACCGGCCTGGCATCGTCGGGCGTCACGGCCTGGGCCTACCGCACCGGCGACGACCCCACGGGCATCAGCGCTACGCTAAATGATCAAGGAAAAATGAAAAATGATAAGTGGTACGACCTGCAAGGCCGCTTTGTCAGCGCTCCCATGCAGAAAGGCGTCTATGTGCGTGACGGCAAGAAGATTGTTGTTAGGTAAGCACATCAAGAATGTTGTCAGGCAAACATATTAAAGAAATAAAGAAAACAATAAACATACTCACACAATTATGAAAATAGCACTGATAGGCTACGGCAAGATGGGCCGCATGATAGAGCAGATAGCCCTTGACCGCGGCCACGAGATAGTAAGCATTATCGACATTGACAACCAGCAGGACTTCGACAGCCCTGAGTTTCGCTCGGCCGACGTGGCCATAGAGTTTACCGCGCCCCAGGCGGCCTACGGCAACTACCTCAAGGCGTGGGCTCAGGGCGTGAAGGTGGTCAGCGGCTCTACAGGCTGGATGAAAGAGCACGGCGACGACGTGCGCCGCGCCTGCACCGCTGAGGGCAAGACCCTCTTCTGGGCTTCCAACTTCTCGATAGGCGTGGCTATCTTCTCGGCTGTCAACCGCTACCTGGCCAAGATTATGAACCAGTTCCCGCAGTACGACGTAGAGCTTGAGGAGACCCACCACGTGCACAAGCTCGACCACCCCAGCGGCACGGCCATCACCCTGGCCGAGGAGATTGTAGAGCGGCTGGACCGCAAGGAGGGATGGGCTGAAGAGACCACCGACCCCAAGCTGTTGCGGGTGGACGACATCCGCCGCGGCGAGGTGCCGGGCATTCATACCATTCGCTACGACTCCGAGGCCGACCTCATCACCATCAGCCACGACGCCCACTCGCGCAAGGGGTTTGCACTGGGCGCCGTCCTGGCTGCCGAGTACACCAAGGAGCACGAGGGACTGTTGACCATCAGCGACATGTTTTCTTTTTAAGGAGTTAGAAGGAGTTATAAGGAGTTAAAAGGAGTTAAAGGTCAATAGTGATTGCAACTTGTAACCGTAGAGTTGCGTCAAAAGCATGTATAATCGGACTAAAAAGAATGGAGAAAAAAACTAAAGTCAACCCGAAGATGCAGTGGGCGAAGTTCGCCATCGTGCTGGTGCTCTATCTGCTGTTTCTCTACTGGGTAGGTTCGTGGTGGGGACTGCTGGTAGTGCCCTTCATCTACGACGCTTATATCACGAAGAAAATCAAGTGGCAGTGGTGGAAAGAAGAGGAAGGCCCCGTGAAGTGGGTCATGTCGTGGGTCGACGCCCTGGTGTTCGCCCTCATTGCCGTGTATTTTATCAACCTGTTTTTCTTTCAAAACTACGTCATACCCTCGTCGTCGCTGGAGAAGTCGCTGCTTACGGGCGACTATCTGTTTGTGTCGAAGGTGAGCTACGGCCCCCGCATACCCGAGACGCCGCTGACGATGCCGCTGACACAGCACACGCTGCCCGTCTTCGAGTGTAAGAGCTACCTGGACTGGCCGCACTGGGACTACCGCCGTGTCAAGGGGACGGGCACGGTGCAGCTGAACGACATCGTGGTGTTCAACTACCCGGCGGGCGACACCATCTGCAACAACCAGCCCTATCAGACGGAGTATTACCACCTCTGCTATATGCTCGGCTACCAGGCGTGGCCCAACCGTCCCAATCCTGACTCGCTCAGCGCCCTGGAGCGCCGTAAGTACTATCAGCAGGTGTACAGTCTGGGGCGCCAGATTGTCAACGATCACTTTGTAGACTTCGGCGGCGTGAGCACCCGTCCCACCGACCGCCGCGAGAACTACGTGAAGCGCTGCGTGGGACTGCCCGGCCAGACGCTGCAGATCAAGAACCGCATCGTCTACCTCGACGGCAAGGCCAACAAAGAGCCCGACAACGTGCAGTACACCTATTATGTAAAGCTGAAGCAGCGTCTGCCCGAGGAGATGCTGCAGGAACTGGGCATCTCGATGGAAGACCTTATGAGCCTTAACCAGCTGGGCTATATGCCGCTGACGCAGCGGGCTGTCGACGTGCTCGGTGCACGGAAAGACCTGGTAGAGAGCATCACCCTCAACACCGATGCCGGCGAGGGATGGGACCTCTACCCCCAGAACGGCAACATGCACTGGACGCGCGACAACTACGGCCCCATCTGGATACCCAAGAAGGGCGAGAAGCTGAAGCTTACGCTCGACAACTTGCCCATCTACGAGCGGCCCATCCGCGCCTACGAGGGCAACGACCTGGAGGTGACCGACGACGGCAAAATCCTTATCAATGGCCAGCAGACCGACGAGTATACCTTCAAGCTCGACTACTACTGGATGCAGGGCGACAACCGCCACAACAGCGCCGACAGCCGCTACTGGGGCTTCGTGCCTGAAGACCACATCGTGGGTAAGCCCATCTTCATCTGGTGGAGCAGCGACCCCGACCGCAGCGGCATGAACGGCATACGTTGGCACCGCCTCTTCCGCTTCGTCGACAACATCAAGTAGCCTCCCTCGGTCGCGTAAACTGCGCTAATAGCGCAGTATACCGAACCATAAACAGCGCAGCCCCCTTAAGCCCTATGCGCAGCATGCTGAAATTCCTCATGGCGCTGGCGGTAGCCCTCATAGCTATGCTGGCTTTCCGCGCGCTGGTATTCACCATCTACACCGTCCCCGGCTCCACACTGGAGCCAACGTTCAAGGCGGGCGACAGAGTGCTGGTGAACCGTTGGTCTTACGGCCTGCGCACGGGGGGTGGCGGTTCGCTGTTCACCTACGGCCGCCTGTGCCGCCGCCCTGTAGCCCGCGGCCACTGGCTCGCCATTGAGAATGAAGACGGCAGCGTACTTATAGGCCAGTGCATGGCGTTGCCCGGCGATACTGTACGCTGGTATGACCGCAAAGTCATTGTCCCTGGTCGCAAAGCCACCTGTGCGCGCCACGACTACTACAGCATCCGCCACCTGGGGCTTGTGCCCGAAGAGCGTATCATCGGCCGCGTATCGCTTGTCCTTTATAACCTGTGACCGCACTGCTGTCAATCACTAACGTGCTTTATAACCTATGATTGCACTGCTATCTACCACCTACTTCGGGCCGATACAATGGTATCAGAAGCTCTATCGTGCCGATGCCGTCATGATAGAGCGCTGCGAGAGTTTCCAGAAACAGACCTTCCGTAACCGCTGCATTATCGCCACCACACAGGGGCTGCAGGCACTTACCGTGCCCGTCGTGGGCAGGGCCGCCCTCTCATCACCCACCCTCCATCACCCAACACCCATCACCCGTCACCCATCACCCATCAAAGACCTCCGCATCAGCGACCACGGCAACTGGCGTCACCTCCACTGGAACGCCATCAAGTCGGCCTACGGCGAGTCGCCGTTCTTCGAATACTACGAAGACGACCTGCGGCCGTTCTTCGAGCAGCGGTGGGAGTACCTCCTGGACTTTAACGAGGCCATCCGCCAGAAGATGTGCGAATTGCTCGACATCCATCCACGCGTAAGCTTTACCAGCGAATTCATGCTGCCGTCGTCGCCATCACTCATCCCCCATCCCCCATCCCCCATTACCGACTACCGCGACGCGATACAACCTAAGCACCCGGCCGAGGATCCTGACTTCAAGTCACGACGCTACTATCAGGTGTATGAGCAGAAACATGGCTTCCTGCCCAACCTCAGCATCCTCGACCTGCTGATGAACATGGGGCCGGAAGGCATCTTTTGGCTGTAACATGACAGCGATAACGTATGTAAATCTGTAAAAAGTAAAAATAGTTTTAATTGCCACCCGTCATCTGTTATATTTTTGCGTAAATACTTGATGACTAGGTGTTTATAGACTGACTGATGGGGCGCTGACTGGCGCTTTTGCATAAATATGCACTCAAGACGGCCGCTGCTTTTCCCAAGTCGGCCGCTGATTATCAGCATGACTAAGCAGATGTATGCCGGTGGCTTGTACCTCCGACAAAGCGCCACGAGTACTGCAGCACCGTGTAGAACAGAGCTCCGGAGACGATGCCACCGATGACGTCGATGGCGTAATGGGCACGGATATAGACCGTTGACAGGCACATCAGCAGCAAGAAGGGCAGCACGGTGAGCAGCAACCGCCGGCTCTGTGAGCGCCATGCTAAAAGCAGCAGCACCATCGTGATGCCCACATGGCTGCTGGGAAAGGCCGCCGTGGGGCGCTCGCCTGCAACATGGGCGCTCACGATAAACTGATAGAAGAGTCCGTCTTGATAGCCCGGCATGGTGAGCATCTCGTCGTGGGTCATGAAATAGTTGCCTACACTGGGGAATACGCCGCGGGCGATATTATCGATACCAGCCGCCAGATAGTAGTACTGCGGACCTGTGACGGGCAGCAGGACAAAGATGACGTAGTAGGCAAAAAATGCCGCTAAGATGACGTAGGCCGAGCGCAGGAACTCGTCGTAGCGCTGAAAGAAGTAGTAAAGCGTAACGATGGCCACCAGGAAGAAATAGCTGGAATAGCCTAAGTACATCAACTCGCTGAACACGGGATGCGACCACTGCTGCGAAAAGAGCAGCGCCGGCTGGCAACCGAAGAGCCGCTGCTCCATCGACGCAAACCAGGGGTCGAGGTTTGGCAGTATGCGGTTCAGGTCGAACGTGTCGGGATACCACCACGAGAGCATCAGCAATTGCAGTCCCACTCTGCAGAACATCGTCAGGCGGCAGGGCACCATCCTGTAGACCGCCCACAGGGCAGCCATCGACGTCAGGACATGGAAGCGCCCCCACAGCATCGGCACCGGGCTGACTATCTTGGTCCACAGGAACAGCATCAGCAGTGTTGTTACTACGCCGTAGATGACTACCACCCACTCCGCCGCCAACAGTCCCTTCAGCGGCTTCTTCTCTATCTCAAACAAATACTTAAAAACCTTCACACTTCACTTATCACTTATCATTCTTCACTTATCATTCTTCACTCTTCACTAGGCCGCAAGCCGCTATAGCCATTCGTTCTCCTTGTACCACTTGATGCTCCGCTTGACGCCCTCGGACAGCATCACCTCGGGCTTGTAGCCCAGCTCTCGTACGGCCGGTTCAATGTCGCACCGCCAGTTGCGTTGTTTCAGAATGTTAAACTTATCATTGTTCAGCGCCGAGATCTTGCCCGTCATGCGGCCGACGTACTCGCCGAAGAAGGTAATGACGCGCAGCAGCCAGACGGGCGCCGTGATACGGACCCACCAAGGGCGTCCCAGTTCCTCGTGAATCAAGTCGCTGAACGTTGTCGACTGGTACACCTGACCGTCGCTGAGGAAGTACTTGCGCCCCGTCTGTCCCTTCTCCAAGGCCAGGAATACGGCCTGCACCACGTCGGTGACATAGACAAAGGTGATATCCTGACGTTTGAAGCCCACGGCGAAGTCGGTATGCTGCCTGATGCTCTGCGCCATGAGGAAATAGTCGCGCTCGCGCGGGCCGTAGACACCTGTAGGCCGCAGGATGACGTAGGGGAATGGCACTGTGCCTGACGACGACAGCCCCGCATTGAGGCTGTCGAGCCATTGCTCGGCAGCTAACTTGCTGCGTCCATACTCGGTGTTGGGCTGCGGGGTGTCTGTCTCGCGTATCTCCTCGTAAGGCTGCTGCTCGCGGATAGCGCCGAAGACGCTCAGCGAGCTGAGATATACAAACCGTTTCAAAGGCATCTGCAGCTGCCGCAGTGCCGTCACCAGGTGCTGCGTGCCCTCAGTATTGATACGATAGAAGTCGTGCTTGTCCAGGCATTTTGTTACGCCGGCGGCATGTACTACATAGTCAAACGCATGTCCCCTCAATTGCTCTGTGAGCTGCTCCTGTGAAGAGAGATTCAACTCTATGAAATGAATACGCTCGTCGGCGAGAAACTGTCGTGAACTGCTGGCGCGCACTGCCGCCCACGTCTCAAAACCTCGACGGAGTGATTCTTCAACAATGAAGGAGCCTATAAATCCGCTGGCTCCGGTTATCAAAATCTTCATACCTTTTAATATTTCGTCTGCAAAGGTAACACTTTTTATTCTATTTCCATCGGTTTTATCCACGTAAAAATCAATCGTACAGCACGAAATTTTCTTTGTTGTGATGAAACATCTGAAAATTTATTAGTATCTTTGCACCCAAAAATGTGGATATGGACGAAGATTTTGACATCAGGGAAGAACGGCTGAGCAATGGCGAGAAGGAGTTTGAGAACGCTCTTCGCCCACTAAGCTTCCGCGACTTCAGCGGTCAGAAAAAGATAGTAGAGAACCTGGAGGTGTTCGTCGAGGCCGCCAAGTATCGTGGCGAGCCGCTGGACCACACCCTGCTGCACGGGCCTCCCGGCCTGGGCAAGACCACGCTGAGCAATATCATTGCCAACGAGCTGGGCGTGGGCTTCAAGATTACCAGCGGACCGGTGCTCGACAAGCCTGGCGACCTGGCGGGCATACTGACGTCGCTGGAGAAAAACGACGTGCTCTTTATCGACGAGATTCACCGCCTGAGCCCCGTGGTGGAGGAATACCTCTATTCGGCCATGGAAGACTACCGCATCGACATCATGATCGACAAAGGCCCGTCGGCGCGGAGCATACAGATAGACCTCAACCCCTTTACGTTGGTGGGCGCCACCACCCGCAGCGGTCTGCTGACGGCACCTCTGCGCGCCCGCTTCGGCATCAACATGCACCTGGAGTATTACCAGCCCGAGGTGCTGCAGCGTATCATTGAGCGCTCAAGTAATATATTAGGTGTACCTATTACAGAGGACGCCGCCCTGGAGATTGCCGGCCGAAGCCGCGGCACGCCACGAATAGCTAACGCCTTGCTGCGCCGCGTGCGCGACTTTGCGCAGGTAAAGGGCAACGGACGCATAGACACCAAGATTACGCAGGTGGCCCTGACAGCCCTTAACATCGACCAGTACGGACTGGACGAGATCGACAACAAGATACTGCTGACCATCATCGACAAGTTCCGCGGCGGCCCCGTAGGACTGACCACCATCGCCACCGCCATCGGCGAGGATGCCGGCACCGTGGAGGAGGTCTATGAGCCGTTCCTCATCATGGAGGGATTTATCAAGCGCACACCGCGCGGGCGTATGGTCACAGAACTGGCTTACAAGCATTTTGGCCGCAATCCCTACAGTGGAAACATTATGGAGCCAAGTTTGTTTGAATAACCTCCACACTTTTATTGATTTTAATTAATATTCACTAAAATAATTAGTGAGTAGACGTTTTTTTTGCTAAATTTGTGCCGCAATTAAAGATCTGTAGAATGATTATATACAAGCACTTAGCATCAATTATGGCCTATATCACTATAGTGTCAGTATGTGCTGTTATGTTTGCTTGTACAGGCGGCTCGTCTACAGGAAAATTCTCTGCCGATGAAACGGAAAAAAAAATCCAGGAACTTAGAGACAGCGGACAGACAGCCCGGAAGAACAGCAGCTTTGACGAGGCCATAAAAATACATACCCAGGAACTGAAATTAGCCCAGGAAATTGGCAGCATCACCGACCAAGTGAAAGCCTTGAACAACATCGGCACAAACTATCGGCGTATGGGTATGCTCGAAGACGCCTCGCGCTATCATCTCGATGCTTTAACGCTCGCCACGAAAGAAGACGACCAAAACGACAAAACGGTGATTAAGAACCGCCTGATGTCGCTCAACGGTCTTGGTAACGTCTATCTTACCATGGGCGATCTGGAGCAGGCCGACAGCATCTTCCGCCAGGCACTGGCCGGCGAGAAACAGCTTGATAGCAAACTGGGACAGGCCATCAACCTGGCTAACATCGGGTCGGTGAAAGAAGCTATGGGGCAGGAAGACTCCGCCTGGGTGTACTACCGCTACTCGCTGGCCTTGAACAAGCAGGCACAGTCGAAGCTGGGCGAGGCGCTCTGCTTCTCGCATTTCGGCAGCCTGCACGAGAAGAAAGGCAAATATCAGGAGGCCATCGACGAGTATAAGCATGCCTACGAGGTGATGGCCGACAGCCCCGACGACTGGCACAAACTGGAGGCCGGCATCAACATTGCCAAGCTATATATACAAATAGGCCAATATCCGCAGGCAGAGCAGTTTCTGCGCGAAGTTAACGCCACGGCTACCCGTATACACTCTTTAGACCACCGCAGCCGCATATATCATCTGTATTACCTGCTCTACGAGAAGCAGGGCAACACGCGCGCTGCACTTGATAATTATATTCTCAGTACGCAATTCAAGGACTCCGTAGTTGACGCCAAGACCATGAACCAAATTCAGAACATGCGCGTCAACGTGGAACGAGAAAAGAACAGAGAGCAGCTCCAGATGCTTGATAGTCAATATCATACCGAGCGCTGGGTCCTTCGATTATTGACTGTAATCCTCTCTCTTACAGTGCTTGTCGCCGTTACCGCTCTTGTCAGACAGAAGCGGCAGCAGCACAGGCAGATTCAAGTGTGACTTAACAAAACTAATAACAAACGAGCTATGCACATCGGACAAAAAATCAAGGAAGTGTTAGAACAAAAGCACAGACCCGTTACCTGGCTGGCCAGGGAAATCAATTGTGAGCGTACCAACGTTTACAACATCTTCAGCCGCAAAGACATCAGCACCGGATTGCTACAGAAAATAGGCATCATCCTGGAGTATGACTTCTTTAAAGACCTCTCTGAAGAAAGTTTTAAGGGCGGAAAGCCTCGAAAGTGAAAAAAAAGTCGTAACTTTGCCCACAAATATGAAAACAGGAATATTTGTGGGCAGTTTCGACCCCTTTACCATCGGCCACGCCTCTATCGTGCGCCGTGCCTTGCCACTCTTCGACCGGTTGGTCATCGGAGTGGTGGGCGACAATGTTCATAAACCCGGCATGCGGCCTGCCGAGCAGCGCATGCAAGTGATTACAAATCTTTATCGCGACCAGCCGGCCATCGAAGTAAAGCCCTTTTATGGGCTGGCCATGGATTTCGCCCGTCAGCAGGGGGCACAGTTTATCGTCAAGGGCGTGCGCTCTGTCACCGACTTTGAGTATGAGCAGTGGCAGGCTGACTTCAACCGACGCCTGGGGGGCGTAGAGACCATACTGCTATATACCGAGCCCGAACTGGCCAGCGTCTCCAGCAGTGCCCTGCGCGAACTGAGCTACTTCGGCGTAGACGTCAGCGAGTTTCTGCCACATGCTGAATGAAGAATGAAGAATGAGGAATTATGATTACTTATAGCACAGAGAATGTCAAGATGCCTGCCATACGGCGGCGCGACACGTCGGCATGGATACGCCGCGTGGCGGCAACATATAATAAAAAGGTGGGCGAGGTGGGCTACCTCTTCTGCGACGACGACCATATCTTAGACGTCAACCGCGAATATTTAGGCCACGACTACTATACCGACATCATAACCTTCGACTATTGCGAGGGCGACACCATCAGCGGCGACCTCGTCATCTCGCTCGACACAGTGCGCTCCAATGCCGAGCAACTGGGCAAAGCCTACGACGAGGAACTGCACCGCGTCATCATCCACGGCATCCTCCACCTTTGCGGCATTAACGACAAAGGCCCCGGCGAGCGCGAAATCATGGAGGCTGCTGAAGACCGTGCCCTGGCTATGCGGTAACGCATACCTACATATATGCCTGTCGGCAAGGGTGAGACAGGCATTAATGAACCTAAAACAAAGTAATACTATAATGAAGAAAACTATTTTCCTGATGTTGGCGCTGGTCATGGTGCTGGTGCCTGCAGATGCCAAGAAGGCGAAGAAGGCGGCGAAGAGCGACCGCGAGTACTGGACAGAACAAGCCTACAAGATGGCACAACCCGTGTTGGAAAACATGGCGCGTGGCGAGCTGCAGAAAAACATGGTGACGGAGTTCTCGCCATCGTTTGACAACCGCAACCGCAAGGTGGTGTATATGGAGACCTTCGGCCGACTGATGGCCGGCATCGCCCCCTGGCTGGCGCTGCCCGACGACGACACCGCCGAGGGCAAGCAGCGCAAGCAGCTCAGAGAGTGGGCCTTGGCAGCCTATAAGAACAGCGTAGACCCTGCCTCGCCTGACTACTTGGTGTGGGGAGCCGCAGGGCAGAACCTCGTCGACGCGGCCTACATCGCCGAGTCGTTTATCCGTGCCTACGACGCCCTGTGGGTGCCCCTGGATGATGTCACCAAGCAGCGCTATCTCACGGAGTTCAAGAAGCTGCGCAAGATTGAGCCGCCATACACCAACTGGTTTCTCTTCTCGTCGACCATCGAGAGCTTTATTGCTAAGGTTACCCAGCGCAAGGACTACGACGACTTCCGCGTGATGATGACCATCCGCAAGGTGGAGGAGTGGTATGTGGGCGACGGATGGTATGCCGACGGCCCCGTGTTCGCCTTCGACTATTATTCGAGCTACGTCTTCCACGCTATGTACTTAGAGACACTGCAAAACATGATCGACGCCAAGGCCAACACCCGCTTGGAATACCAGAAATACTACGACCGCGCCCTGAAGCGCGCTCAGAAGTTCTCGATTATTCTTGAGCGCTTCATCTCGCCCGAAGGCACCTTCCCCGTTATCGGCCGCTCCACGCCCTACCGCTTGGCCGCCATGCAGCCCCTGGCGCTGATGGCGTGGTATCAGAAACTGCCAAAAGACCTGACCAACGGGCAGGTGCGCGCAGCACTCACCGCCGTGCTCCACCGCATGATGGACCATCAGAACAACTACAACGAGGGTGGATACCTGACCATCGGATTCTGCGGCCATCAGCCTGAGACCGCCGACTGGTATACCAACAACGGCTCGCTATACATGACGTCGCTGAGCTTCATGCCCTTAGGTCTGCCCGCCGACCACCCCTTCTGGACATCGCAGGCAGAGCCGTGGACGCAGGTCAAGGCTTGGGGCGGACAGCCATTCCCCAAAGACCACCGATGGGCCGATGACATTCAGACCAAGGACCGCTGGTGATGCCATGCCCTGCATAGTTCATTGCGATGTTATCCTAACACGAATTGCCACGAATTACACACGAATTATTCATAAATTTATAGTTTGATTTTAAGAGCTAATTTTGTCAACTGACGCGAAGCGCATAAAACGACTTGGGTAACTTGAATTAAATTTTTGAATAATTCGTGTGTAATTCGTGGCAATTCGTGTTTGAAAAAAGTCTTTTATTAATTAAGTACTGATAATGAAAAGGATTCTTGCTGCAAGTATTCTGTTGCTGGCTGCGATAACTGCCGGAGCACAGCGGTTTGCCGACTTTATGTCGGAAATTGGTAGTGTGCTCGTGGCGCCGGGACAGTACGCGCCCCTGCCACGAGCCGGTGAGGCTTTTTGGCGCGACAGCGTGCCGCAGACCGTGCGCCAGAGCTATATTAAATATGGTGAGCGGTACGCAGGACAGCCGTGGACGGCTTTGCCAGCCACGGTGTTTGCCGAGTTTAAGACCAATGGCAACCGCGTGAACTACGAACAGCTCTGCTTCGAAAAGCGGCGCCAGCTGGCGGCGCTGGCCATGGCCGAGGTGGCAGAGGGTAAGGGCCGCTTTATCGGCGACGTGGTCAACGGTCTGCAGAGTCTCTGCGAGGAGACATGGTGGGGCATTCCTGCTCACTACGGTAAGAAGGTGCCCGTGAGCGGCGACCAGACGGTTGACCTCTTCAGCGCTGAGACGGCAGGTCTCGTGGCTTGGACGGCTTATATCCTCGGGCCGCAGCTCGACAAGTTTACTCCCCTGCTCTGTCAGCGCGTCAAGGGCGAGATACAGCGTCGCATACTGACGCCCGCCCTAAAGACCAACTATTGGTGGAAGACGGCCGGCATGAACTGGAACCCCTGGATTTGTAGCAACTGGCTTGCGTGCGTGCTGCTCTGCGAGAGCGACCGCCAACGGCAGGTGGAGGCTGTAAGCCAGATACTCAAGGCCCTCGACGCCTTTACCGACAGCTACAAGGCCGACGGCGGCTGCGACGAGGGCCCCGGCTACTGGGACCGTGCCGCCGCCTCGCTTTACGAATGTATGGCCATGCTCGACGCTGCCACAAACGGCCGCATCAACCTGCGCGGCAATGCCAAGATCAAGGCTATGGCACAGTATTGCTACAAGACGTATATCGGCAACGGTTATGTGCTCAGCTTTGCCGACTCCCACGACAACCGCTACATGCAGCAGCTGAATATAGTCTACCCCTTCGCGCGCTATATGGGTGACCAGACAATGCGACAGTTTGCTGCCTACATCGGTGCCGACAAGGACTTCCTGCATCAGGCCGCCACACTCTACGATAAGAGCGGCAACTTCCCCACCTTAGGGCGCGAACTGTTTTTCCTCAGCACCATTGGCGACTTTTTGCGCGAGCAGCCCCGTGAGCCCCTGTTGAGCAACGTATGGCTGCCCGACCTACAAATTTGGACGGCGCGCACACCCATCACCCATCACCCATCACCCATCACCCTTTTTGCCGCCATGAAAGGCGGCACCAACGGCGAGAGTCATAACCACAATGACGTAGGCCAGGTGGTGGTATATGCCGACGGTGAGCCGCTACTGATTGACCCAGGAGTGGGTGAGTACACGTCGAAAACCTTCTCTGGTGAGCGTTACAGCATCTGGACTATGCAGAGCGGTTACCACAACCTGCCGCAAATCAACGGCTGCGACCAGAAAGACGGCAAGCAGTACGGCGCCCGCGTGGTTGGCGTGAAAAGCAACCAGCTGACGCTCGACATCGCCGGTGCCTATCCTGAGCAGGCCGCCGTCAGCAGCTGGAAGCGTACCGTCAAACTTGCCGCCAGACAGGTGACCGTCACCGAGCAGTACGTGCTGAAGGCCTGGCAGGCACCTACCCGGCTAATGTTCATGACCACCGTGGAGCCTGTCATCGCCCACCAGGGCACGATTGCCTTAGGCAATCACGCTCTGAACTACAATCCAGACCAGCTGTCGGCAACGGTCGAAGACATCAGCCCCAAGCTCGACCCTCTGCTCAGGGGCATGTGGGGACAGAAGATGTATCGCATCGTGCTGACCGTTATGTCGCACGACACCAAGGGCAAGATTCAATACAGCATACGGTAGCAGAAAAAGGGGTGTTGGAGGGCGTTTAATCATTTTTCGCCCGAAAAATTTGGCCGTTTCAAAAATTATCCCTACCTTTGCCCACAGATAACAAAAGACATACGAGTCTAAGGATTCCGACTGAAGCATGCGTCGGAATTCTTTCTTTTTGTCTGCCTAAAATCTAAAATAGTAAATAGTAAATAATTAAATAGTAAATATCATGGCATACATGTCACAAGAAGGCTACGACAAGCTCATAGCCGAACTACAACATTTGGAAGCGGTGGAGCGCCCGAAGGCCTCAGCCGCCATTGCTGAAGCTCGCGACAAGGGCGACCTCAGCGAAAACAGTGAGTACGACGCCGCCAAGGAGGCCCAGGGCCACTTGGAGGCGAAAATCAACCAGCTGAAGCTGGCCATCTCGGAGGCTAAGATTGTAGACACCTCGCGGCTCTCTACCGATGCCGTGCAGATACTGTCGAAGGTTGAAATGACCAACCTGGCCAACAAGGCCAAGATGTCGTACACCATCGTCAGCGAGAGTGAGGCCAACCTGCGCGAGGGTAAGATTTCCATCACTACCCCCATTGCCCAGGGACTGCTGAACCACAAGGTGGGCGACGAGGTGGAAATCAAGATTCCCCGCGGCACCATCAAGCTGCGCATTGACAACATCACCGTGGGGTGAGACGTTGAGATGTTGAGGCTTTGAGATGTTGAGTCATTGAGACACCGGGCTTTGCAAATAAATAGTAAATCTGTAAATAGCAAATCACTAAAGATGGATATATTCAGTAAGATTGCCGCTGGCGAGATTCCCAGCTACAAGTGTGCCGAGAACGACGAGTTCTACGCTTTTCTGGACATCAATCCGCTGGTGAAGGGTCACACACTGGTGATTCCCCGCCGCGAAGTAGATTACATCTTTGATATGGACGACGCCGAAATTGGCCGCTATCAGCAGTTTGCCAAGCGCGTGGCCGTAGCCGTGAAGAAGGCTTTCCCCTGCAAGAAGGTGGCCCAGGTGGTGCTCGGCTTGGAGGTGCCACATGCCCATATCCACCTCATACCCATGCAGTCGGAGGCCGACGTCGACTTCCGCCGCGACAAGCTGAAACTCTCGCAGGAGGAGTTTCAGGAGATTGCCGCAAAGATTTCTGCCTGCTTTGAAGGGGAATAAGAGTTGAGGAATGAGAAATGTTGATTACTCTGCTAATAATTTTTAGTCAGCAAAGTAATCAACATTTCTCATTTTACATTTCTCAATCCTCATCAAAAGAACTATGCAAACTGTTCGCCGTATTTGAGCCGTACCTCGTTGACATACTTGCGAATCAACGCCGACGAGTCGCCCTTGGGACAGATAAGCAGCACGTCGCCAGCCTCGGCTACGATGTAACCCTCCAAGCCGTTGATGACGGCTAGGTGGCCCTTAGGCATGCTGATAATGTTGCCGCGGCAGTTTTCGAGCATCACCTCAGAGTTGAGTACTACATTGTCGCCGTCGCTTTTCTGCTGGCTCTCATAGATAGAGTGCCACGTGCCCATGTCGGCCCATCCGAAGTTACACTTCTTGACATACACGCCGTGTGATTTTTCCAGTACGCCGTTGTCCATTGATAGGTTGGGGAATTTCGAGAAATTCTCCTTCACAAACGACAGTTCCTGCTCCATGTTCACCACCATGTCTTCCTTGTCAATCAGTCGCAGCACCACGGGCAGTATGCGCCTCAGACTGCGTACCAGGTGCTTGACATTGGAAAGGAATATGCCCGTGTTCCACAGAAACTCGCCGCTCTCTACAAATACCCGTGCGAACTCGCGCTCGGGCTTCTCGGTAAACGACTGTACATGGTACAGACCGCCCACGGACGATTCGTCGCCCATCTGGATATAGCCGTAGCCGGGCTCTGGGCGAGAGGGCTTGACGCCCATAGCTATCAGACAGTTTTTCTGGCTTACAAACTCCAGACATTGGCGGGCGTCGCGCTCAAAGGCGTCGTCATCTATCACTGCTTGGTCGGAAGGCATCATGATGACCTGAGCGTCTGGGCAGATGTGGGATATACGGTAGGCAGCCCACGCAACGCTGGGCGCTGTGTTGCGCGCCACAGGTTCCGCCAGTATGTTTTCCGTAGGAAGATCGGGTAGCTGTTCTCTTACCTGAGCGCCATACTCCACCTGCGTGCTTACATAGATATTCTGGGGTGGTATGATATGCAAAAAGCGGTCGTAAGCCTGTTGCAACAGTGTACGTCCTATGCCGAAGAAATCGACAAATTGCTTAGGCTTCTGCTCGCGGCTGCATGGCCACAACCGCCGCCCCTTGCCGCCAGCAAGGATAACCCCAAAATGTTTTTCTGATATTTCCATTATGTTGTTAGATTTATAAGTTAGCTTTCAGGGGACGAAGATACATAAAAATATTGATAGTAACAAGTATTTTTAATATTTTTAGCTGAAAGTTTTTGTTAGTTCGTTTTTTCTTAGTACCTTTGCAGCGCAAAAGGCCCAGATGGCGGAATCGGTAGACGCGCTGGTCTCAAACACCAGTGGGGTAACCCGTGCCGGTTCGACCCCGGCTCTGGGTACTGAGGCGGGGAAAGAGTCACATCTTTCCCCGCTGACTTTTTTTGTTCCTCGCAACTCCTTTGTTTCCTGATAGATAAGGTCAAGCACCTTGTTATAGGACTTGGTTCGATATCTGATTCCGTCAAATTCGATTTTTTCGGGAAACATCGAACTAATCAGCTTGATTTTCACCTCTACAGGCGCATCTGCAATGAACGTATCTATATTGTTTATCAGCGAGATAGAGTATTTCAGTTTTGGTTCGATATTGGTTTTAATCGTTCCTGTGAGCATTTCTATCTTACTTTTGATGCTTTCAACTACTCCATTGTAGCGTTTTAACATCTTTTGGTAAGTATTAGAATCTATTTCATTGCTGAAATACTTGTCCTCTACACTCTCCACAAGTTTTTCTTGTTCTGCCAATTCCTTCTTGAGTCGCTCTACTTCCACTTTCTTGTCTTTGTTTCCCTCGTCTCGAATATCAGCCAAAATCTGCTCATAGAGTTTCAGAACGGTCTCATTAGGTTTCAGAGTGCCAACATATTTCACGAACATATCATTCATATTCTCTGCTCTCATATTGAGGTGCTTGTGGTCGTGGCAACAAAAGTAATAGTAATATCTTCCCCCATTGCCTTTACTACCTGCACCCGTAAGGGCATGACCACACTTAGGACAAATCAAGAACTTCCGTAGAAACAGGTCGGGATGAATACGTTTTGTACCTGTTAGTTTTGGTGTATTCTTTCGCTTACCATCCAATATATCTTGAACACGGTAAAACACATCTTCACTGATAATGGCTTCATGCACTCCTTTGACAATCTGCTCCGGGTCGTCACGGTAGGCAGGTACTCTAATCTTTCCTATATAAAAAGGATTTCTCAACATATCCAAAAATGAACTTTCGGGAATATTGGGGCATAATCGCCTTCGTATTCTGCAAGGTGATTCCACACCCTTTGCCACCTCGTTGAAAACTTTTGTTATAACTGGTGCAGTGCTTTCATCAACCTCAACGTATGTTTCGTGTTTAGATACCCTGTGATTTTTATATCCTCTCGGTGCTTTGTTGGCACACTTACCTTTTAACAAGGTTCCGTGAATTCCGTCTTTGGTTCGCTTGCTTATTTTTTCGTCCTCAGTATGAGCCACACCACAATATATAGACAACATGGTAGACCACTCTGTTGCTGAGAAATCAATGGGGTTTTCAATAGCATTGATTTCAATCCCCAATTCATCATGGAATTTACGCTTATAGGCAAAGGCAAACTCCACATTTCTTGAATATCTATCCCAACGCAAGAAAAGTATTTTATCCACC
>CAMHKU010000002.1 GCA_946185805.1 uncultured Prevotellaceae bacterium | reverse complement strand
AGTCAGCACCACCCATAGCACCGCCGGGATGTCCCGACTTAGCCTTTTCAACCATTGAGGCAGCGAGAATACGGATATTGTCGGCTGCCATGTTCATTACTTTGTTGTCGTTCATAATAAAGGTTATTAATAATAATAAGTTACGATTTGGTGGCAAAGTTACAAAATTAATCTGAAACAGCCACGTTTTTTCGAGAAATATTCTTACCTTTGTATGCGAAAAAAAAAGAAAATGACATGAGAAAGATATGTATTGTGGCGGGTGCCAGGCCCAACTTTGTGAAAATAGCCCCTCTGACGAGGGCTATTGCCAAGAGCAACGATGCTGACTGCCAGCTGATTTTCGCCGGCCGCGAAGACGACCCCACGCTGGAGGACACCCTCTTTGACGACCTGCAGATGCGCCGGCCCGACGTCTGCCTGGGTGTTGACAGCCATCGGCTGAACGAGATTACGGCGCAGGTGATGGGAGCCTTTGACCGCTATTTAGACGAGCATGCTACAGACGTGGTCATCGTGGTCGACGACCTGGCCTCGACGATGGCGGCGGCCATCACAGCCAAGAAGCGGGGGCTGAAGGTGGCTCACCTGGTGGCCGGCACGCGGTCGTTTGACATCAACATGCCCAAGGAGGTGAACCGTCTGGTCATCGACGCCCTAAGCGACTATCTGTTTACCGCCGGCGTGAAGACTACGAGCGTGGCTACCCGCGAGCAGCAGTCGGAGACGTCGCAGACTTATATGGTGGGCAACATACTGATGGACACCCTGCGGCAGAACCTGCCACGATTCCGGCAGCCGGCCATCGATATTGCCGCGGGCGAGTATATCGTGTTCACATTGAATCGCAAGGCGCTCATCGACGACGAAAAGCAGCTGCAGCAGACACTCGCCGCACTGATTGACGCCACCGGCGACGTGCCCATTGTGGCGCCGCTGCGTCCTAATGTTCTCGGCGTGGTAGTACGGCTGTTGCAAATGTCTAACATCAACATCCAAACATCAAAATTCAACATTCAAAGTCCCCTGCCCTATCTGGAGTTCGGATGGCTGACGGCCCATGCCAAGGGCATCGTCACCGACTCGGGCAACGTGGCCGAGGAAGCCACCTTCAACGGCGTACCCTGTATCACGCTGAACGACTATACCGAGCATCAGGAGACAGTCACCGTGGGCAGCAACGTGCTCGTGGGCAGTGACAACGCGAAGCTGTGCACTGCCCTTGGCAACATGATAGGCGGCAAATGGAAGCAGTGCGCCCTACCCGACCGTTGGGATGGACGCACTGCAGAGCGTATCGTTCAGATTCTATTAAACTAACGAAGCTGACGGTTAACCACGTCCTGTCAGAATCTAACGCCTACAAAGGCTCTCAGACGCCATTTGCTATAGCTGATTTCCATACGATTGCTGGCGTCAATCAGGGAGTTGCTTAAGACGAAGGTGGCACCGGCAAAACAGCGACTGTTAAACTGATAGACAATGGAGGCTCGCTCCGTGAAAATGAAGTCTGGAAACTGAGTGTCCATGTCACGGCGATTGCCGTCGATCTCTACATTATTATAATTAATAACCACCAGCGTGGGCAGGACCGACAGGTGCAACAGCAGTCGCCGCCAGGCTACGAGATTGTAGCCATAGCCGCCGCCAATGCCGAAATGCCCCACACGTATTATCTGGTCGTCAGCTTCGGCAGGTATCTCGTCGGTGGTCTTGATGCGGCAACCCATATATGAGAAGCCCAACAGCAACGAGCCGGCACTACGCTTCTGGATATACGACTGCGTGAAGGCGGCAGGATAGGAGAAACGATGACCGTTGAAAGCATAATAGCCGTCAAGGATAATCACCCTCATGTCGGCCATACCTTTTTCCAAATAGCTGTTGACACCATTAAAGGTAATAGAGCCCGACAGCGTCTGCGACTCCTGATAGATGAAGTCGATGCCGTAACGGTTGCTATAGGCGTTGATGTTCAGTTCGTAGTCTTTTGACTTACCCTTCAGACTGGCGGGATTGAGGGCTAAGCCGGCGGAAATGCCCATGTAGCTGGCGCCCACGCTGACAGTAGCCTTGTGGTCGGTGCTCAGGCGGTAGTGCCCATCATTCCCGTCGATGTGATGCTTGACGTTGAAGTCAGACCCCGAGATATTGGAGCGCAGCTTCAGCGTCAGCCGCTCCTTGGGGCGACCGATGTAAGCCGTGTCGTATTTCACGGTGAGGTATCTGATCTTGAGCATACTGTCGATGCGCGTCTTAAGCTTCTGCAGCCCACTTTGCGCCGCCATCGGCATCGCCGCCAACAAGAGTATGCCTACTAACGTCTGTTTCATTTCAACTTAATGTATAACCATAAACGCCTATAGTCCATCTCCGCTTAGTAATTCTCGGCCTTCACCTGGAAGTACGACTGCGGATGGTTGCAGACTGGGCACTCTTCAGGAGCCTTCTTGCCAATGACGATGTGGCCGCAATTGGCGCACTGCCAGATGACGTCGCCGTCCTTGGAGAACACACGCTCCTTCTGGATATTGTCGAGCAGCTTGCGGTAGCGCTCCTCGTGGGCCTTCTCGATGGCGGCCACACCCTCAAACTTCTCGGCAATCTCGGGGAAACCTTCCTCACGGGCCTCCTGAGCCATACGGGCATACATGTCGGTCCACTCGAAGTTCTCGCCACCGGCGGCTGCCTCCAGGTTCTCGGCAGTAGACTTGATGGCGCCACCCTCTAAGAGTTTGAACCACATCTTGGCATGCTCCTTCTCGTTAGCAGCCGTCTCTTCAAAGATATTGGCTATCTGCACGTAGCCGTCTTTCTTAGCCTTCGAGGCCCAGTAGCTGTACTTGTTGCGGGCCATCGACTCGCCGGCAAAGGCCTCTTGCAGGTTTTTCTCGGTTTTTGTTCCTTTCAGTTCTTTCATTGTCGTATTAATTTTCTGGTTATTGACTTAAACTATATTTATTATAAAAGATTTTATGTGGGTCGAACCTTCGCTTTTGAAAAACAGGGAAAAACAAGAAAAACAGGAAAAAACAATGTAACCCGACAGTATAAGGTTTTTATCGGTTTTTAAGGTTTTTATCTGCCTTTCAAAATAAACGACTATCCATCCACACTAAATGTTGCAGACCCTAATATTTATTATAAAAGGAGTCAGAAGGAGACAAGTAACCTCTAACTCCTTCTAACTCCTGAAGTTGAGCTAATGTTTATATTTCAACAAATTTAAGGTTTAGCAGAGCTTGCGCGAGCCATCGCCGATGACGACGTCGTAGACCTTGGGCTCGTGGCCATACTTCTCGTTGAAGCGCTTCTTGGCATCCTCGACAAACTTCTTGTAGAGGTCGTTGCGCACCAGGTTGATGGTGCAGCCGCCGAAGCCGCCGCCCATGATACGCGAACCAGTGACACCGTTCTCCTTGGCAACATCGTTGAGGAAGTCGAGCTCTTCGCAGCTCACCTCATAGTCCTTCGACAGGCCCTCGTGAGTCTTGTACATCATCTCGCCAACCTTCTCGTAGTCGCCCTCGTTCAAGGCATCGCAGACGGCCAGCACGCGGTCTTTCTCGCCGAGCACGAACTTGGCGCGGCTGTAGTCCTCGGCACCTACTTCGTCCTTCACTTCTTCAAGCTGCTCCCATGTGCAGTCGCGCAGGGTCTCAAACTTGCCTTCGGGGTGCTTGGCCTGGATGTGCTTCACCACGTTCTCGCACGAGTTGCGACGGTCGTTGTAGGGCGAGCCTGCCAGCTGGTGCTTCACCACACTGTCGAGCAGCACGAGACGGTAGCCATCGGGCTTGAAGGGGAAGTACTCAAACTCACGGCTGCGGCAGTCGAGACGCATCAGGCAGCCGGCCTTGCCGAAGACGCTGGCAAACTGGTCCATGATACCGCAGTTAACGCCGCAGTAGTTATGCTCGGTAGCCTGTCCGGCAAGCACCATATCCCACTGGCTCACCTTGTTCTCGCCGAAGATGTCGTTCAGGCCGCAGGCGAAGCAGCTCTCCATAGCAGCGCTCGACGACATGCCGGCGCCAAGGGGCACATCGCCGGCGAAGGCGATGTTGAAGCCCTTCACGGGAACGCCGAGCTTTTTCATCTCCAGGGCGATACCATAGATATAGCGTGCCCATGAAGCCTTGGGGCCGTCGGGGTCGCTGAGTTTGAAGTCCACGCGGTCTTTCAGGTCAATAGCGTAAGCCATCACGGTATCTTCCGTACCGTTGGCGCGCATCTCGGCGGTCACGCCCTTGTCTACAGCACCGGGGAACACAAAACCACCGTTGTAGTCGGTATGCTCGCCAATGAGGTTAATACGACCGGGAGAGGTATACACATTTCCTGTCTTGCCGTCAAAATGCTTAATGAAGCGGCTTCTTACAAATTCAATGTCAATCATGATAATTTACAATTTTACTATTTACAATTTACGATTTATTGCAGGACTTTTGTAATTTACAATTTATACGTCACTGGGTTACTTGGCAGAAATGCCAATCTTGCTACCGAAGTTGCAGAACCAGACGATGTAGGCATAGAACACGAACATGGCGCAGAGAGCCACAATGACACCGGCGGCATCAACCATAGCACCCATGACAGGCATGAGCAGCGCACCACCGATGACACCCGTGTTGATAACACCAGAGGCAGCCTTGGTATGAGGTCCGAGCTCCTGCAGGCCGAGGTTGAAGATTAAGGGCCACATCACGGAGTGGAACAGACCGGCGGCGAGCATCAGCCAGATACCAATCATCGACGTGGAGAGCACCAGCGACAGGGCGATGCACAGTGCGCCGAGGCAGAGGCAGCAAGTGAGCAGCTTACGCGGCTCAAACTTCGTCAGGATGCCGGCACCCACGAAACGGCCTACCATCATGCCACCCCAGTAGAAGGCCAGGTAGTTAGTGGCCATAGAGGCGCAGTCGGCAGAGTCCATGTCGGGATAGAGCAGCTGGAAGCGGTAAGGCAGCATTGAGGGCACGCCAATCTCCACACCCATATACATGAAGATGGCCAGTGCGCCGAGCCACACATGGGTGTACTGGAACACGCTCGACTTATACTGCTTCTTCTCGCCGCTCTCCTCTTCGGCCTGCTTACCTTCGTCAATCTTCGGCAGCTTGAGGAACACCAGGATACCGCAGATGATGAGCGTGAAAATACCCAGTCCGAGGAACGGTCCGGGCACGGCGTCGGGCGTAGGAGCCTTGCCGGCAATAATGACAGTAGTAATAAAGATAGGTGCAACAGTGGTGGCCACTGAGTTCAGAGCCTGCGACAGGGTCATGCGGAAAGCGCCGCTCTCAGGCTTGCCGAGCACCATAACGTAGGGGTTGGCCACGTTCTGAAGCATCACTACGCCCATAGCCACGATACACATTGAGAGCAGGAACACCACGTAAACATTAGAGCCGGCCGAGATGGCAGCATTGATACCAAACGAGTTGATTACAAAGCCTATACCGGCCACGGCAAGGCCCAGGAGCAGCGTGCCCTTATAGCCAATCTTGCTCATGAGCATAGCAAAGGGTATTGCCAGCAAATAGGCACCATAGAAGGCGGTATTGACATACTGTCCCTGTTGGGCACTGAGGTTGAAAGCTTCCGAGAGGAAGGCAATCATGGAGTTGTTCATCGTGGTAATGAATCCGATGAGGAAGCACACGATGAACACAATAATCAACGGGAACAGATAGTTCGGAGATTCTTTCTGTGACATCTTTTTAATTTACTATTTACAGATTTACTATTTGCTATTTAACATTTGCGAGATTTCCGATACGGCAAAATCACGATATAACGATATAGCGATATGACGAAATAACGATATAACGAAATTATGAGATATCGATATCTCGAAGCACATTACTCTACCACGCCGAAACGGTAAATAGTCTTCTGCTTATAGCGCTGACCGGGGTTGAGCACGACGCTGGGGAAGTACGGACGGTTAGGCGTGTCGGGGAAGTGCTGCGCCTCAAAGCAGACGGCCGAGCGACGAGGGAACGTACAGCCGTTGGCACCCTTATACCCATTGAGGTAATTGCCCGTATAGAGCTGCATGCCAGGTTCCGTGGTATAGACCTCCATGGTACGTCCGCTGATAGGTTCTGTCACCTTGGCAGCAAAACTCAGTTCGCCCTCTTCCTTCTTGTTGAGCACGTAGTTGTGGTCGTAGCCGTTGCCAAACTTAATCTGCTCGTTGTCGGCATCGATGCCCTCGCCAAAGGTCTTCGGAGTGCGGAAGTCGAAAGGCGTGTTGTCAACCTTGAGAATCTCACCCGTGGGGATAGCGGTATCGTCGGTGGGCAGATAGAAGTCGGCATTGATTTCGCAGATCTGGTTCTCAATAGTCGGCGTGGGGTCTGCCGTTCCAGCCAGCGAGAAGAAGGCATGGTGGGTCAGGTTGACGATGGTCTTCTTGTTGGTGGTGGCCAGATACTCGATAATCAGTTCGTTAAGGTCGGTAAAGGTGAACTCTACCGTCACATCCAACTCGCCGGTAAAGCCCTCTTCGCCGTAAGACGACACACGGTGCAGAGCCAGCGAGCGGGGACCCATCTGGCGTGCGTCCCACACCTTGGCGTTGAAGCCCACGGCGCCGCCGTGCAGGTGGTTGGGACCGTTGTTGATAAAAAGCTGATACTCCTTGCCGTTGAGGGTGAACTGTCCTTTGCAGATACGGTTACCCCAGCGGCCGATGAGTGTCGAGAGATAAGGCTCGTTGCCGCTCATGAGCTGCTCGATATTAGCATGGCCTTGTATGACGTTGCCAACATTGCCATTCTTATCGGGCACCATAATAGCACAAATTGCGCCACCGTAATTAGAGATAGCCACTTCATAGCCCTTACGGTTGCGCAAGATGTACAAGTCTGTTTTCTTACCATTGATAGTGGTCTGGAAGTCTTCGCGCTTCAGACCACAAAGATTCGCATTTTCTGTAGTGTTTGCCATAACTGTTTGTTTTAAGTTTATAGTATTTGCCTACAAAGTAACGAAAAATAAACCAAACAAACGAAAGAAACGGCAAAAAAAACGTTTACGTAAGTGTTAAAAACACCTAAAGCAAAGATTTCAGAAAGTCTGCCACTACATAATTACTGCCTCCGACAAAGATGAAATCGCCTGACCCTGCGGCTTTTAGCGCCGCCTGATAGGCTTCACTTACTGTCGGGTAAGCCTCGCCGGCGAGTCCGAACTGCTGGCCGAAAACTTGTACCGACTGCTCGGGAAGTGCACGGTGAATACCGGCTTTAGTAAAATAATAGATGGCGTCCTTGGGCAGCAGCGACATCACGCCATAAATATCCTTGTCGTCGACCATGCCGAAGACAATGTGCATCTTGTTGCAGCTGACGGCCGAGAGTTGCTGACTGATGACCTGCCAGGCGCCGACGTTATGGCCGATGTCGCAGATTACCGTCGGTTGCCTGCGCACGGTCTGCCACCGGCCCTGCAGACCGGTAATCTCGCAAACCCTGAGGAAAGCCTCGCTCACCTCTTTCTTTATAACAATGCTGGTATTGGCATCGACAGGCGCACAGAGGTAGCCCTGCTTCATCAGCTCGTTGAGAACGGCTACGATAGTGCGCGTGTTGGCCACCTGATAGTGGCCGCAGAGTTCGCCCTTGAATTCACCTAAGTGCTTGGTCTTGTAATAGATACCTGAATCGGCGGCCATAAATTCAGCCGACGTTACCTCCCCCTCATCCTCGGCATAGTAGATAGGGGCGTCGCACTGCTGTGCCAACGCCTCGAAGATGGGACGTATCTCTGCCGAAGCCTCGCCAACAACCACGGGCACGGCGTCCTTGATGATGCCGCCTTTCTCCATGGCTATCTGCTCTACCGACGAGCCCAGCACCTGGGTATGATCGAGGCTGACATTAGTGATAACGCTCACCAGCGGCGTAATGATATTAGTACTGTCGAGCCGCCCGCCAAGCCCCACCTCGACCACGGCAATGTCTACGTCGTTGTCGGCGAAATACTTAAAGGCCATAACTGTGGCTATCTCAAAAAAGGTGGCACCCACCTGCTCAAAAAATTCCTTACCCTCCTCAACGAAAGTGGTGACATAGTCATCCTTGATGGGTTGCCCGTTGATACGGATACGCTCGCTGAAGTCTACCAGATGAGGCGAAGTGTACAGCCCCACCTTGTAGCCGCAGACCTGCAAGATGGCCGACAGCGTGTGCGACACCGACCCCTTGCCGTTAGTTCCGGCAATATGTATGCTTTTGAACTTCCGGTGCGGCCGCCCATAATGCTCGTCAAGTTTGAGCATGTTGTCAAGTCCGGGTTTATAGCCGCCCTGTCCCTGGCTCTCGTAGTTAGCCGTTTGGTGGAACAGGTATTCGCAGGTCTCTTGGTAAGTCATGCTTATTTACGATTTACAGATTTACTATTACCAATCAATTGAAATAGTTCTTGAAGCGCTGGAAGATGGAGTCACGGGTCTGCTTGTCGCCCTTGAAGTTGTCGCTGTTGCGGAACTTCTGCATGGTCTCCTTCTCGTCCTTGCTCAACGTCTTGGGCACGTAGATGCTGATGTTCACCACCAGGTCGCCCCTGCCCTGCCCATAACCTTGCACGGCGGGTAGTCCCTTGCCGCGCAGGCGCAGGGTCTTGCCGGGCTGCGTGCCGTTTTCTATCTTCACACGCAGTTTGCTGCCCTCGATAGTGGGTATCTCAACTTCTCCGCCGAGGGCTGCCGTAGGAATGTCTAAAAGCAGATTATAGATCAAGTCGTTGCCGTCGCGCACGAAGGTATCGCTGCGCTCCTCTTCTATAAACACCTGAATGTCGCCGTTGATGCCATTCTTGCGGCCGGCATTACCCTTGCCGGGCACATTGACCACCATGCCTTCGGCCACGCCGGCAGGAATCTTAATCTCGACGACTTCCTCGCCCTTGACGATACCCTCGCCGCCACACTCGTGACACTTGTTCTTAATCACTTTGCCTTCGCCGCCACAGGTGGGACAGATGCCCTGGGTCTGCATCATGCCGAAGATGCTCTGCGTGGTGTGGGTGATGACGCCCGAGCCATGACATGTAGGACAGGTCTCGCTGGGCGACCCGTTCTCGGCACCGGTGCCATGACAGTGCTCGCAGGGCACGTCTTTCTTCACCTTAAACTTTTTGGTAACGCCCTTGTTGATTTCCTCCAGCGTCAGGCGCACCTTCAGCCGCAGGTCACTCCCACGGTGCTGCTGCGGACGGCGCTGGCCACCGCCGAAGCCACCAAAGCCGTGACCGCCGAAGATGTCGCCAAACATAGAGAAAATGTCATCCATGTTCATCGACGCTCCGCTAAAGCCGCCGAAGCCACCGCCCATAGGACCGTCGAATCCAAACTGGTCGTACTGCTGACGCTTCTGCGGGTCGTGCAGCACGTCATAGGCCTCGGCGGCTTCCTTGAACTTTTCCTCGGCATCCTTGTCGCCGGGATTACGGTCAGGGTGATATTTGATTGCTATCTTGCGGTAAGCCTTCTTAATCTCGTCTTCGCTGGCGTTCTTGTCAACGCCTAACACCTCATAGTAGTCTCTTTTCTGTGCCATTTAACCTTGAAATTGCCAATTGTCAATTATGAATTGTGAATTGTCAATTATGAATTATTTATTGTTTTATTGTCCGACTGCCACTTTGGCATGACGAATTACTTTTTCGTTCAGCTTATAACCTTTCTGCAAACAGTCAATCACCTTGCCTTTCTTGTCATCGCCCATGCCCGGCACCATGGCCACAGCTTCATGGACATCAGTGTCGAAGTCGGCATCGGCGGTATCTATCATGCTCACGCCCTGAGCCTCAAGTACTTTTAACAATTTATGATAAATCAGTTCCATACCCTCGCGCAACACCTGCGGGTCGTCAGTCTTGGCGCCGTTGTCGATGGCACGTTCCATGTCATCGACCACTGGCAGAATGGCAGTCAGCACTTTTTCGCCGCCATTCAGTATCAATTCGGCACGTTCCTTCAGCGTGCGCTTGCGGTAGTTGTCAAACTCTGCCACCGACCTTAGGTACTTGTCTTTCAGTTCCGACACCTGGGTCTTCAGAATAACAAGTTCGTCATCACCACCAGCCTCTGCCTGAGCGCTTTCAGCGTCTTTCACATCAGCCACATCGGCCTCATCTTCAGCGGATTCTGCATCAGTATCTGCCGTCGGATCATCGGCGACAGCATTATCTACGTCCTGCTCTTCGCGCAGAGACTCTTCGTTTTCAATCTTAATATCTTTTTCTGTCATAACAAACCTTTGATTAGTATTTTTGAATATTGAAAAGCAAAAAACGTGCCAATCTGTCTTTGGCCTGCAAAGGTAAGCAAAAGAATTCAATTACGCAAATAAAAAGATGAGAATCCAACAACTATTCGCCCCCCCCAGTAGAGCTTAACGCCGAGAATGGCCTCATAGAGATGCTGCAACTGCGTCATCGTGAACCTCTCTGGCAACAGCTCAAAACATGTCGGTTTGAAGCGAATTAACATCGCAGCTCGTTGGTGACACCTGCAGAATCATTTCATCAAAAAAAAATCGCATAAAAGCCTACACTACCTACACTAACGACGTAACCAGATAATAATCAGTGAGATTACAAATTTCTTGCATACACTAAGCCTACACTAAGCCTACACTACCGCTATTATAACCGAAACGGGCGCCGTTTTTCCGTTACAAAGGCCTTGTAACGCCGTTACAGAGGCTTTGTAATGAAAACGGGGCGCTTCGACCATGAGCAAACACCAGCCACCCGGGATGTGAAAGTGCAGCTTTTTTCTACATAGTGTAGGCTTAGTGTAGGCTTAGTGTAGGTTTAGTGTATGCTTGTTTTTGCGTAACATACTGAGTGTCAGGCTTGTGAAACGTTTAGTGTAGGTAGTGTAGGTAAGTACCGCCATTTTTTTTGAAAAAAAACGAGGGCACTCATCCAGACTCTCTTACAAAGGCAGCAACAGGGCATGATGATTATTCGAACGATGGGTAAAAACGCCTGAAATAGCGCTTTCTACGCCAAAAAGAGCATAATGTTTTGCGTATGCCGGAAAAAATGTATACCTTTGCAGCCGAATAAGCAAAAGGCACAAGATAACAATGAGAAAGATATTCCATTATATCCTTATGGTGGCTTTGTCAGCCGGTGGCCTGCTGACTTTGTCGTGCGACAATGGTACCGTCACCGAAGAACACATGAATGCCGAGCGCGCGCTCGTAGGTATCAACTGGCAGATTAGCGAGATTTACCTGCGCCATGCCGCCACCGGCCAGCAGGAGTGGCGCCCGGTGAGCGACTCTCCCCTCAAGCTGAGTCTCTATTTCAGAAACGACAACACCTACATTGCATCGCTATCGACTAACAGCGGGCAAAATTTTACCAACTACAAAGGCAAATACACAGTGATAGGCTCAACCTTCTACTGTTCTTACGACAACAGAGACCTTATTACCTTTACATATAAGAGCACTAAGGGTAACGTCGTAGAGGGCACGCTCACCGCCACCCCCTACAGTTCACAGCCCTACGAGGTGAGATTGGGCAGGCAATAGAAACTTTCAGGCTAACATGTATATATTCATTGACAGCAGAAAGCAGAAAAGAAAAGCATGACCTCAACTTTTTGATGAAATTGAAGAATAATTCAGTTTTTTTTTGTAAGTTTGCAGCGCCAAAGCAGAACAACATTATAAACCCAATAGACAGAGATGAAAAGAGACAACCAGATTTTTGAACTGATTGAGAAAGAGCATCAGCGCCAGTTGAAAGGCATTGAGCTGATAGCCAGTGAAAACTTCGTGAGCGACCAGGTGATGGAGGCCATGGGCTCGTACCTGACCAACAAGTATGCCGAGGGCTATCCCGGCCACCGCTATTATGGCGGCTGCCAGGTGGTCGACGAGGTAGAGCAACTGGCCATCGACCGCGTTTGCCAGCTCTTCGGCGCCGAGTATGCCAACGTGCAGCCCCACAGCGGTGCACAGGCCAATGCCGCCGTGCTACTGGCCGTGCTCAAGCCCGGCGACACCTTCATGGGCCTGAACCTCGACCACGGCGGCCACCTCTCTCACGGTTCGCTGGTGAACACGAGCGGCATCCTCTACAAGCCCGTGGGCTATAACCTGAACAAGGAGACGGGCCGCGTAGACTACGACGAGATGGAGCGCCTGGCCCTGGAGCACAAGCCTAAGCTCATCATTGGCGGCGGCTCGGCCTACAGCCGCGAGTGGGACTACAAGCGCATGCGCGAGATTGCCGACAAGGTGGGCGCCCTGCTGATGATCGACATGGCCCACCCCGCCGGTCTCATTGCCGCCGGACTGCTGGAAAACCCCGTAAAATGGGCTCACATCGTGACCTCAACCACTCACAAGACGCTGCGCGGCCCCCGTGGCGGCATCATCCTCATGGGCAAGGACTTTGAGAACCCCTGGGGGCTGAAGACGCCGAAGGGTGTGACCAAGATGATGTCGACGCTGCTCAACAGTGCCGTCTTCCCCGGCCAGCAGGGCGGCCCTCTGGAGCATGTCATCGCCGCCAAGGCCGTGGCCTTCGGCGAGGCACTGCAGCCGGAGTTCAAGGCCTGGGCCACACAGGTGCAGAAGAACGCCAAGGTGCTGGCCGACGAGCTTATCAAGCGCGGCTTCACCATCGTCAGCGGCGGCACCGACAACCACTCCATGCTCGTTGACCTGCGCGCCAAATATCCCGAACTGACGGGTAAGGTGGCTGAGAATGCCCTCGTGGCCGCCGACATCACGGTGAACAAGAACATGGTGCCCTTCGACTCGCGCTCGGCCTTCCAGACCAGCGGCATCCGTCTGGGCACGCCCGCCATCACCACCCGCGGCGCCAAGGAAGACCTGATGGTGCAGATTGCCGCTTGGATCGAGGAGGTGCTCAACGCTCCCGAGGACGAGCAGGTGATAGCCGCCGTGCGCCAGCGCGTGAACGACACGATGAAAGACTACCCCCTCTTTGCATATTAATTACCGCTGCATAGCAAGCTGCATGGAATACTCCTCTGACCAACGAGGCATCCATGCAGCTTTGTTTTTTTCAACCATCGCCTCAACCCTGAATCCACCACCTCAACCCTCCCAACCATGAAACAACTTGCCGCCTCCATCACACTGCTACTCACACTGGGCACGCCAGCCAGCCCCCATCACCCATCACCCATCACCCATCACCTAACCGACCAAGCGCAATGGACCGACGTCACTCAGCTGTTTATAGAAAACGCAACGTTTGACAACCAGAGCAGCGGCTGGACCCTCAGCGGCACCAGCGGCACCATGGGTCCCAGCGCCGGCTGCATGAGGTTCTACAACGGCACGTGCACCGTCAGCCAGCAGCTGCAGAACCTGCCCAAGGGCATCTATCGCCTTAGCGTGCAGGGATTCTACCGCGCTCAGGCCGACTCCTACGCCGCCCACAGTAACGGCACGGAGAAAATAACCGCCACACTCTTTGCCGGCGACAAGGCATCGGCGCTCGTGAGCGTCTACTCTGAGGGCATGCGCACACAGGGCACCGGCAGCTGGCAGGTGTACAACGGCCTGTATTACCCCAACAACAGCTACAGCGCCAACGCCGCCTTCGAGGCCGGGCTCTATAATAATAATGTGGTAGAGTTTGAGGCTGAGGGTACGGTGACCATCGGCGTAAGGTGCACGACGAGCGAGGGCGGCAACTATGGCGTGATAGACAACTTCCGCCTGGAGTACAACGGCGACATGAGCTACGGCACGCCAGAGCCGGGAGCCCTCATTGTCAACGAGGTGATGGCCGCCAACGTTGACGAGTTCATCAGTCCCGCCTTCAACTTCGACGGCTGGCTGGAGCTTTACAATGCCACCGACAGGCCCATCAGCCTCAGTGGTCTCCGCATCAGCGACCCCACTAATGGCGAAGGGCCATGGATGATGCCACAGAAGGCGGGCATAGTACCGGCAAAAGGCTATCGCGTGGTGTGGTTTGACAGCCATGACCAGCAGCCATTGAACGTGCCCTTTAAGCTCGACACCGACGGCGGCACCATTGTCATCAGCACCGCTGATGGCACAGAGATTATCCGCCAAAATTACCCCGAGGCCATTGAGCGCGTCAGCTTTGCACGCGACAAAGAGGGCCAGTGGGGCGACAGTGCCACGCCAACCCCCGGCAGCGGCAACGAGGGCGTTGTTGCCAGCAGCACCCTGTTGAGTGCCCCCGTGGTAGACCAGCCCTCGCAGCTGTTTACAGGCAGCCTGAAGGTGAAGGTCAACATTCCAGAGGGTGCTATGCTGCGCTATACTACCGACGGAACACTGCCCACCCTGACTAATGGCAGCACGAGCGCCAACGGCGAGTTCTCCGTCACTCGCACCACCTGCTACCGCTTCCGCCTGTACAGCGTCGGCAGCAGTACCAGTGACGGCACAGACAGCCACACAGACAAACTGCCCTCGAGGGTCACCTCGCGCACCTATATATATAAAGATGCACAGTACAGCCTGCCCGTCATCGCGGTGGTTACCGATCCTGCGTTCCTCTACAGCCGCGAGATAGGCGTGATGGCCATCGGCCCCAACGGGCGCCCTGGCAACGGGCGCGACGACAACTGCAACTGGAACATGGACTGGGAGCGCCCGGTAAACTTCTCTTATCTCGACGCCACGGGGCGCATGGTGTTCAATCAGGATGCCAACCTCGAGATGTGCGGCGGATGGAGCCGCGCCTGGGAACCGCATGCCTTCAAGCTCAAGGGCAACAAGGAACTCGGCGGCGAGAAGAACCTGCCCTACCCCTTCTTCACCCAGAAGCCATACATCCGCAACCGCACGCTGCAGATACGCAACGGCGGCAACGACAACAACTGCCGATTCCGCGACCCCTCGCTGCAGTATATCCTACAGACGGCGGGCATCAACATCGACTGCCAGAGCTATCAGCCCGTGCATGAGTTCATCAACGGTGAGTATATCGGCGTGATGAACATGCGCGAGCCTAACAACAAGCACTACGTCTATGCCAACTACGGATGGGACGACGACGTGATAGACCAGTTTGAAATGTCGCCCGACTCCGGCTACGTGCAGAAATGCGGCACCGCCGACGCCTTCAACGAACTGGTGGACGTGCTCTCGCCCAATGCCGCCGACGCCGACACCTACACCGAGATTTGCCGCCGGCTCGACATCGATGCCTACATCAACTACATGGCCGTGGAGATGTACTTAGGCAACTGGGACTGGCCTCAGAACAATGTCAAGGGTTTCCGCCACCGCGATGGCGGACGCTTCCGTTTCGTCACCTTCGACATCGACGGCTCCTTCTCTGTCAACGATGCCAAGGTGAGCGGCGCCGTGCCCTTCGAATCGTTCTTCAACAAGGAGGACTTCTGGTTCGACTACCTCCGCCCCGCCTCCTTAGGCCGCATCCACGACCGCATACGCTTCGTCACGCTGTTTAAGAACATGCTGAAGAACGCCGGCTTCCGACGCCGATTCATCGATGCCTACTGCATCATGGGCGGCAGCGTCTACGAGAAGAACCGCTCGGCAAAGATTCTCGACATGCTCTTCAACCGTGTAGAGCCGGCCATGAAGCTGCCCGTGCCCAGCCGCCGCCCCAATGGCGAGTCGGCACAGAGCACCTACAACTCAGTAAAGAGCAACCTCAACAACCGCAACAACACCGCTACCACGCTGCTGAAGAACTATTCTGCCTTCAACCTGCGCAACACCGCCCGCCAGACGGTGGTGCTCAACAGCAGCGCCGACGCCGCCAGACTCTACATCAACGGCCAGGAGGTACCGCTGGGCTATTTCAACGGCTATCTCTTTGCACCCGTTACGCTCAAGGCCGTGGCGCCCGCCGGCTACCGTTTCAAGAACTGGACCGACGGCCAGGGTGCCGTCATGGCTACGGAGGCGGAGGTGAGCCTGCCGTCGACAAGCACCGTGCGCTGGACGGCCAACTTCGAGCCGCTGACAGACGAGCAGCGCAAGGCCGAGGGCATCACCCCCGTGCGCATCAACGAGGTGAGCGGCGAAAACGACACCTTCGTCGACGACTATTACAAGAAGGGCGACTGGCTGGAACTCTACAACACCACCGACGCCCCCATCGACGTGGAGGGCATGTATCTGAGCGACAATCCTGAGAAGCCAAAGAAATACCTGATAACCAAGGGCGACACAAAGGCTCAGACCGTCATTCCCGCCCACGGCCATCTGGTCGTCTGGTGCGACACCAAGCGCAAGACCACCGACCGTGGCCTGCATGCCGCATTCAAGATCGACGGCGAGGGCGGCACACTGCTGCTCACTGCCGCCGACGAGAGCTGGACCGACCGCATCGCCTACGGCGCCCACGACGCCAACACCACCATTAGCCGCTATCCCGACGGCACCAACAGCGTCTACGCCACCAACGTGGCCACCATCGGCACGGCTAACCTCATGACGTCGTATGCCACCGCTGAGCAGCAGACCGGCAACGACGACGTGGCCGTAAGCACCGTCAGCACCGACGGAGACTTGCACCTCTGCTACGCTTCCGGGCGACTGATAGTGAGCGGCAAGGGCAGCAACGAGGGAGTTACCGTCACCGTCTACCGGGCTGACGGCTCAACGGCTTGGTCTGTCGCCAACTTCTGCGGCACATCCCTGAACGTCGGCAACCTCCCGTCGGGCTTCTACGTGGCACGCGCCACCACCGCCGACGGCCACACTGCCGTCAACTCTAAATTCATGATTCCAAAATAACTGATGAACGACCATAAGATTATCAACGACCCGGTGTTCGGGTTTATCAAGATTCCCCGCGGACTGCTCTACAACATCGTGCAGCACCCGCTGATGCAGCGCCTCAACCGCATCAACCAGCTGGGACTGGCGTCAGTGGTCTACCCCGGCGCCCGCCACACTAGGTTTCAGCACTCATTAGGTGCCTTTCACCTGACGAGTGAGGCCATCCTGTCGCTGCAGCAGAAGGGCAACTTCATATTCGACAGCGAAGCCGAAGGCGTAGAGGCCGCCATCCTGATGCACGACATCGGCCACGGCCCCTTCTCACACGTCCTGGAGCACACGCTCATCAGCGGCATCTCCCACGAGGACATTTCGCTGCTGATGATGGAGCAGATTAACCGCGACATGAACGGACAGCTGAACCTGGCCATCAAGATTTTCAAAGACGAGTACCCCAAGCACTTCCTCCATCAGCTCATCTCCAGCCAGCTCGACATGGACCGTCTGGACTACCTGCGGCGCGACTCCTTCTACACCGGCGTCACCGAGGGCAACATCGGCTCGGCGCGCATCATCAAGATGCTCAACGTCGTAGACGATGCCCTGGTGGTAGAGCACAAGGGCATCTACTCGCTGGAGAACTACCTCACCACGCGGCGACTGATGTACTGGCAGGTGTATCTGCACAAGACGGCCGTGGCCTGCGAAAAGGTGCTGGTCAACACGCTGCTCAGGGCCAAAGATCTGACGCAGGCAGGGCACGATGTGTTTGCACCGCCATCGCTGAAATACTTCCTTCAGAACAATGTCGACGCCAAGTGGTTTGCCAACCACGATGAGGCACTGACGATGTATGAAGACCTCGACGACAACGACATCTGGAGCGCCATGAAAGCATGGAAATACAGCGCCGACAAAATCCTATCGACCCTGGCCACCGACATGCTTGACCGCCACATCTTCCGCGTCGAGGTGAACGAGACTCCCGTAGGCGAGGAGCGCATAGCCGGCATTGCCGCCGACATTGCCCAACGCATGGACATCAGCGCCGACGATGCCCGCCGCTACATGATGAGCATCAACACCATACAGAAAGACATGTACAACGTCGACGACGACAGCATCACCATCGTCTATAAGGACGGTACGATGAAAGACGTCAGCGAGGCCTCGGAACTGCTCAACGTGCAGCTTCTTTCTAAAAAAATAAGAAAATATTACCTCTGTTATCAGCGTTTCAAATAATTTTTGTATCTTTGCCGACAAATTACGTACCTCGCAAATCGAAAAAGAAAGAATTATGGAATTTACAGCCAAACAGATTGCAGAGTTTGTAGGCGGTCGCATCGAAGGCGACGAGCAGACCGCCATCAATAGCTTCGCCAAGATTGAAGAAGGAAAGCCCGGTGCCATCTCCTTCCTGTCGAACCCCAAATACCTTCATTACATCTACGAGACAGAGTCGTCGGTGGTGCTCATCAACGACGACGTAGAACTGGAACATAGCGTCAAGCCCACCCTCATCCGCGTGAAGAACGCCTACGAGAGTGTGGCCCGCCTGCTGCAGCTCTACGACCAGATGAAGCCTAAGAAAACGGGCGTCCATGAGCTGGCTTTCGTCTCGTCGACGGCCAAGATTGGCAAGGACGTCTACATAGGCCCCTTCACCTTCGTCGGCGACAACGTGGAGATTGGCGACGGCACGCGTATCATGCCCAACGTCACCATCTACGACGGCTGCCGCATAGGCCAGCGCGTCACCATCCATGCCGGCGCCGTCATCGGTGCCGACGGCTTCGGCTTTGCCCCCAACCAGGAGGGTTACGCTAAGATTCCGCAGATAGGTATCGTCATCATTGAAGACGACGTGGAGATTGGCGCCAACACCTGCGTCGACCGCTCCACCATGGGGCAGACGGTCATCCACCGCGGCGTGAAGCTTGACAACCTCATACAGGTGGCCCACAACTGCGAAATTGGCGAGAACACCGTCATGTCGGCACAGGTCGGACTGGCCGGCTCTACTAAGATTGGCGCCTGGTGCATGGTGGGCGGTCAGGCTGGCTTCAGCGGACATATCCACGTGGCCGACAAGACGTTCGTTGGTGCCCAGTGCGGCGTTATCAAGAACACCAAGGGCGGCGGTGAGTCACTCATAGGCTCGCCGGCCATGGACCCGAAGGTGTTCTTCAAGGCCAAGGCCATCTACGCCAAGCTGCCCGACATGTATCGCCAGATGGCAGCCATGCAGCGCGAAATCGACGAACTGAAGCGGAAGATTGAAGATTGAAAATAAAAAAGATATGTTAAAAGAGATGAAACAAAGAACACTTAAAGGAAGTTTCTCGCTGTTTGGCAAGGGTCTGCACACTGGTCTGAGTCTGACGGTGACCTTCAACCCCGCGCCCGAGAACACGGGCTATAAGATTCAGCGCATCGACTTGGAAGGCATGCCCATCATCGACGCCGTGGCCGAGAACGTGGTAGACACCCAGCGCGGCACCGTCTTGGGCAAAGGCGACGACCTGCGCGTCTCTACCGTAGAGCACGGTCTATCAGCTCTCTACGCCCTGGGTATCGACAACTGCCTCATTCAGGTCAACGGCCCAGAATTTCCCATCCTCGACGGCTCCGCCATCAAGTATGTGGAGAAGATTCAGGAAATAGGCTACGAGGAGCAGAACGCTCCCAAGAACTGGTATATCATCCGCAAGAAGATTGAGGTGAAAGACGAGAAGAGCGGCTCGTGCATCACCATCCTGCCCGACGAGGACTTCTCTATCACGGCTATGTGCTCGTTTGAGTCGAAGTTCATCAGCTCGCAGTTTGCCACCCTCGACTCGCCTCAGAAGTATGCCGACGAGGTAGCCTCGGCACGCACCTTCGTCTTCGTGCGCGACATTGAGCCCCTGCTGCAGGCCAACCTCATCAAGGGCGGCGACCTTGACAATGCCATCGTCATCTACGAGCGGCAGACCACCCAGGAGCGCCTCGACGCGCTGGCCGACATGCTGCACGTGGAGCACCGCGACGCCACCGACTTAGGATACATCCAGCACAAGCCCCTGCAGTGGGACAACGAGTGTACGCGCCACAAGCTGCTCGACATCATCGGCGACATGGCCCTCATCGGCCGCCCCATCCGCGGCCGCATCGTGGCCACCCGTCCCGGACATACCATCAACAACAAGTTTGCACGCCAGATGCGCAAGGAGATTCGCAAGCACGAAATCCAGGCGCCCATCTACGACCCCAACGAGGAACCCATCATGGACGTCAACCGCATCCGCGAACTGCTGCCCCACCGCTACCCCATGCAGCTTGTCGACAAGGTCATTGCTCTCGGCGCCAACACCATCGTTGGCATCAAGAACATCACGGCCAACGAGCCCTTCTTCCAGGGCCACTTCCCCGAAGAGCCCGTCATGCCCGGCGTGCTGCAGATAGAGGCTATGGCGCAGTGCGGCGGACTCCTGGTGCTCAACACCCTGGAGGAGCCCGAGCGATGGTCAACATACTTCATGAAGATTGACGGCGTGAAGTTCCGCCAGAAGGTGGTGCCCGGCGACACGCTCATCTTCAAGGTCGACCTGCTGGCTCCCGTGCGCCACGGCATCTCGTCGATGAAGGGCTACATCTTCGTCGGCGACCACATCGTGGCCGAGGCTACCTTCACTGCACAGATTGTAAAGAATAAATAGCACACATATACGGTCTACCAAAAGTCCCGAAAGATGCGTACATCTTTCGGGACTTTTCGGTTGATAAAGCAAAAGTAAGTTAATTCTTACTGTCTGGGATTAAACATTCTTAAGTTTTTGCATCTAATGGATATATGATAATACATCAACCAGACTTGACAATGCAAAGACAAGGACGAAAAACAGCCCTACTGTTATGTCTGCTTTGGGCGAGCATGGCCGTCCATGCGCAACAAGCGGCCATCTCTGGTCGCATCGTAGACGCTGACGACAAGGAGCCCCTCAGCAAGGCAACCGTCCAGCTTTATCGGTTAAGCAGTAAGGATACTACCTTTGTAGCGGGTACACTCTCTAACAGCAGCGGCCGCTTCACCATAGGCACCGTGGAAGAATCCCAAGGGCGCAGACGAAATGCAACCGAGGGGGAAGCCCAAAGGCGCGGACAGGGAGGCAGCGGGATTCGCTACCTGCTGAAGGTGAGCTATCTGGGCTACAAGCCACAGGAGCGTACGGTGACGAAGCCGGCAACAAAGAGCCTCGACCTGGGCACGCTGTCATTGACAGCCGACGCCGTTCAGCTGCAGGAAGCCGTGGTGACGGCCAACATTCCAAAGATGGTGATTAAGGACGACACGGTGGTATATAATGCCGACGCCTTCCGCGTGCCTGAAGGGTCGGTGATAGAGGCGCTGGTAGAGGCGCTGCCGGGTGCCAAAATTGACGACAACGGCGGCATCACTATCAACGGCAAGTCGGTGAGAAAATTCAAGATGGACGGCCGTGACTTTATGACCGGCAACAACGACGCGGTGATGAAAAACCTGCCGTCATACGTCATCGACCAGGTGAAAGCTTACGATGAGAAGAGCGACCTGAGCCGTCTGACAGGTATTGACGACGGCAATGACGACTTCGTGCTGGAGTTCGTCACCAAGCGGTCGGCACGCAACGGCATCCAGGCCAACCCCGACTTAGGCTACGGTACTGACCACCGCTACGGGGCCCGCCTGACAGCCATGAAACCCTTTGGCGACATGCGCTACACGTTCATGGGCAATGCCAACAACGTCAACGACCGTAATTTCTCCGGCCGCGGCGGGCGCGGGCGCGGCAATAACAACGGCCAGCGCGAGACGAAGACGGCGGCTCTGGACGTAAGCTATGAGAACGGTAGCAACCTGAAACTCAGCGGCCGTGTGACGTGGAACCACGGCGATGCCGACAACTGGAACCGCACGGGGTCGGAGAACTTCGTCAACACCCGCGGCGGCGCCTTCTCCAACAGCACCAGCCAGAGCTATCAACGCACCAACGGATGGACAGGCAACATGAACCTGCAGTGGACCATCGACACACTGACCACGCTGTCGTTCCGTCCTAACGTCAACTTCTCTACCAGCGACAGCCGCTCGGCCTCCACGTCGGCATCGTTCAATGTAGACCCCTTCTTACACGTTGACGACCCGCTGAGCGACGAGGGCAAGGAGACGATGGACGAGCAGGGCCTTATCGTCAACGGCCGCAAAAACAAGTCGATGGGCTATAGCAGCAGTACCGACCTGAGTTCGCAACTGCAGCTTTACCGCCGCCTGAACCGTCGCGGCCGCAATATGGCACTGAGCATGAACGTGAGTTACCGCAACGGCGACAACCAGAATGCCAACCTCTCGGCCGTCAGGCTCTATCAGCAGCCCAATCAGCAGGGCAATGACTCCACCTATCAGACCAACCGCTACACCCGCTCCGAGTCTGACAACTTCAGCCTGCAGGCAGGCATCACCTATACCGAGCCGCTACACCTGTTTCCCGTGGTAGCTCAACCCGCCGACTCCACACAGCGTAGTCGGGGCCCCTTCGGCCGTGGCGCGCGCGGCGGACGCGGAGGCCGAGGCGGCGGTGGAGGCTTGCAAGGCATATTCCTACAGCTAAACTATCGTTACCGCTACAGCCACCAGAAGAACGACCCTAACACCTACGACTTTCCCGACTACACTGACGAGGCCTTCAACGACGTGCTGCAGAAATACCGTGAGTGGACGCAGCTCTTCGGTTTTCTGCCCAATCCTTATGAAGACTACCTGAGCACCAGCCTGAGCCGATACTCCGAACGCACGGAGCACGGCCACAATGCCGACGTGCAGCTGCGCGTGGTGCGCGAGAAGTATAACGTCAATCTCGGCGTGTCGATGCAACCACAGCGGTCGCACTATATCCAGCAGTATCTGGGTGTGCCCGTCGACACGGTGCGCACAGTTACCAACCTCTCACCCACGCTAAACCTGCGCTATCGTTTTAACCAGCAAACCAACCTGCAGGTGCAGTTCCGCGGACAGACGCAGCAGCCCAACATCACGCAGCTGTTAGACATCTATGACGACACCAATCCGCTGAACATCTCAATGGGTAACCCAGGCCTGAAGCCCTCGTTCACCACCAACCTGCAGGCCAACTTCCAGATGCAGCGGCAGCCCACGCTCGTTGAGGACAGCCTGGGATTCATGGTGCCCAAGAACCAGCGCCACTGGAGCTTCAGCAGCAATGCCTCGTGGCAGCGCACGAGCAACAGCATCGGCAACATCGTGACCTACAACGAAACCACCGGCGGCCGCATCTCGCGTCCCGACAACATCAACGGCAACTGGAGCATCAACGGCGGCGCCACGTTCAACATCGGCCTCGACACGCTCAACCGGTGGGACATCAGCGGCTCCCTGCGCGGCAACTACAACCACCATGTAGGCTACGTCAACCTTGACCGCGACGCCACCCCCGACCGCAACGTCACCCACACCTACAACCTCTCGCCGTCAGTGTCGCTCAGCTTCCGCAACCAGTGGCTCAGCATCTCGCTCAACGGACGTACCACCTACGCCCGCACCGAGAACCGCCTGCAGGCCTCCAATAACCTCACCACATGGAACTACAACTACGGCGGCTCTACGAAGATTACCTTCCCCTGGGGCAGCAACCTTTCTACCGACGCTCACATGTACAGCAAGCGCGGCTATAGCGACGAGTCGCTCAACACCAACGAGTTTATCTGGAACGCCCAGCTCTCCCACAGCTTCCTGCGCGGCAAGAAGCTCACCGTCATGCTGCAGTGGTATGACATCCTGCACCAGCAGTCGAACTTCACCCGCCAGGTCAATGCCAACGGCTGGACCGACCGCGAGATAAACAGTATCACGTCATACGCCATGCTCCACATCAGCTACCGTCTCAACTTCTTCGGCAGAGGCTCTGGAGACCGCGGCGGCTGGGGCGAGGGCATGGGTCGCGGCCGTGGAGGCGGCGGACGCAATGGCGACCGTGGAGGCGGCGGCGGGCGCTTTGGGGGCGGGCGCTTCGGCGGCGATATGTAAATAAACGCTAAAATGCTGTTCACATTACTTTATGGTTCACTTTTTATTGTTATCTTTGCAGTCGAATAACAATAAACTTTAAAGAACCATATTATGTATAGTGACCCCAAGCAGTGCCTCTACTGCCAGAACAATCAGACGCTACACGATCTGATGATTGAGATTTGCGAACTTAGTGTATCGCGTGCATTCCTTTTCAAGGAGCAGACCTACCGCGGACGGTGCCTCGTGGCCTACAAGGACCACGTGAACGACCTCAACGAGCTCAGCGACGCCGACCGCAATGCCTTCATGGCCGACGTTGCCCGTGTGACGCGTGCCATGCAGAAAGCCTTCAACCCCGAGAAAATCAACTATGGCGCCTATAGCGACAAACTCTCGCACCTGCACTTCCACTTGGCACCGAAGTATGTCGACGGTCCCGATTATGGCGGCACATTCCAGATGAACCCGGGCAAGGTGTATCTCACGGACGCTGAGTATCAGGAGATGATAGCCAAAATTAAGGCTAACTTATAACCATCACCTAATACCTAACACCCATCACCTAACACCCATCACCCATCACCCATCACCCATCACCCATGAGAATAAAACCATTCAAAGGCATCCGCCCTCCCAAGAACTTGGTAGAGCTGGTTGAGAGCCGTCCCTACGACGTGCTCGACAGTGAGGAAGCCCGCGCCGAGGCCGGCGATAACGAGAAGAGCCTGTATCACATTATCAAGCCCGAGATAGACTTCCCCGCAGGCACGTCAGAGTACGACCCGCGTGTGTATGAGAAAGCCGCCGAGAACTTCCAGAAGTTCCAGGACCGTGGCTGGCTTGTGCCAGACGCTCAGGAGCACTACTACATCTATGCTCAGACCATCCCCGCCGGTTCGCCCATCACCGCCTCTGACGCTGATAAGACGCAGTATGGCTTGGTGCTGTGCGCCCATACTGACGACTACATGCAGGGCCGCATCAAGAAGCACGAGCTGACACGCCGCGACAAGGAGGAAGACCGCATGAAGCACGTGCGGGTGAACAACGCCAACATCGAGCCCGTGTTCTTTGCCTATCCCGACAACCAGGTGCTCAACAGCCTGCTGATGCGCTATGCGCAGACAGAGCCCGAGTACGACTTCGTAGCCCCCATCGACGGTTTCCGCCACCAGTTCTGGGTGGTCAGCGACGAGGGCGACATGCAGACCATCACCGATGAGTTTAGCAAGATGCCCAACTTCTACATTGCCGACGGCCACCACCGCTCTGCCGCCGCCGCCCTGGTAGGCGCCGAGAAGCAGCAGCAGAACCCCAACCACCGCGGCGACGAAGAGTACAACTTCTTCATGGCCGTCTGTTTCCAGGCCTCACAGCTCACCATCCTCGACTACAACCGCGTGGTGAAAGACCTCAACGGCCTCACCTCTGAAGAGTTCCTCAGCAAGCTCAGCCAGAGCTTTGACCTCGAAGACAAGGGCACCGCCATCTACAAGCCCGGCCGTCTGCATGAGTTCTCGCTCTATCTCGACGGCCACTGGTACAGCCTCCAAGCCAAGACCGGCACTTACGACGACAGCGACCCCATCGGCGTGTTAGACGTCGACATCTCCAGCCGCCTGATTCTCGAGGCTATACTCAACATCGGCGACCTGCGCTCCTCTAAGCGCATCGACTTCGTAGGCGGCCTGCGCGGTCT
Organism: uncultured Prevotellaceae bacterium; assembly: GCA_946185805.1. Classification (GTDB taxonomy): domain Bacteria; phylum Bacteroidota; class Bacteroidia; order Bacteroidales; family Bacteroidaceae; genus Prevotella. The sequence continues at coordinate 37,632 of CAMHKU010000002.1, read as the reverse complement.
GGGCGAGCTGAAGCGCCGTGTCGACAGCGGCGAGATGCGGGCAGCGCTGGCCCTCTATCCCGTCTCCATGCAGCAGATTATGGACATTGCCGACAGCGGGAAAATCATGCCGCCAAAGGCCACCTGGTTTGAGCCCAAGCTGCGCTCCGGCCTGGTCATTCATAAGCTGAGCGAGGAATGAGCAATGAGGAATCAAGCATGATGTCTGACGAATACCAAACCATCTCATCAACAGGCGAGGGCTACTACACCGAGAAGCGTAGCAAGTTCCTCGCCTTTGCTCACCATGTAGAGAGCCTTGAGGCAATAAAGGCCCTGCTCGACGGCTACCGCAAGAAGTATTACGACGCCCGCCACGTGTGCTACGCCTACGTGCTCGGCCCTGAGCGTAAGGACTTCAGAGCCAACGACGACGGCGAGCCGTCGTCGACAGCGGGCAAGCCCATCCTCGGGCAAATCAACTCCGCCGAGCTGACAGACGTCCTCATCGTCGTGGTGCGCTATTATGGCGGTGTCAACTTAGGCACCAGCGGCCTCATCGTGGCTTACCGCGAGGCGGCTGCCGATGCCATCGCCCACAGCCAGATAGAGAAGCGACAGGTAGAGGAGGTCATCAGCTACACGTTTGCCTATCCGCAGATGAACGACGTGATGCGTGTCGTCAAGGACATGTCGCCGCGCATCGTCAGCCAGACTTATGACAACACCTGTGAAATACAATTAGCCATCCGCCAGTCTGAGGCCGAACAGCTGCGACAGCGACTGGCGAAACTGTCATTTGAGTAAACCCGTTTTTTTCATGCGTAAAGGATTGTTTTATCTATTGCTGCTGACCGCCGTTGAGGCCTCCGCCCAGATGACGTGGAACCAGCGTTACCAGCAATATATCGACCAGTACAAGGATATAGCCATTGAGCAGATGAAGCGCTGGGGCGTGCCGGCCTCTATCACGCTGGCTCAGGGCATCTTAGAGAGCGGCGCCGGCCAGAGCGAGCTGGCGCGGCGCTCCAACAACCATTTCGGCATCAAGTGCCACGGCTGGACGGGCCGCACGACATATAAAGACGACGATGCCAGCAACGAGTGCTTCCGCGCCTATGACTCGCCCTACGAGTCGTTTGAAGACCACTCCCGATTCCTGGCCAGCGGACAGCGCTACAGTAAGCTGTTTACACTGAAGAAGACCGACTATAAGGGCTGGGCCCGCGGTCTGAAAGCTGCCGGCTACGCCACTAATCCGCAGTATGCCAACCGGCTGATAGAGCTCATACAGCTCTACCGCCTCTACAACCTCGACAGCGCCAAGGGCTACGACAAGTTCATAGCCGCCCACGGCAAAGACCACGGCTACAACGGCCAGCCCCTGCACCCCATCAAGATTTACAACGAAAACTATTACATCATTGCCCGCCGCGGCGACACCTTCCGCTCCATCGGCGAGGAGATAGACATTTCATATAAGAAGATAGCCAAATACAACGAGCGCGACCGCGACGACTACATCGAAGAGGGCGAAGTCATCTGGCTGAAGAAGAAACAGAAGCGCGCGCCCAAGGAGTATAAGGACTACCTGCACTACGTGCGCCAGGGCGAGTCAATGTACTCCATAGCCCAGAAGTATGGCATCCGACTGAAGTCGCTCTACAAGATGAACCGCATGAGCCCCGACGACGACCTACGCGTAGGCATGGGCCTGCGGCTGAGATAACGGCATGACAGCTACGCCCATAGCCGGTAACAGAGGTATTACAACCGCGCGAAATAGGTAAACACATCAGTGAAGTGTTTGCCTATTTCCGTTTCTTCACGAAACAGTCCGAAGACGGCGGAGCCGCTACCCGACATGGCGGCATAGACCGCCCCCAGCTGCAGCAGCTGCTCCTTGATACGCCCGATTTCAGGATGCAGCGCAAAGACGCTCTGCTCGAAATCGTTGACCAGCTGCCCCTGCCACGTCTCTACAGGCTGCATCACCACCTCGCGGCAGCACCTGGCCGGCCACCGGGGCGTAATCAGCGAGAAAGCCTCGCGGGTAGACACGGGAATGTCGGGCCGCACCACACCAATATAATAACCGCTGAGGTCAAGGTCAATAGGCTGCAACCGCTCGCCGATGCCTTCAGCATAAGCCGCACGGTTGACAATAAAAAACGGACAGTCGGCACCCAGCCGCGCGGCGTAGGCTATGAGCTGCTCCGTGCTCAGGCCCAAGCCGAACATCCCGCTGAGCAGCGTCAGCATGTGAGCGCCGTCGCTGGAGCCGCCGCCCATGCCCGCCTGCGTGGGTATGCCCTTCCACAAATGGGCATGCACACGGGGCAGCCGGGGAAAGTCCTGCTTCAGCAGGTCATAGGCACGCACTACCAGGTTAGTACGCTCGTCGCCGGCCACGGGAATGTTGGTCAACTTGATGTCGCAGTCTACCGCCGAGGGGAAGCTGTCGTCCATCATCGTGAGCTCTAAAGCATCCTTGACGGGTATGGGATAGAACACGGTCTGCAGGTCATGATAACCGTCGGGACGACGGCTAACAATATTGAGTCCTAAATTGATTTTTGCTATCGGAAATGTAATCATGGTGCAAAATTACTATTTTTCAGCAAAAAACTTGCAAGATACCTTATTTTTTCGTAACTTTGCACACTAATTACTTTAAACATGAAATCAACCGTAAAGGTTCTACTGTTTTTCGGGCTATTATTAAGGTCAGGCGCCGCCGTTGCCGATATCGACGACGACCGCGTTTTCCGCACCATCACAGCCTCTAACGGCATTGCCGACAACTCGGCACAGACCATCAAGTGCACCTTTACGGGACGAATGACCATCACCACCATCGGCAGCATCAACTTCTACGACGGTGCCAACTTCTCGCACATCAACGGTAACGAGGAACTGACCTACAAGCTGGAAGACTATCATGGCCACTACCACCTCTATTACGACAACGACCACCACCTCTGGCTGAAAAACAAGCAGACGGTAACCTGTGTGGACCTCTCGCGCGAGCACTATATCCATGCCGACAGCATCTTCCGCCTCTACGGTGCCAAAGAGCGGGTCGGCGACATGTTCGTAGACTCTAAAGGCGACCTGTGGCTCTGCGAGAACGGCCATGTCTTCAGCCGTAAATACGGCAAGAAGCTTGCACTGCTCAAGGGCGCAAGCCTGCAGGACTTGGAGGTTCATGAAAAGGAGCTGCTACTGTTCTACGATAACGGTCAGCTTATCAGCTACGACGCGGCCACCGGCAAACGACGCTACCAGAGCAAAGCCTACGACAGCGAACAGGCCAAGGGCTACCAGGAGTCGGGCGTGATGATGCTTCACGACAACGGTTTCTACATAATCCGCAACGGCAACAACGGCGGCCTGCTGCTGCACTACAACTTAGACAGCCGCCAATGGACGGAAATAATGCGCACCGAAGAGCCCTGGATGCACTACAACAACATGAGGCTCTACGAAGGCAAGCTCTACATAGCCTCGTCAGTAGGCTATTACACCTATATGCTGGCTACGGGCGAGATGACCCACCATAAGACACTGACCCTGAACAACGGCCGCCAGCTGGAAACCAACATCAACGCCCTGGAGTTTGACCTGCAGGGAGGCATGTGGATAGGCACCGAAGAGCGCGGACTGCTCTACGGCCCCCCCACCAACGCGCCCTTCACATCGCTCAACATCACCGACCCGAAAGCACAGGACTACCTCCGGCAGATGGAGCCACTGAAAGGCATCAGCGAATTCAGGGGCAAGCGCGCCAACGTCATGGTTGTTGACAGCCGCCACTGGACGTGGGTAGGTACGCCTAACGGGCTTTACCTATATACTACCCCGCAAGCCGAGCCCAAGATTTACTCACGAGCCAACGGGCTGCTCAACAGCGTGATACACGCCGTCATTGAAGACAACTTCCACAACATCTGGATAAACACCAGCTATGGCATAGCCTGCCTGCGCATTGAAGACGGCGAAGTGAAGCAGGTCTACTGTTTCAACAGCGACGACAACGTGCCTAACGAAACCTTCGTCGACGCCAAGGCCATGAAGACCGACGATGGCCGGATAGTGATGCAGAGTATTGACCACATAGTAACTTTCCAGCCGCGCGACTTCATGCCACTGCTCAACCAGCAGCCCTACGTCATGCACCCCAAACTGACAAAACTGCTGGTCAACGGTATCGAGGTCAATGCCGGCGACGAGGTCAACGGCTCCGTAGTGCTCAACAAGGCTATCACCCGTGTCAAGGAGATTAACCTCAACTACGACCAGAACTCCATCTCGCTCACGTTCTCGGCGCTCAACTTCTCGCGTCCGCTGCAAACCTACTACCGCGTGCGCATCCGGGAAATCAGCAAGCAGTGGACAGACTACTCCTATTTCGGCGGCGGCGGATTCGTTGACTCACGAGGACTGCTGCACCTGCCGATGGTAGGCATACAGCCGGGCACCTATCACGTGGAACTCATAGCCTCTGTCGTACAAGGCAAATTTGCCGGCAAGCCTTACGAATGGGTCATCCACGTCAACCAGCCCTGGTGGCGCACTACAGGCATACTGCTGCTCTTCACGCTGATAGTGCTGGCCATAGCCATTCTCAACTTTATCGTTTACAACCGCAACACCCGCCTGAAGATGCGCCGCAACAACGAGGAGGGCGACGTCATACGCCGCATCAACTCATTCGTCAACCGCGCAGACAGCTTCAACACCGAGAAGCTGTCGCCCACGCAGGAGGAAATCTTCGGCACCGAAAGCGAATCGCGCTCAGAGCTCAACCCTGCCTTCACAGAGCTGATGCTCAAGGTCATTGACTTTATACACGAACGCCACGGCCGGCCCTACACCATGCACATGCTGTCACAGGAAACAAACATGGGCGTGATTGAACTCTACGAGCTGATCCTGGAAAACGTCCACAAGAGCCCGCGCGCACTGGTGCGCACGCTCCGCATAGACAAGGCCGCCGAACTGCTGAGGACTACTGACATGAGCATAGAGCAGATAGCTGTAGAGTGTGACTTCGTGTCGCCTAACTACCTGATAGCTAAGTTCTACCACAAATACCGCATGACGCCTCACGAATATCGCGAAACGCAAGAACAATAACCGCCAGAAAAAAGTTGATTGCTATCCGTCATCCGTCAGCAATCGGCGCAACTTTCTGACAGCAAGCAAATTACAGGCTGACGGATGGGAATCCTATTCAGAACAAGAGCAGTCCCTTCAAAAATTGCATAAATATTCACTGAAAACGGCCGCTGTTTTTCCAAAGACGCGCGCCGTTTTTTCAAAAACGGCCGCTGAATTTTTCAAAACGGCCGCCGTTTTTGAAGAGCCTCCGAATTCTTTACAAAAAAACTCCGAAATATTGATAAAATCTGCGTCCGGATGCATAAATATTCCTTTTTACGAATATTTATGCACTATAGCGCTCTAAAAATCATCCATCCGTCAGCCGCCAACCATCCGTCAGCCCGTAAGTACCTAACGCTCAACCTTTTATCCAGAATTCTGACGGATGACGGATATCAAATAAACTATTTTTCCGTGCTGCGGTTCCTAGGTAGTCACTTCAGTGTTACCTGCTGATAGCCTACGAGGCGCCACGTGCGCGCGCCCGTACCTTTATAATATACGTAGGCCTGATAGCGGTTCTCGGTCTGAAAGAACGAGCCCTCCTCGGGTATCGGTCTGACGCGGCCGTCGGCAGTCAACAGCAGATACTGATACGAGTAATAGCCCTGCTTCTGCAATATGCGGGCATTATAGCTGCGGTCGGTCTCGTCGTAGGTCATGAGGTAAGTGTCGGCATTGTCGTCAGTGGCCCACTGGCCGTCTACAACGATGTGGGCATCAGGATATTCATGGCCGGTAAGGAGTTTGTAATTCACGTAGACGTAGTCGCATGTGCGGTCGTTCTCAATGTTGTCGCTGTTGCGAATGTAGAAGGCGCCGTTGGCATCCTCGTCGTAGACATAGTGGCGCCGGGGCTCATTAGCAAAGGGAAAGGCGTGGTAGTTGCTGCCGTCCCACCGCATGCGGTCGATGCCCAGTGTAGGATGCGACACATCGAGCACCTCAAACTTATGATACTCATTGCCGGCATCGAATATCAAGTCGCGGCAATGTTCCCACTGCGCCTTACCCAGCTGCAGCGACGTGGGACGTGTACCAGCCACCTGGGTGTCTTCACGCCCGTTCTGGGTGACCACCGTCCACAGTTGCTCCTCTTCATGAGTCACCTGCAGACTGTTATAGACAGCCGTCATCGACACCTGCTGATGACTGAGGTTGAAGTCGACGTCGGTATTGGTAGTGACGCTCAGGCCGACATTCATCAGCGGCTCCACCACCCTGAACTCAGCCGTGAGCACAGGCTCATCGAGACTGCCCTCCTGCTCGTCGTAGACGGTAAGGCAGTAGTTGCCGCTCATTTTCAGGCGGCAGCGGTCGTTGGGTATCTGCAGGCTGTAATGGGTGTAGAGCACCGTGGTGTTGAGCGAGTTGTCGTAGTCGTCGATGGTGTTGTCGTTGAAACCTACGAGCCAGTCGCTCTCAAAGATGTCGGCGGAGGGTTGCCAGTCGGCCTCGCAGTGCTCCAGGTGGTAAACGTAGCGCCGGTAGTTGTGCGAGAGTTCGTCGAAGCTCACATGGAGCACGTCGGCGGTGCCCAGGCGCATTACCGGCGGCGACAGCCAGTCCTGATTGACAACTACCTGCAAGGTCTTCACCTCAGGGGTGTACACACGGCTGCGGCCCTGCGCCTGCAGGGCCGTAAGCACGAGTAGTAGGGTAAAGAGCTTGTTAAGCATCTAAGCATCAATATATATCATCAGCGGTCGTGGACGTACTTGTGCAGTGTCTGGCGCACGGCACCGGCACCGGCAAAGAGCTGCTTGACCATAGCCTCAATCTGCTCGCCAAGGCCGGCCTCATAGAGGTCGAGGCCGAACACGTCGCTGCGGCTGTAGAGCTGCTTCAGGCACGAATAGTCCTGCTCCTGACGGCCAACCTCCAGCGGGGCGACGATGGCCTGCAGTTCCTGCAGCATGGGGTCGGGCGAGGGTTCGAAGGGCGTAAGGTCGTCCTTCAGTCCCTTCAAATAGCGGGCGTAGCCGGCCAGCGTCAGGGGAATGAGCACGAGGTTCTGCATGTCGAGGCCGCGGCTGACGTACTTTTTGATGGTCTCGCCAAAGCGGATAGGCAGCTTCTGGCTCGTGTCCATGGCTATGCGCTGCGGGGCGTCGGGCATGAAGGGGTTAGGCAGACGGCGGTTGATGACGGCGCCGATAAACTCGTATGGGTTGAGCACGCCGGGGTCGGTCACCACGGGCATGGCCTCCATATAGCCTATCTTCTGGATGAAGGCACGCAGGTCGTCGTCCTTCATCTCGGCCGAGATGAGCGTATAGCCGAGCATGCAGCCATAGATAGACATGGCCGTGTGCAGAGGGTTCAGGCAGGTGGTCACCTTCATTGTCTCTACCTTGTCTACGGTTTCGCGGGTGGTGTAGAGTGCGCCGCCGAGGTCCAGTGGCGGACGGCCGTTGGTATAGTTGTCCTCGATGACGAGATACTGCACCTCCTCGGCATTGACGAATGGCGCCGTGAAGGTGTGGCGCTCGGTCTCGATGTAGTCGTTGTCCTCAAAGCCGTCGGCAGCCAGCAGCTCTTTCACCTTCTCATGGGGACGGGGGGTAATCTTGTCAATCATCGACCAGGGGAAGGTCACCTTCGTCTCATCCTTCAGATAGCTGACGAAGGCCTGCGGCACCAGCCCGTCCCGTAACCAGCGCTCGGCGTAGGCCATGACGCCGGCCTTCACCTTGTCGCCGTTGTGCGAGCAGTTGTCCATCGACTGCACCGTCAGCGGCAGTGCGCCGGCCTGGAAGCGCTCATAGAGCAGGGCGCAGACCTTGCCCATGGCGAAGACGGGCTTGAGTCCGCGCTGCAGGTCGGCGTCGTTGTAGGTATAGCCCTTCTCGGTAATAGTGAACGAAATCATCTGCAGGCTGGGCTGGCGGAAGATTTCTACCAGCCGCTGCCAGTCGGCAAACTGGGGGTCGGCCTTCAGCGCCTCGGTGACGCTGGCAATGACCTTCTTCTCGATGTTGCCGTCGCTCTGCAAGCTCACCAGCAGCGAGAGGTTATCGTATGGGGTATAGGCCTTGTCGATGACCTCGAAGTCGAAGGTCTCGGCCACGATGACGCCGCGATCGTACTTGCCCGTATTGAGGGCGTCGTTGAGAATGGCGGCGGGGAAGGCGCGGAAGATGTTGCCGCCGCCGAAGTGTACCCAGGTAGGAGCCTGGGCGGTCTTGGCGCGAACGGCCTGAATGTCAAACTTGGGGAGCTGGTAGCCTTTCTGCTCCCACGCTGCGGCATTGACGTTGCCGGAAAGTAATTCTGTGAGTTTCATGTTAATGATGGATAGATTAATATTAATTCATGAAGTTCCACGACACACCGAAATGTAGCACGCTGCTGTTGACGGGATAGTGAGGCGTCAGGAAGGCTTTCTTGCTGCCGATGCTGCCGCCGACATTGTTCATCATCACAAAGAAGCGGGCACGCTTGAGGTGCATGTTGGCATAAACGTCGATAAACGGATAGTTGCCCAGCTTGACACGGCTGCTGGCGTTCTCCTGAACGGCATACTGATTGAGCTGCGGACAGAAGTCGGGAGCGTCGTATTCAGAGAAATAGGTAGCGCAGGCGCCTAACTCGACGCTCAGCACACGGGCAATCTTGAATCCTAAGTAGAGGTTGGTGAAGATGTTGACCGTGGGCACAGGAAGCACATCCTGATTGCTGCTGTTCTGATAGGTCACGACGTTTTCCCAGTTCAGCGGCCCCAGCTTGAACTGCTGCTGCAGCTGCGCCGTCAGCAGGTTGATGTTGCCGCTGTTCTGACTGATGGTGGCCGTCAGGCCCTTGCGGCTGTAGCTGGCATCCACGAGATAGCTCATGCCCAGGTAGGTGTAGTTCTGGATTTCCTCTATGGCCACGCGCAGCGTGGTCTTCGTCTTGCGGTATCTGAAGAGACCCTCTATGCGGGTATGTGTTTCCTTGTTCAGGTCATTGTTATCCCACCAGAAGTGCTTCGAATGATAGTGGCGCTGGTAGTAGGTAGGATTCAGGCGATAGAAGTGGCCGTGGGCTGCCAGCGTCAGCGTGTCACCGAAGAGCCGGAAATTGAGGTCAGTATCGAAGTCGAGCTTCAGCTGGCCGGCATCCTCGCCGATGGTCCACAGCTCGCCCTGTGCGCGGTAGTGCAGGGTCTTGCCCTGGCTCTTGATAATCTGTGCGCCAAGGCTGATATTGTGTTCTGTAGTCTTCTGGCGAACGGGCATGGCGCTGAGCGTATCGTCCATCCGGAAGGTACGCAGCTCATGGGTGGCAAAGAGCTTGACACCAGCCTTGGCCCATTTGTTGAAACCTTCAAGCAAGGCCAGGGCCAGGGTGTTCTTCAGCTGCAGATGCTTGGTGTTGTCATTGAGCGAGTCGGCAGCAGCTGTCTTTGCCTGATTGAAATAGCTGTTGGCATAGAGGCCGTCGGTGGAACCATACGACAGGTAGGTGCGGTCATAGCTATTGATCTCGGCGGTATGGATGATACTGGTGACGGGCACGAAGATGCGCTTCATAGAATCGTCCTCGGCAGTCTGGCCGGCCTGTAGCAGACTGTCAAGCTGGGCCTGGGAGTCAACCTTGATGCGCGTGCTGTCAGGACGGCCGGGCTCGGGGCGGTCGGGCTCGGCGCCGGCAATAACGGCATTGTCGGGACGGCCGCTGAACGTGGGCTCCTCGGGCTTGGACTTGCCGTCTTTGGCCTTGTCGTCCTTCTTCTCGTTGTCCTTCTTCGATTCCTGGGCAAACTTACGCGCCTTGAGTTCCTCTTCGGTCATTTTCTCCTTACGGTAGAAACCCATGCTGTAGCGGTGGGTGAGAAAGCCGTGAAGATTGTCATTGCGATTCCAGTTCTGGCTCAGCACCGTCGGAATCTCGTTGGTACTGAACGTTGACTCCACCGACTCGGGATGAACGATATATTCATCGTTGTTGATACCACCATTCTCTGCCGCCTTCTGATGGTAGGTAGAGAACATGGCATGCATGCTATACTGGTCGCCTAAATAGGAGCCGTAGAAGGTAGCGCCGAAATGCGACACGGCCTGATTGGCATAATAGCCGCGGGCATAGGCGTAGTTCAGGTCGAAGCCCACACCGATGCGCTTACCGGCATTGACGGCGAACTTCGCCCTGAGATGGTCCTCACCGTCGGTCTTGTTGCCACAGTTGTCGTAAGAGAGGTTTGTCAGCGGCGACAACGTGTTGGTGAAGTGCAGCTCGTCAGGAGCGGTGTACACATAGCTGTAAGGTTCGGTGAATATGAATTGCGTGGCCAGCGGACGGTCGATATAGATGCGATTCTGGCGTGCTGTATAGTTGTTGCCGGTGGTGTTAAACTCGCCGAAGCGGCCGGTGTTCATCGTCGTCGTAGGATAGAGATGGGGCATGGTGTCTATCTCGGCTGGGATGATGTCGCCGAACTTTCTGTCGATAGTCCACACATGCATGCCCAAAGGAATCTCTTTGTTGCGGTTCTTGGTGGTGTCGTTGTTGTGCGGATTGAAATTGCCGTTACCCCTCTCATCGCGCTGCGTGACGGAGCCCGTCTCGTCAATCTGATTATAGGTCTGGGCAATAGCTGCCTGGAGGGCAGACAGAAGTAGCAGCGTGACAACGTTTCTCTTCATGCTATAGTCTTGCTATTCTAAGTGTCAACTCTATAAACTTAAATACTACGGCGCCAATGAGTATGTAGATGGCGGTATTGTGGTCGCCCTTCACATACCATATCATGCCGACGATGGCTCCGATGATAAATATCAGATTGAGCCACTGGCGCAGCCAATGCAGGCCATCCCTGCTATCGGCGTCCAGGGGCTTCAGATGGTGACGTTCTCTCATCACGATTCACTTTTTAGTGCGGTAGCAAATTCTTCACTCTTCACTATCGTAGCAGCTCGGCAAACTTGTTAAACAGGTAGTCCTTGCGGTCGATGGTCTTGCGGCGGAACTTGCCCGACACGCGAGACAGCTTAGTCTGCTTCTTGTTAAGCCCCTCCTTGTCTGTAATCCAGTCTTCGGCCTTGTAGGTCTGCGGGTCGCGCTCCTCTTCATAGAGGTAATAGATGCGGGTCATCGTCAGGTCGAGTTTGCCGTCCTCGCAGTTGGCAATGAGGTTGTACATCAGCCGCGTGCGGTCGAGCACCAGAGCCGTAGACTTGAATACCAGCCACTCCTGATAGGTGCCTACAATCTCGTGCTTCACGGAGTCGTCAACCACGATGCGGCTCTGCTCAAACTGATTGGGCTCGGTGGTCATCTTTGTCATATAGCTCCGCACGATATCGGCCACTTGAGCAGCACTCTTGCCGGGAGCGTTAATAACGGTATGGAACAACACCTTGCCATCGACCTCGGGAACGGCACCAGCCAGGTATTTCTGGTCGGGATTGGCAGCGTTGGTTCCTTGTTCGGGCATTTCCCACGTATTATTCTGTGCTGTCATGCCTATGGGCAGACACATCATCATGGCTATCAGTAGCTTTTTCATGTCGTTTTTCTGTTTTTATTTGATTTAACCGGGCAAAATTACTAATAATAATTTGTATCGCCCAAAGGCTTAACCTTTTTTAATAGATGAACGTCGTCTCGTAGACGGCAGTGTTACTGCGGTTGTCGGTCACTTCGAAGTGCAGGCGGTGGGTACGTCCGGTACGTGGAAGCCACGACTCACCTAATTCACAGGCAAAGGTGCTGGACTTCTCAATGGCGTCGAACACGATGAAGCGGTCGTCGACGGTGGCCGTCCATGAAGCGATGCCGCTCTGGCCGTCGGTGACGCTGAGCAGCAGGCGGCTGCCGGTGAGCCGAACGGGGGCTGACTGGCCAGCGCTGCCGAGCAGGGCGCCACTGAGGGGCTTGATGACTGGCGGCTCAGCATCATAGGCCACCTGATAACGGCCTGCCAGCTCGCGGACACGGCCCGTCAGCCAGCCGTCGTCGCTAAGGTCGCCACCCATAAAGCGGCCGTTCTCGTTGGCAATGTAAAGCTTTGAGGGATCGGGGCGCTCGAGCGACGTTGACAATGAATGGAGCCTGGCGAGCGAGATGCTTAGCAGGGCGTCGGTCATCAGGGGCAACGAGGCGTCGGCAAACTGATAGGCGTCGCTGAGGGCGGCGGGCTGCTCGTGGCGGCGAGGCTGCAGGGGAGTATCGGTGGCTACGAGGCCGTAGGGCACGACAAGCTGCATGCCGGGCAGGGTGACGGCCGTAGTGCGGTTCCAACGGAGAATGGGAGGCTGCGGCAACGCCGCAGCACGGCCGACAGGCGGGAAGGAGGGCGACCAGGGCGAGGACGACGGGAGGGAGGGCGACGAGGGGGAGGGTGCGTCGGTAGGACGCTGGGCGGTGACGGTGAAGGCGTAGCGGGCTTCGTTGCCTTTGAAGTCACGAAGGACGTACTCCAGCTGGTAGTCGCGCTCTTCGGTGAAGTGGACGACGCCGCGGTGGTCGTCGGTAGTCAGGCAACTGAGCTGGTTGCCGGGTTCCTTGTATGATTTCATGAACCACGAGCGATGGCGGCGCCAGTGGTCGTAGTAGCCCCAGGAGTTGACCATGCGGTTGAGGCGCGTGGGAATGTTGTCCACCACGCTGTGGAAAGCCATCTGCCCGTCCACATAAAGCAGTGTCTCATGGATGCCGTAGTGGTTGTAGCTGCCCTGCATGTAGTCGTCGGCCCAGATAGCGAAGCCCACCGGTCCCCAGGCGGTGAATTGAGGGTGGAGGGTGGAGGGGGAAAACTGCGATTCCTGCCTCTTGCCATTGAACGTGCCGCCGAGGGGTATGGCCATGATGGCGTGAGCCTGCGGGGGCACGCTGTCCTGAATATAGTCGTTGAGGAACTGATAAGGGTCGAGCATGTTCCACGTGCGGGTGTCGTGGATTTCAAGATGCAGGTGCGGCGCCGTGGAGTTGCCTGTATTGCCGCTGAGAGCGATGAACTGCCCTTGGCTGACGGGCACGTCGCGGGGCGTCAGCCGGGCATCGGCCTCGCTCGTCTGGTGCTCATACTGGTAGCGGCGCAGGGCGGCCTTGATGCGCGGCGAGAAAGCCTTGAGGTGGCAGTAGATAGAGGTGTGCCCAGAGGGATGGGTGATGTAAACGGCGTTGCCGAAGCCGTCCTTGCCCATGGTGATACGGCTGACGTAGCCGTCGCCGATGGCATAGATATGTTTGCCCTCGCGCCCTTCGGTCCTGACGTCGAGGCCGCCGTGGAAATGGTTGGGCCGCGGCTCACCAAAATTGCCCGCCAGCGAAATGTCGTAATCTATGGGAGGCTTGAAATTTGAAGTTTGAGACTTGAGGCTTGAGACTTGGTGATTGCCAAGTTCCTGAGCCATCAGGCTATGAGACAGCATGGCATTGAGAACCAGCGCTAAAACAGAAATCCTACACATCATAAACTTCAAATCTCAAACCTCAAACCTCAAAACATCAGCATGCCTTGAAGCTCATGTCAAGACCTTTCACACTGTGGGTCAGAGCCCCCACGCTGATAAAGTCGACGCCCTGCTCGGCATAGTCGCGGATGGTGTCGAAGGTGATGCCGCCGCTGGACTCCGTCTCATAGCGGTGAGCGATGATGTCGACAGCCTTCTTGGTGTCGGCCACCGAGAAGTTGTCGAGCATGATACGGTCTACGCCGCCGCGGTCGAGCACCTGCTGCAGCTCGTCGAAGGAGCGCACCTCAATCTCAATCTTCAGGTTGAGACCCTTCGCCTCCAGATACTGGTGGCAGCGGTCAATGGCATTGGTGATGCCACCGGCGAAGTCGACGTGGTTGTCTTTCAGCAGGATCATGTCGAAAAGTCCGATGCGGTGGTTGCAGCCGCCGCCAATCTTCACGGCCTGCTTCTCAAGCATGCGCATGCCGGGGGTAGTTTTACGGGTGTCGAGCACCCGTGTGCCGGTGCCCTCCAGGCGCTTCACGTAGCGGGCGGTCATCGTGGCGATGCCGCTCATACGCTGCATGATGTTGAGCATCAGGCGCTCCGTCTGCAGCAGCGAGCGCACACGACCGCTGACGACCATGGCGATGTCGCCCTTTTTCACCGGCGTGCCGTCCTGCATCAGCACCTCTACCTGCATCTCGGGGTCGAAGCGGCGGAACACCTCCTTAGCCACCTCGACGCCGGCCAGGATGCCGTCTTCTTTGATCAGCAGGTGGCTGCGGCCCATGGCGTCCTCGGGGATGCAACACAATGTGGTATGGTCACCATCGCCGATGTCCTCGGCAAACGACAGGTCTATTAGCCTGTCTACTAATTCGTCAACGCTTAACATATACTTGTAGGGATTAGAAGAGTTCGTCAAAGTAGATACCAATACCTATACGGAATCCAACTGTACTATAATCGTCATGATTAACCAATGATTGTCTATAATACAGCTCTGGTTCTATCGTCACAGTTTTGTTAAGGAAGAATGTATAACCAACGTTGACAGAAGGAGCAACATCTGTTCCTTCAAAAACCATTAAATTAACGCCTGCACCTAAATACAAACCATTCTGTGAAATATGGTATCGGGCGCCTGCACCAACATTGAATTTATCAAATTGATCTTTATAATATGTATAGTTGATGTCAGCCAACAAAGAGAAATTATCTGATATAAGGTATCCACCCTTTGCTCCAATATCGAAATGACTTCCCATAAGGCCATTATGACTAAAGTCAAAGCCAGAGAGATTTGCATTAACATATACTTTTCCCTGCTCAAACTGAGCGTTAGCACTGACGGCCATCAGCAGACCGGTAATGAACAAAGCAATCTTTTTCTTCATAATCATAAGGTATTATTGTTTGTTAGTTTCTTTCTTGTACCACACGCAGAACCACACCAGAGCCACCACGAAGCACAGCGCGCCAAGGTAGTAGCCTACGGTGCCCAGCTCAAGAGCCTGCTTCGACACGAAGAGGAACGTGCTGCAGACGGTGGTCATGAACAGGGCGGGGATAAGGGTAATCCAGAAAGGCTTCTTCTCGCGCACCAGATAGACCGTAAGTGTCCACAGCGTGAACACTGACAGCGCCTGATTGCTCCATCCGAAATACTGCCAGATGGTGTTGAAGCCATCAGGGTTTTCTATCTGCCAGACGAGCATGGCAATGGAGCATGCAAACATAGGCAGACAGATTATCAGACGCTTGGCGATGGGGCGCTGGTCCATCTTCAGCCACTCGGCCACGATGAGACGTCCACTGCGGAAAGCGGTGTCGCCACTGGTGATAGGGGCAGCCACCACGCCCAGCATAGCCAGGATGGCACCGGCCACGCCCAGCCAGTCGTTGCACACCAGATTGACCACTGCCGGTGCCGACGTGCTGAAGCCAGCTTTGGCAGCCTCTATCAGCTCATAGCCGGGAGCCGGCTCGCCGTAGAAGAACCATGCCGAGACGGTAGCCCAGATGAGCGCCACCACGCCCTCGGTAATCATGGCACCGTAGAAGATGGGGCGTCCCATGTACTCTGACTTCACGCAGCGGGCCATCAGCGGCGACTGCGTAGCATGGAAACCGGAGATGGCACCACAGGCCACGGTGATAAACAGTGCGGGGAAGATGTTGTCCTTCCATGTGTCGGGATGGGTGGCGGCACCAAGGTTATAGCAGTGGCTCCACAGCTCGGGCACCGTAGGCCAGTGCATGAAGAGCCACACCATCAGGGCGCCGGCCATGAACAGCAGGGAGAAGGCGAACAGGGGGTACACCTTGCCGATGATTTTGTCAATAGGCAGCATCGTGGCAATGATATAGTAGAGGAAGATGATGACGACCCACATCATCGTATCGCCGCCGATGCTGTGCAGAATCTCTGCGGGCGAATAGACGAACACCGTGCCCACCATGATGAGCAGCAGTACTGTGAACACGAGCATCACCGACTTCGTGGTCTGTCCCAGGTATTTGCCGATGAGCTGGGGCAGACCGGCACCGTCGTTGCGCATGGAGAGCATGCCGGAAAGGTAGTCGTGGGTGGCACCGGCAAAGATGCAGCCCAGCACTATCCAGATGTATGCCACGGGGCCGAACTTAGCACCCATGATGGCGCCGAAGATGGGGCCCGTGCCGGCAATGTTGAGAAACTGAATCATAAAAATCTTCCAATTGGGAAGCACGATGTAGTCTAGTCCGTCAGCTTTTGCTACGGCGGGGGTCACGCGGTCGTCGGGACCGAATACGCGCTCTACGAAGCGGCCGTAGAGCAGATAGCCAATCAATAGAGCCATAAGGCTCAGGGTAAAGGTAATCATTGTCTATTTACTTTTATTTAATGTCTCCATCACTCAGTTCTGGCGTTTGGTGCTGCCAAAAACTCCTTCCAAATTATGTGCAAAGTTACTACAATTATTTGATATATGAAAAAAATATCGTAATTTTGCAGGCAAAATACAAAGAAAATAGCAAATTGAAAGCAAAAATAACATTTCTACTGGCACTATTGTGGTGCATGACACTGCAAGCACAGAAGCACGATGAGTACGCTCCCCAGATGCCGAAGCACGAGGTAAGAGCCGTATGGCTCACCACCATCGGCGCCCTCGACTGGCCCACGGCCAAGAGTGCCGCCGCCCAGCAGCGGGAGATGACGAAGATTTTAGACCAGTTGAAACTTGTCAACATCAACACCGTACTGATACAGACGCGCGTACGTGCGTCGACCATCTACCCCTCAGCCTTAGAGCCTTTCGACCTATGTCTCACGGGCACCCACGGGCGCTCGCCGGGCTACGACCCTTTGCAGTTTATCATCGACGAGTGTCACAAGCGCGGCATGGAGTGTCACGCCTGGATGGTGACCCTGCCCATTGGCAAGACCCATGAGCAGCGCTTCAAGGAATTTAAGCGCCGCCATCCGCAGATGGCCATCAACATTGGCGAAGACGGCTATATGAACCCTGAAGTAGCTGCGACGGGCGACTATCTGGCCGACATCTGTGCCGAGGTGACGCGGCGCTACGACATTGACGGCGTACACCTGGACTATATCCGCTACCCCGAGACCTGGAGCAAATATAAAGGCGCCAAGAAGGACAAGAAGACCAGCGCCAGTGAGCGCCGAGGGAATATCACCGCCATTGTGCGCAAGATTCACCGTGCCGTGAAGAGCCTCAAGCCGTGGGTGAAGTTGTCGTGCTCGCCCATTGGCAAGTCGGGCGACCTCGCCCGCTACCGCTCCGGCGGGTGGAACGCCTACAGCGCCGTTCATCAAGATGCCCAGGGCTGGCTGCGCGAAGGGCTGATGGACCAGCTCTACCCCATGCAGTATTTCCGTGGCAACAACTACTATCCCTTTGCCCTCGACTGGCAGGAGCGTTCCTATGGGCGTACCATCGTCAGCGGACTGGGCATCTACTTCCTCTCGCCACGCGAGGCGGGCTGGATGCTCGACGATATTACCCGCGAAATGAGCTTCGCACGCCACAACGGCATCGGCCATTGCTACTTCCGCTCACGATTCCTCACCGACAACACCCGGGGCATCTACGACTTCGCACGCAGCTTCGACGAGGCGCCGGCGCTCATACCGCCCATGACGTGGGCGTGGAGCCAAGCACCGACGGCTCCCACACAGTTGCAGCTGCAGCGCGGCGCCATGACTGACCGACTGGCGTGGAGCGGTGCCACCGACGCTTCACGGGCGCCATACCTATTATATAATATATATGCCGCCACGACGCCCGACGTTGACACCGGCGAGCCGCGCAACCTCATAACCACACGACTGCGGGGCGAGCAGATGCAGGTGCCGCACACCAACGGACAGACGCTCTACTACGCAGTTACTGCCATCGACCGCTACGGCAATGAGAGCATGCCTATCTATAGCGACAGCAGCCGGCAGCCGGTGCGCAGCGTCAAGGCGCAGACACCGCAAGACACCCGCATACCGCCGCACTTCTATGACTGGAGCAAGAAGCAGCGCAAAAAATGGCTCAAACGCTACAAGAAAGCAAGTTTTTGAACGATTTGCAATGCGTGGTTAACGGAATAATGAGTAACTTTGCACCCTGAACAAATCTAAAACATAACAAGACTATGGAAAGAACATGGAGATGGTTTGGCAAGAAAGACAAGATTACCCTTGCCCAGTTACGACAAATCGGCGTTGAAGGCATTGTCACCGCCCTGCACGACGTGCCCTTAGGCCAGGTGTGGACGCGCGAGAAGATTCGCGACCTGCGTGAGTATATCGAGAGCTACGGCATGCGCTGGAGCGTCGTCGAGAGCCTGCCCGTGGTAGAGACCATCAAGTATGGCGGCCCCGACCGCGACGAGCAGATAGAGGTGTACAAGCTGAGCCTGCGCAACCTCGCCGCCGAGGGTATCCACTGCATCTGCTACAACTTCATGCCCGTGCTGGACTGGGCACGCACCGACCTGCTGCACCAGAACCCCAACGGCTCGACAAACCTCTACTTCAACTACGCCGAGTTTGCCTATTTCGACATCTATATCCTCAAGCGCGAAGGCGCCCGCGAGGAGTGGGCTCAGTTTGAGTTCCCCGCCGGTGTGGGGCAGGGACGCAACGTGCTCCAGGAGTGCGACGAGCTGGCCAAGACCATGACGCCGGAGAAAGACCATAAGCTGGTGGAGAATATCATCATCAAGACGCAAGGATTCGTCAGCGGCAACTTCTCGGAAAACGACGAGGCACCAATACAGAAGTTCCGCGACTTCCTTGAGCTCTACAAGGGCATCGACAAGCAGCAGCTGCGCGAAAACATGAAATACTTCCTGGAAGCCATCATGCCCGTGTGCGACGAGTGCGACATGAACATGTGCGTACACCCCGACGACCCTCCCATCGAGATTCTCGGACTGCCGCGCATCGTGCGCACTGCCGACGACATACGCTGGTTCCTCAATGCCGTGCCTAACAAGCACAACGGCCTCACCTTCTGCGCTGGCAGCCTCTCCGCCGGAGCCTACAACAACGTGGTGGAGATGGCGCGCGAGTTTGCCCCGCGCACACACTTCGTTCACCTGCGCTCCTGCCACATTTTCCCTAACGGCGACTTCACCGAAGCCAGCCACCTGGGCGGGCGTGCCGACATCATAGAGCTCTGCCGCATATTTGAGAGAGAGAACCCCGGGCTGCCCATGCGCGTAGACCACGGCATGACGTTCACCGACGAGCCCGGCGGCGTGATGGACGAGTCGGCCCACGGCCACAACGCGGGCTATACGCTCCTCGGACGTATGTTCGCACTGGGACAGGTACAGGGCATCCTGGCCACCGTCGACCGCGAACTGGGCTTAGCCTACAAGCAGCCGGGATTCTTCGACTGATAACGTAACAACGCAAGAAAATACGTCATCTTTGTGACTGCGTGTTCCTCTTATCAAAAAAGGACACGCAGTCACAATCGTTTATCAAAAAGGACACGCAGTCACAACCGCTTATCCAAAGAGATTGTCAATTTCGCTGATTTCATCCTCATCGAACCACTTGGACAGTCGCTCCTTGGCACGGTCGGTGATGGAGGGGTCGATATCTGTCCAGACCGTTTTCAGCACGTAGATAAGCACGCCCAGATCGTCGCTCAAGCCCACGATAGGTATAGCGTCGGGCACCACGTCGAGAGGGCTTATCAAGTAGCCTAGGGCGCCTATAATCAGGGCCTTGTTCTTGGCGCTTACCTTATCGCTCTGCAGGGTGTAAAACAATATCAGCGCAGCATACACCAGCTTGGAACCGGCACGCTTGGCAATCTTGGAAATCTTCTCAACAAACTCGCTCTGCGAGAACTTGTTGGCATAACTCATGAAATCAGGTAACTCCATATCGTCTTCTATTCTTTAACTTTTCAATTCTTCAATTCTTAATCCTTATCACCCTAATGCCTGTATGCGTAGGGTGCTGCTTGAGATACTGGGCAAAGGTCATCGGCTCTTCTACCACCTTCTTGTGCAGCTGTGAGGCGTTAAGCAGGTGAAGACCATCGCTACGCCATACGGCGAAGCCCAGGTGGGCAATATCGAGGCCGGGCTTGTTGCAGGTGATAGCAATGATATCGCCATCACTGACGGCGGAGCGCAGCAACTGGCTATTATTGATAGCGGCCTTGGGAATATAGCGGAAGCGTCGCCCGTTGAGCGCCTGCTCCTGCCGCTTGATAAGGGGCACAAGAGCGGGATTCGCCTTCAAGGCTTTGTAACTCTGCGAATGGGTAGTCATATAGTTAACACTGATGGTCTGAACGGCAGTGAAGGGAGGATTAGGCTGCTGTAGCTCATCCACGATTTGGCAACGGGCGTTGTCGATAATCCAGTCGGAGAAATAATGCAGACGGCTGGCATAGCCATTAAGATGTCCGTCGCGGTAGCGCATCAGTGTGAGCACCTGCTTAAAGTCAGCAAAGGTGAGGCGGTGACGGCGGGCACAGAGCGTCAGCGCCGTAACATTCTCCACGAGCGTGGTGCAGTCGAGCTGGCGGGTGTTCACCACGAGCTGCTCACAATCGTTGACCTCCAGAGTGTGGCTCACGTAGGGACGCCCCAGAAACAGACGCGCAAAATGGAGCGGCAAGTTAGTCGACGGAGGCAGCTGGCGGGCCTCGCTGAGCGCCTTCACTACAAACAGGCTGTCAGCGCGATTAGCACTTACGTTAAGCGTTGTCAGTACAGTTATTATAATTATTGTGAGTCTTTTCATCTGGGTAGCTATTTTCGTGAGTAATGACTAGAAGATAGACTTACCGCTCTGGCGGTACTTTTCCTTGAGCAGGAAGTTAAAGCCTATGTAAGCATTAAAAGAGCCAAAGATGTTGTTGGCCGCGAATCGTGACGTGTGATAGTTGTTAGTACGCAGGATAGCATTCACCCCAGCATACCACCGCATATTGTTATACACCAAGGCGAAGCGCCCAATGCCGTCGAGGTTTACCTTGTTAAAACTGAAGCCATCGCGCTCGCCAACGGTATGGCCGTTGCTGGTCTTATAGGCCACGGCGGCCTGACCAGAGGCGCAGAAGATGAGGTTTTTCATCAGTACCCAGGTATAGGCATAGCCCGCGGAGAGGCTGATGTCATGATACCTGACGCTGTTGAACATCATACCGCTGTCGAGCCTTGCCTGCTGACCACCGGTGAGACGGTGCTCAACGAGTTGCTGCAGTTTATCAAAATCAAGTTCAAGGGTGTTCTGGGTATAGCCTACTCCTGCAAGCCACGAGCCACAGCTAATTTTCTGGCACACGCCAGGACTGAAGGCTGCGGGATAAGAGAAGTGGTGGTGGTTAAAGATGTAGTAGGCGTTGACGCCGGTAATGCCCACACTGATACCGTCGAAGGGAGTCCCGTCGAACAGTCCACCGTCTATGCCATAGCCCATGCGCACTTCGCGCAGCTTGTAGTCGCTGCCCGTGCGACGGTAGAACAGGTCTACGCCCACTTGTGAAGAGTAGATGGCCAGGTCGAACTCACGCTTGCCGCTGTCGCCGAAGAGTCGGATATTCTTCAGGTCGAAGGTGGTGCCAAGGAATATCCACCGCCATCCGAAATAAGGCCCCACCTTGATGCGCTGGTCGGGCGAGAACATGATGCTCTGCCCATTGCTGCTGAGAATGAAGTCCTCATAGTTGCGCGTGGCCCTCATCTCTACGGCAAATTCATAGTGAGGGGGCTCTATGTATTCGTCCTCGAAACGATCAAACTCGCGCACCACCTCACGCACAGCACGTATCATTTTCTGGTTGCGGTTCAAGGTGGTGTCGACTGGTGCATCAATGTCAGACAGGTCAGCAGATGTAATAGTGCCGGTATGGTCATCAGCAGAAAACCCTATACCGCTTGTGGCTGAGATTTCTTTCACAGCCACGACCAGCATCATGAGCACCAACAGCCCCCCCCTACTCAGCACCATGAACACAGATTTAAATCTTACCCAAAATACGATCCATAGCCCAGTTGACGGGCGTAGCCGAGAGACTGGTGCACGAACAGATGCCAAGCCCCTGCAGGTGCTCGCAGACACTCTTGATAATCGGAAACTGCACGTAGGGCGGATTAGGAACCTCCAGCTGCTGTATGCCCTCACTGTTATAGAGCCTGATGGGCGCAAAATCGAATACCGAGAACAAGAGCTTGCCGCGGTCGCCGATGATCTCTATGCAGTCTTCGCTGGCCGACTCATGGGCCACAAAGCACCACATGCCGCTACCCAACAGCCCGTTTTCAAAACGGAAGCAGGCCGCCACCGTGTCCTCTGCCTGATAGTACCCGCCACGGTTGGCACAGAGTCCCTGAGCATCGAGGATAACGCCGAAAAACATCTGTAGCAGGTCAAGCTGATGGGGCGCCATGTCATAGAAATAGCCACCGCCGGCAATATCTGGCTGCAGACGCCAAGGCAACTCTTCCGGATGGGTGTAATCCAACTGACGAGTAGGTACAGCAAAACGTACCTGTACATTCATCACGCGACCTATCTGTCCCTCGTCAATGATTTGCTTCACCTTGAGGAAGTAAGGCAGGTAGCGTCTGTAGAACGCTACGAAACAGGGCACACCCGTGCGCTCGGAGACGTTGTTGATGCGGGCGCAGTCCTCATAACTGGCTGCCAAAGGCTTCTCCACATAGACGGGCTTACCTGCCTTCATAGCCATGATGGCAAAGGTGGCATGGCTTGCCGGGGGCGTGGCTACATAAACGGCATTCACGTCAGGGTCGTCAATGAGCTGCTGAGCATCGGTGTACCACCGGGGCACACCATGACGGACAGCATACGACCGTGCTCGCTCCTCGCTACGGCTCATCACGGCCACAACACTGGAGCCCGCCACCTCATTAAAGGCCGGACCGCTCTTCTTTTCGGCCACATCACCACAGCCGATAAAGCCCCACTTCAGTATCTTCATAACTACTCTATCCTCAATCCTCAATTCTCAATACGTCAGCACCTCTACGCCATGGTCGGTCATGAGCAGTGTATGCTCCCACTGTGCGCTGGGCTTTTCGTCTTCTGTAATAACCTCCCACCCGTATGGGTCGTCAGCATCGATAAACACGCGCCATGTGCCCATGTTAATCATAGGTTCGATGGTGAACACCATGCCTGGTACCAGCAGCATACCCGTGCCCCGATGCCCATAATGGTCTACATCGGGCTCCTCGTGGAACTGCAGCCCCACGCCGTGGCCTGCCAGATCGCGCACAATGCCGTAGCCATACTTCTTGCAGTGCTTCTCTATGGCGTGGCCTATATCGCCTACAAAGCCAAAGGGCTTGGCAGCCTCCATGCCTATCTCCAAACACTCCTTGGCTACACGCACCAACTGTTCTTTCTCTGGCGTGGTCCTACCTATTATAAACATACGCGAGGCGTCAGCATAGTAGCCGTCGACGATAGTGGTGAAGTCAACGTTGATGATATCCCCCTCTTCCAAAATATCTTCAGCCTTGGGAATGCCATGACACACCACCTCATTGATGCTTGTACACACTGACATGGGGAAGGGAGGTGTCTCTTCGTCACCGCCATAGTTCAGGCAGGCGGGAATAGCATTGTGCTCATCGCAATAACGGCGGCAAATCTGGTCTATCTCCAGCGTCGACATGCCGGCACGGATATGTTTAGCCACTTCATCCAGCACACCAGTATTGACAACGCCGGCGCGACGGATACCTTCAATCTGTTCTGGGGTCTTAATCAGGTCGCGAGTGGGCACAAGTTTGCCCTTCTGCTCCCAATACATCACCTGTTTGTCCAGCTCTGTTGGCTCCTGCCCCGACAGGCAGTGCCATCTTCTCTTTTTTGCCATTTCAAATAGATTCATGGGTGCAAATCTACAGATTTGCGGCTACAAAGGTACGAAACTTTTTTCAAATTAACGACACTTACACCAATAAAAACGCTTCTTGATAGTGGTTTTTAACTTCTCAAAGCCTGTCATCGGATGCGTAGGCAGGTTTGGAAAAGAAACTTTATTCATAAACTTTCCTAATAATCTATGCAAAATTAGCCATAATTCAGAGATTATCGCTAAATTTGCATAGAGATTTAAATTTCTTTCTTAAGATGATACTTACAACTACACAACAGATTGAGGGCCACACCATCCGTGAGTACAAGGGCGTGGTGACAGGTGAAACGATTATCGGAGCAAACTTCGTGAAGGACTTTTTCGCAGGCATCCGCGACATCGTTGGCGGACGCTCCAGCAGTTACGAAAAGGTGCTGCGCGAAGCAAAGGACACGTCAATGAAGGAGATGATGGAGCGGGCACAGGCTATGGGAGCTAACGCCATCGTTGGCATTGACATCGACTACGAGACCATCGGCGAGACCAACTCTATGCTGATGGTTGCCACCAGTGGAACAGCGGTCGTCATATAATACAGATGCTATAATATGACACCACAGGAAGAGAGGAATCAGAAATTGGCGGAGCGGATCATCAAGAACCTGAACCGCCGCAACATGGAGGCCTTCTACTGTCTTACGGGTAAAGAGGCCGTGAAGAAGGTTTCGGATTTGCAGCTACGTCCACTTCCTGCGGAACAGCAGGAACAAGGGGCGGCATGTCGTAGTGCTTGTCGGTGAGGATTTGGGATATTAAGAAACATGATTCGCGACTTTATCGCCATCGACTTCGAGACGGCCAACCAACAGCCGTCGAGTGTCTGCTCTGTGGGCGTGGTCATGGTTCGTAATGGGCAGATAGCCGACACGTTCTACAGCCTCATACAGCCTGAGCCTAATTACTACAGTTACTTCTGCCAGCGGGTGCATGGCATCACACAGAGCGACACGGACGATGCCCCCGTGTTCTCAAAGGTTTGGCAACAGTTGGAGGAAAGGATTGTTGATGTATTCTTCCCAGATACGCAGGATACGGATGACATCCGGCATCAGATAGCCGTTCTCCCCTTCATAGCCCACAATGCCCGTTTCGATGAAGGTTGCCTGAAAGCTGCTTTTCAGGTATATCAGATGGACTATCCCGACTACCGATTCTACGATACGCTCACTGCGGCTCGCCGACAGTTCGGTCATTCCCTCCCCAATCACCAACTGCACACCGTCGCAGCTGCCTGCGGCTATGACCTCCAACGCCACCATCACGCACTGGCCGATGCAGAAGCCTGTGCCGCGATAGCTTTATACATTTTATAGCCAAGCAGAATCAAACTCCAACCTGTCTGTGTTAGGTCAGTCAGCGTTTGTCTGGGAAAACAACTTTCCCCGTATCTGCATTGGTCAATGGTGTCTGTCGCCAGACAGGAAATCTATGGTCATCCTCTTCTGGCACCGTCCAGCGGTGGTTAACAAGATTGCCCATCATGTCAATAATGGTCACGTCAGGCAAGCCTGTCAACGCTGTCTTCACGTAGAACGAATTAAAGCCATACGGCAAAACAGAAGAATATGGTGTTCAAGGCGAATTAAAGGCGAATTAATGAAAGAAAAACTGCTTTTTCTTTTGTTTTTCGCACGCTTATTCGTACCTTTGCAGCCATATTTGCCAAAAGTAGCAATAATCATGAAAGCTTTTAATGCAAAATATCTGCTGGTGGCAGCCGCCGTCTGCCTGATAGCCATCTTAGGACTGGGCTATTATTATTTCATGACCAGATTCTCTGTTCAGGACAAGCCCTACTCCGTTTTCGTTGACCGAGATGACAATCTGGACTCCGTACTCACCAAATTGACCCCCGGAGCCACGGAGCATGGACTGACGGGCTTCGCCACCCTGATGCGCCATACGGGCTATGCTGACGCTCCGACGATAGGTCACTACCTGATAACCCCGGAGATAACCACATGGAAGTTAGTACACAAGATGAAGAGGGGTCTGGAAGATCCTGTGAGGCTCACCATACCCGAGGTGCGCACAGTGCAGAAACTCGCCGCCTCACTCAGCAAGAAACTACTACTCGACTCCGTCACCATTGCCTCGGCACTCATCGACGAGCCTTACTGCCAGCGGTGGGGTTACGACACGGCCACCATACCGGCACTCTTTGTACCCAACACCTATGAGGTGTACTGGGACATCACTCTCGACCACTTCATGGAACGTATGGTCAAGGAGCACGATGCCTTCTGGAAGGGTGACCGCCTGAAGAAGGCCCAGGCCATGAGCCTGACGCCCAACGAGGTGGCCACGCTGGCAAGCATCATCGACGAGGAGACGGCCAACAGCGGCGAAAAGCCCATGGTGGCCGGCATGTATATGAACCGTCTGCGCACGGGCATGCCCCTGCAGGCCGACCCCACCATCAAGTTTGCGCTGAAGCGCTTTGAGCTGAAACGCATCTACCACGACATGCTCTACATCGACAACCCCTACAACACCTACCGCAACACCGGACTGCCCCCCGGCCCCATCAAGATTGCGTCGGTAAAGGGCATCGACGCCGTGCTCAACGCCGTGAAGCACGACTACCTGTATATGTGCGCCAAGGAGGACTTCTCGGGCACTCACAACTTTGCCCGTAGCTACAGCGAGCACCTGCGCAATGCCGCCCGCTATGCCAAGGCCCTCAACGCCAGGGGAATCAGGTGAGATTGAACATTGAAGATTGAACATTGAAGATTGAAGAATACTGTAAATCGTAAAAATAAATAAAGATGTTGGAAGAAAAGAAAACACTGAACGAGAATGAAGAGAAGAAGTCGGTAAGCTTCGTAGAGCAGAAGGTGATTGACGACCTGGCTGCGGGCAAGAACGGCGGGCGCCTGCAGACGCGCTTCCCGCCGGAACCCAACGGCTACCTGCACATCGGCCATGCCAAGGCCATTGCCATCGACTTCGGACTGGCCAAGAAATACGGCGGCGAGTGCAACCTCCGGTTTGACGATACCAACCCCGTGAAGGAGGACACCGAATATATTGAGAGTATCGAGAACGACATACGCTGGCTGGGCTTCCAGTGGGCTCACGTCTATTATGCCAGCGACTATTTCCAGCAGCTTTGGGACTTCGCCGTATGGCTCATCAAGCAGGGACGCGCCTATGTCGACGAGCAATCGGCCGAGCTGATAGCCCAGCAGAAGGGCACCACCACCAGCCCGGGACAGAACTCGCCCTTCCGCGACCGCCCCGTGGAGGAGAACCTGCGCCTCTTTGAGTTTATGAACAGCGGCGAGTGCGAGCCCGGCCGCATGGTACTGCGCGCCAAGATCGACATGGGCCACCCCAACATGTTGTTCCGCGACCCGCTGATCTACCGCGTGCTCAACATTCCCCACGTAAAGACCGGCTCGCGGTGGAACGCCTACCCCATGTATGACTTCACCCACGGTCAGTGCGACTATCTGGAGGGTGTCACCCACTCGTGGTGCACGCTGGAGTTTGTAGAGCACCGCCCCCTGTACGACCTCTTTGTGACATGGATGAAGGAGTGGCGCGGCGAAACGACCGATATTGAGGACAACCGCCCCCGCCAGACGGAGTTCAACAAGCTCAACCTGAACTATATCCTGCTGTCGAAGCGCAACCTCCTGGCACTGGTCAAGGACGGCATCGTCAGCGGATGGGACGACCCCCGCATGCCTACCATCTGCGGCTTCCGCCGCCGCGGCTACTCGCCGGAGAGTATCGTGAAGTTTATCGACAAGATTGGCTACACCAAGATTGACGCACTGAACGACATGGCACTGCTGGAGAGCGTGGTGCGCGACGACCTCAACGGCCGCGCCCAGCGCGTGGCCGCCGTGCTGGACCCCGTGAAGGTGGTCATCACCAACTATCCTGAGGGTCAGTACGAGATGCTCACCGCCGTGAACAACCCCGAGAACGAGGCCGACGGCACCCACGAAGTAGAGTTCAGCCGCGAGCTGTGGATAGAGCGCGACGACTTCCAGCATGTGGCCGAGAAGAAGTTCATGCGCCTGGCCCCCGGCAAGGAGGTGAGGCTGAAGAACGCCTACATCATCAAGTGTGACGAGGAGCACCCCTGCGACGTCGACGCTCAGGGCAACGTCACCACCATCTACTGCACCTACGACCCCGAGACGCGCAGCGGACTGCCCGGTGCCGATCGCAAAATCAAGGGCAAGACGTTGCACTGGGTGAGCTGCCATAACGCCGTGAAGGCAGAGGTGAGGCTCTACGACCGTCTGTGGAAGGTAGAGAACCCGCGCGACGAGCTGGCACGCCTACAGGACGAGGGGCTGAGCTACGCCGACGCACGGGCACAGATGCTCAATCCCGACAACCTGAAGGTCATCACCAACTGCTACATAGAGCCATACGCAGCTCAGATGAAGCCGCTGACCTACCTGCAGTTCCAGCGTATAGGATACTTTACGCCCGACAGTGACTCTACGCCCGAGAAGCCGGTGTTCAACAAGACCGTAGGCCTAAAGGACACGTGGAAGCGATAGCGCTGACGCTAGTGAAGAGTGAAAAGTGAAGAGTGAAAAGTGAAGAATTTCTTGCGTCCCCTTCGGTGGTAAGCGAGCAGAGCTCGAGTGGCTTCCGCCATTAAGTTCTAATCGGTCTATAGACCGAAATGTTGTTTTTGTTGTCAATCGTTGTCCATGTTGTCGTTAAAAGACAAGAGCAAAATGTTGTTTTAAAAGACAACATAGACAACAAGGACAACAAAGGACAACATATAACGGTCTAATGATCGTTTTAGAATAAATTAGTAAATAGCAAATAGCAAATAGTAAATAGTAAATAGTAAATAGCACTGGGGTTTTGGATTACTTTGACGACGAGGAGTTTCGCGAAATGCTGGCCGACTACGAGCGGACGGTAGAAGCCGGGGAGTTGGTGTTTATGGACGTCGACGACCTGGCCGATATTGCCGACTACTACCAGCAGCAAGGACGTTACGACGACGCCCAGCGAGTGCTTGAGCGCGTCCAAGAACTGGATCCCGACTCCATCGTAGCCCTCGACTACATGACCCATCAGGCCATCAACGAGGGCGACTTCGAGAGTGCCGAGCAATATCTTGATCGCATGGACGACCACGATGCTCCGGAGTACACCTACTGCCGCGCCGAAATATGGATTGCCCAGCAACAGGTAGACAAGGCCGACGACTATCTGCGCCGCTGCCTGAAAGAGGTGCCTGCCGAAGAATATCAGGACTTCGTGCTCGATACCGTCAACCTCTACACCGACTACGGCTACAACGAGAAGGCTATGGAGTGGATGATGCGCGCCCGTCAGGAAAATACCGACGACTTCAAGGAACTGATGGCCCGCACGCTCTTCGGACTGGGCAAGTACGACGACTCCGAGCGAATCTTTAATGAACTGATAGACAGGCATCCCTTCCAGAAGCGCTACTGGAACGCACTGGCCAGCACGCAGTTTATGAAAGAAGACTACAACGCGGCCGTCAGCAGCAGCGAATATGCCATAGCCATCGACCCCGGCGACGCCGAAGGCCTGTTGGCGAAGGCCAACGGACTCTATCAGCTGGAGAACTATGAGGAGGCGCTCGACTACTACCGCCGCTACAGCGAGAAGATGCCCGACGACGAGTTCGGGCTCCTCCACCAAGGCTGCTGCCTGATTAATCTCGCACGCAACGACGAAGCCTTGGAAGTGTTGCAACGCGCTGTTGACAAGGCTCCCGACGACTCGCCATACCTGGCCGAGATTTACCAGGAGATAGCCTTCGCCTACAGCGAGCAGGGGCAGCCGGAGTCGGCACTCTACTACATCGACCAGACCGAGGCGGCCGGCTATAATGCGGCAGATGCCGAGGTGTTGCGAGGACACATCCTTTTGTCGCACGACCGCCTGCAAGAGGCTGAGAGCGCTTTCCAGCAGGCCGTCAGGCTGTCTACCGACAGGGAGCAGACCGTGGTGCGCATCATCGTATCCATCTACGACAACCACTATGTGGATACGGCCTACAAGATGTTCCAGAACTTCTTCAGCAACATCGCCGGCGACGACTGCCGCGTGGGCTATGCCTACATGGCCCTCTGCTGCTACGACCTGCAGAAGAGCGACGAGTTTCTCGGCTATCTCAAGGAGGCCTGCGAGCGCAACCCTCATGAGGCGCGTACAGTCTTGGGACACCTCTTCCCAGCAGACGTAAAAGCCGCCGACTATTATCAATACATGATTGACAAGATGAAACAATGAACCTATTAAGTACCCTACTCAGCAACCTTAACTACCCAGCCATCTTCGTGCTGATGCTGCTGGAGAGCACCGTAGTGCCCGTACCCTCGGAGTTTGTTGTGACACCCGCCGCCTATCATGCCGCCGGCGGGTCGCTCAACGTGTGGCTTATCATTCTTTATGCCACACTCGGAGCCGACGTTGGCGCCAGCATCAACTACTTCGTGGCCAAATACGTGGGGCGCCCCGTCGTCTATCGCTTTGCCAACAGCCACCTGGGCCACCTCTGCCTGCTCAACCAGGAGAAGGTGGAGCGCAGCGAGCAGTATTTCGACCGTCACGGCGTGGTCGCCACACTCACCGGCCGCTTCGTGCCCGTCATCCGCCACCTCATCAGCATCCCCGCAGGCCTGGCACGCATGCACTACGGCCGATTCCTGCTCTTCACCACCATCGGCGCCGGCGGCTGGCACTCCGTGCTCGCTGCCTTAGGGTGGTATCTGCACGCCATCGTGCCCGAAGAGCAGCTCAACGACAAGATCCATGAGTATGCCGACTACATCAAGCTCGTCATCCTGGCCTTGCTGATAGCCGCCGTAGTTTTCTTCTTTGTAAAACGACAGATTAACAAAACCAAATAGAGTGAGACTAATATGATACGGATTAACAATCACCTCGTTATTATGGCCGGCGGCGTGGGTAGCCGTTTCTGGCCTATGAGTACCGCAGAGTGTCCCAAACAGTTTATCGACGTCTTAGGCACGGGTAAAACCCTGCTGCAACTCACCGTAGAGCGCTTCGGCAAGCTCATTGCCCCGGAGAACATCTGGGTGGTCACCAATCAGAAGTATGCCGACATCGTGGCACAGCAGTTGCCCTCGATGCCGCGCACGAACATCCTCTGCGAACCTTGCCGCCGCAATACCGCGCCCTGCATAGCCTACATCTCATGGCGCATCAAGAGCACCGACCCCAAGGCCAACATCGTGGTGACGCCCTCCGACCATATCGTCACCAACGTCGCAGAATTCCAGCGCGTCGTCGGCGAGTGCATGAAATTCACCTCCGACACCGATGCCATCGTCACCCTCGGCATGAAGCCCACACGCCCCGAGACGGGCTACGGCTACATCCAGGCCAACCTCAGCGCCAACTCGCTGCGCAACAAGGGCATCTTCCGCGTGGACACCTTCCGCGAGAAGCCCGACCACGCCACCGCACTGAAATATATCCAGCAAAACAACTATTTCTGGAACGCCGGCATCTTCATCTGGAACGTCAACACCATCGTCAACGCCTTCCGCATGTACCAGCCCGCCATGGCCCGCATCTTTGAGTCGATGGTTCCTTATTACGGCACCGACCGCGAGCAGCAGATTGTCAACGAGCGGTTTCCTGAATGTGAGAACATCAGCGTTGACTACGCCATTATGGAGAAGGCCGAGGAGATTTTCGTCTGTCCCGCTGACTTCGGATGGAGCGACCTGGGCACCTGGGGCTCGCTACACCAACTGAGCCAGAAAGACCTCTATGGCAACGCCTGCATAGGCAGCAACATCAGCATGTTTGAAAGCCACAACTGCATCGTCCATACCACTCAGGAGAAAAAGGTGGTCATCCAAGGCCTTGACGGCTACATTGTCACTGAATGTGACGACACCTTATTAATCTGTAAGCTCTCCGAGGAGCAGCGCATCAAGCAGTTTAGCGGCGAAGGATAAAAAAATCAGCAATTCATAATTCACACTTCATCATTAAATGGAAAACCGGAAAGTAGCTATCATAACAGGTATTACAGGCCAAGACGGCAGTTACCTGGCAGAGTTTCTTATAGAGAAGGGTTACGAGGTACACGGCCTCATGCGCCGCTCCTCATCGTTCAATACCGCTCGCATAGAACATTTGTATCTTGACGAATGGGTACGCGACATGAAGAAGTCGCGACTGGTGAACCTCCACTGGGCCGACATGACCGACTCTTCATCGCTTATTCGTGTCATCTCTACCGTTCGTCCTACAGAGATTTACAACCTCGCCGCGCAGAGCCACGTGAAAGTGAGCTTCGACGTGCCCGAATACACCGCCGACACCGACGCTAACGGCGTGCTAAGACTCCTGGAGGCTGTACGTATTGCAGGACTGGCCGACAGCTGCCGCATCTATCAGGCCTCAACGTCGGAGCTCTACGGCAAGGTGCAGGAAGTGCCGCAGTCGGAGATCACACCCTTCTATCCGCGCTCGCCCTACGCCGTAGCCAAGCTTTACGGCTTCTGGATTATGAAGAACTATCGCGAGTCGTACAACATGTTCTGCAGCAATGGCATACTGTTCAACCACGAAAGCGAGCGTCGCGGCGAGACGTTCGTCACCCGCAAGATTACGTTGGCAGCGGCACGCATCGCTCAGGGGTATCAAGACAAACTTTATCTTGGCAACCTCAACTCGCTGCGCGACTGGGGCTATGCCAAGGACTATGTGGAGTGCATGTGGCTTATCCTGCAGCAGCCGCAGCCCGACGATTTCGTCATCGCCACCGGCGAGTATCACACCGTGCGCGAGTTCTGTACGCTGGCGTTCCGCGAGGCTGGTATCGAGCTGCGCTGGGAGGGCGAAGGCGTCAACGAGCGCGGCATCTGCGAGAAAATTCTTCGCTCGGCCGAAGGACGCTTGCAAAGCAAGAACCCAGAACTCTCCGCGCTCAACTTAGAGGGCAAGGCTCTCGTTGAGGTCGACCCCAAGTATTTCCGCCCCGCCGAGGTAGACCAGCTGTTGGGCAATCCTGCCAAGGCAAAGAAACAATTAGGCTGGAATCCTCAGAAGACGTCGTTCCCCGACCTGGTGCGCATCATGGTGCAGCACGACATGAAGTTTGTCAAGAAACTATTTATTAAAGCTCACATGGACGATGCTCAGCAAGGATAGCAAGATTTACGTGGCAGGCCACCACGGACTGGTGGGGTCTGCCATCTGGCGTAACCTTCAGCAGCGCGGTTACACCAACCTCATCGGGCGCACCCACCGGGAACTCGACCTCACAGACCAAGAAGCCGTCAGAGCGTTCTTCGACCGGGAGCGCCCCGATGCTGTCGTACTGGCTGCCGCCTTCGTGGGCGGCATCTTGGCCAACTCGCTCTATCGCGCCGACTTCATCATGCAGAATATGAAGATACAGTGCAACGTCATCAGCGAATCTTACGCCCACGGCGTGAAGAAGCTACTCTTCCTCGGCTCTACGTGCATCTACCCCAAGAACGCACCGCAGCCCATGAAAGAGGACTGCTTGCTCACCTCGCCACTGGAATACACCAATGAGGAATATGCCATTGCCAAGATTGCGGGTCTGAAGATGTGTGAGAGCTACAACCTGCAGTACGGCACCAACTATATTGCCGTGATGCCCACCAACCTCTACGGCCCCAACGACAACTTCCACTTGGAGAACTCCCACGTCATGCCAGCCATGATGCGCAAGGTGTATCTGGCCAAGCTCATCCACGACGGCGAGTGGGCCAAGATTGCCATCGACCTCAACAAGCGTCCCGTGGAAGGCGTCACCGGCACTGCATCTCAGGAAGAGATTCTTTCGACATTAGGCAAATATGGCATCTACGACAATCGTGTTGTCCTCTGGGGTACTGGCACGCCCTTGCGCGAGTTTCTCTGGAGCGAGGACATGGCCGACGCCAGTGTCCACATCCTGCTCAACGTTGACTTCAGCGATATCATCGGCATAGAAAAATACTCCAGCGTCCATTACGGCACCTCCACCAACGGCGCCGTTGACCGTAATCACAGCGCCGGACGCGGCGGTGCTATCCCTTCTCTGGGCGAAATTCGCAACTGCCATATCAACGTCGGTACGGGCAAGGAACTCACCATCCGCCAACTATCGGAATTGGTAGCCAAGGCCGTCGACTTCAAGGGCGACATAGAGTTCGATGCAACCAAGCCCGATGGCACTATGCGCAAGCTCATCGACGTGTCGAAGCTTCACGCCCTGGGATGGACGCACAAAGTAGAAATAGAAGACGGAGTCAAGCAACTCTTCAACTGGTACCGCCAATCGCTGATGTAATCAACAGCTCTACCCCAGCAAGTCGGTCATCAGTCGCACCTCAATAGACTCCACGCCGTGACGGGCTATCATGGCAGCTTCACGCCGGAATTCCTCCTGAGCATCGAATTTTATACCGTCTTGCTTGGCGTAGCGGCTGAAGAGACGCACAGCCTGGCCTACCTGCCGCGCAAACCAGTGGCAATAGGCAGCATTGAGCAGGTCGTCGGCCACTGGCGGCTCTTCTTTCAGCAGGCGGTCGTAGATTTTCAGGGCCTCGTCGTAGCGGCGGCAGCCCGTCAGCGCCCAAGCCATGACACGGTCTACCTGCCGGTCGTCGGAATCTTCATAGTTGAGTTTGTACAGAATCTTCAGCGCAGCCTCGCTGTCGGAGAGATTTGTCAGGCAGACGGCCTTGTTCAACTGATAGCCGCGGTTGTCGGGATGGTTGTCACTGAGTTTATCGTAATACTTCAGCGCCTCTTGGTAGTCGCCCTCGTTGAACGCCGCGCGGGCATAGCCCTTCCAGGCGCGCTCCAGGTCGGGCACCAGCTCCAGGCAGCGTGCAAACAGCCGGCGGGCCATGGTGCTGTCGAGATACGACTGGCGCGAACGCTGCATCAGCGTGGCGTAGAGCAAGTAGTATTGCGGATTGTCCTTCTGCTCGTCAAGGCTGCGGATGGTGGCAAACGCCTCATCGTCGGCCCCGCGCTTCATCAAGAAAGCCACCACCTCTAAGCTATGACGGGAGAGCGGCGTGTGGCTGAACAGCTTGTTGGCGAAGAAGCAGAAGCGCGAATGTCCGCCGCCCTCTAAGGGGTTGAAGAAGTTGCTGCGCGCGGGGTGCACCTTGATAAAGCGGTAAATGTCTTGCAGATAGGCTCTGCGTAGGTGTGCCGGCGTGTTGAAATCGTGCTGTCCCAGTTCTGCGCCCACGAGCATGGCCTCCCCGCGGTCCATTAACTCAAGCATCTGCGGGGGCAGCTTGCCAACGGTCTGTTCGAAAGCAATGACGAACGAATACTTGTCGCTGTTGCAAAACGGCCCCTTGGTGACCATCTGCTCAAGAAACTTGCTGCCGCGCACGCGGCCGATGATACCGCTGACGGCCGTATGCTGCGGGTAGAAAGGCAGAAACCAGTTGGCCACACGGCTGAAGAAGGGGAAGCGCTTCATCTGGGCAAAGCCGCCGAAATAGATATCAGAGCCCTGCTTCTGCATGTCGGCCATCTTCTTGACGCTGGCCTCAAGCTGCTCCATACGCTGCTCCGACAGCTCCGGGCGGAGTACATCGTCGAGCGGGTCTTCGTCAACCTCCTGCACACCGTCGCGGGTAATCTTGAAGTTGTTGTTCTTCATCAGGCCGGGCATGATTTCACTCTCTATCTTCTTCTTGTCAATCTCGGCCTGCATACAATAGATCATCTGCATCTGTAGCTCCGTCAGCTCATTGCAGCAGCGCTCGTCGGCAGTGACACGGTCAACGAGGTCGGTCAACTCAGGATAAAGGGTGGCCATGTCGTCGGGCAGGCAGAGCACCCACCCTACCAGTGCGCGCTGGCGCACATGCTCGTCTTGCGACTCCATATAGACATCTATCAGCAGCCGGAACTTATTAATGCCGAAAAACTGTAGTGCCGACAGGGTGATGGCGCTCACCAGCAACTGCTGGTCGTTAGTGTCGATGACGGGCGAGAGCAGCATGTCGCGGAAGGCCTGAGTCACGGAGTCGGTCCACAGGCGCGTAGTCCAGATATAGTCAAACAGGTCGGCCATCAGCTGCTCGTGGCTGCTATACAGTTCTTTCTGCTTTTGTGCCCTGATATGCTCAGGCTCAGGCTCCAGCTCCAGCATGGCAGCATCGGCAACAAAAGCCTCCATATCACTTTTCAGCGACGCTGCCGACCACTCGCTGCGGTTGCTGCGCGCCCGGTTGTAGATGCCCGTAAGATAGGTATTCTGACGAATAGCCCACCTTATATATATATTAGTGACGAGCACATAAACACGGCGCAGCAGTTGGTCATACACCTGCTGGCGCTGCGGGTCGTCATAGCCCTGCTGCCAGTAGTCGGTCATCAGCAGATAGTCATTCTTAATCTGCTCCAGCTGCTCGGCGGCCTGCGGCAGGGTAAAGGTGTAAAGATAGTTGTCGAGGTGGGCAACGGCCCTGCCTAACCGGCCGGCCTTGGTGTCGCTGATAATAGTATCGAGGGCTTCGTTCTTGACCATGGAAGGTGATAAGTGATGGGTTATTGTTGCTTTAGCCATTTCCTAGCACGCTCAATGTCGGCGGCCTGCGGCTCAGCTATAGGTGTAAACTTCAGATTTTTTGGCAGAGAGTCCACCTCGGCGGCGGTCATTTTAAACAGCTTGACAAGCAGCGCTTTATAACGGTCTATGCCATAACGTGCCAGCGTGTCGCAGGCCATGTTGTAGCCTCGCTTAAGCACGTCTAACTGCCGGCGACGCGTGCTGTCCTGAAGGTCCTTGGAGCGGAAGGCGATAACGCCCATCTGCAGTCCCGTCTTACGGCTGTCGAGTATCGGATGGTGCTTCATCAGCCGGGCCTGCGTGGCCTGGGGCTCCTGCAGCCAAACGGCATCAATCTCGGTATTGATAAGCATCTGCAAACGGATGTGTACGTTGTTGAGCTGAATTTTAAAGAGCTTCTCCTTATCAATCTTCGCACTGTCGCGCACCAGGTCGCTCAGCAGGTCGGTAGCCGAATAGCGGGTCATGCCCACCATCTTGTCGTCAAGCTGCCTGAGGGTCTTGATGCGCGCCATACGGCCAGTATACAGCTGCCAGTAGGCAGTCGTTGACGTGACATACTCCAACGGCGTACCTTTACTAATCATGCGCTCGGCACGCACCAGGTCGGTCACCACTCCCTGCACGCTGCCGCCCATGACGGCAGTGTCGCAGTCCATCTGCGCCGTAAAGAACTTCAGCCGCACGTCGGCACCGAGGGTATCAAACAAATGGATGGACTTTGCCACCAGCAGCGGCAGACAGTCTATAGTGGGCACCACGGCCACCTTCAGCGCCGCCGAGTCTTCGCGCATGAGCTGCATGCGGCGCTTATGAGATATGCGCCGCTTCTCTTCGTATGACTCGCCGCAGCTCCCTATCAGCACCACGGCAGTCAGTAAATACAATAATCGTCTCATCAGGGTGCAAAATTACGAAAAAAGTCTGACTTCGAGAAGTAATTTCAGAGAATTCTTTGCAGGCAAAGTCATCCTTTGTAAAAACGGTGCGCGTTTGCTCCAAAACGCGCGCTGGAATTTTTATTCCACCCGCTGTTTTAACAGAAGATGCTTGCTTTACTATACATGCTTGTATTGTCACTTTTGACAACTATTTGCGCAAAAAAAAGAACAAA
>CAMHKU010000001.1 GCA_946185805.1 uncultured Prevotellaceae bacterium | reverse complement strand
TTGAATAGTGTAAAGTGGCTGCCTGCAGATGCGAAATTGATATCACATTTAAGATGTCTGAAGGAAGATAGAAGATGCTGTATTGAGCAATAGAACAGAAATCAAAAACGTTATAAGAATATAAGGCAAAAAAACAAGAAGAAAGAGGACGAAACTATAAAGGTTGTCGCAAATCGCGAGCCCCCCAAGAAACCTCTCTCAGTCAATATGATATTGAGAAGCTGATTGTTACAGTAAGAATCGATATATGCTGATTGGATATAAGGATGACGAGAACGACACCCATACAAGTACCCATACAAGTACCCATACAAGTTCAATCGACATACAACCATCTTCTGAGAATGTTACACGTTTGGTATTGGCAATCGGTAAAGAAGAAATGAGTGTGAAGAGCATGATGGAGGCTGTAGGTTTGAAGAACCGTCCGAACTTTATGGATTATTCTCTCACACCAGCAATAAGAGAAGGATTTGTGTGTATGAAGTATCCTGCCAATCCCCATCATCCCCGTCAACGTTATTTGCTGACGTTAAAAGGATTGATGTTGTTGGACGATAATAATAGTTAAGAATCATTGTCTCTGCTTTTGGTAAGAGTTCCCTAAGTGCAATTCAAAGTGCAAAAAATGCACTTTGAAAGAATTGGCCACAAGAAAGCGAAATGCCATTTGGCCGACACTATCCAAAAATTTTTGTAAGACTTGGACAAATGCTCAATCAGTATTCATCAACTCAAATAATATGATGAGAAAGACGTAAAGTACACCTTTTGTCCGAGACAATTAGAAAAATTCAAATACCCTCGGACAAAGCCAGTTTCTTTTCTTTGGCTTCTGCTCTCTTCTTTTGTGCATAGGCAGCTTCGCTGCATTTCTTGCAGCAATAAATACTGTCAAGCGTCTTTATGATGAACGCTTTCCCACAGAACTTGCACTTCCTTTTGATTTCAATTCCTAATTTTGGCATCTTTTTGTTACTTTTATTAGTTAATATGAGTATGCATCCTAAATGTTATACTTGCATTTTGTCAGTAAACCATCCTGTATCTCATCTACTATTAAGTAGGAATAAGTACGGATAAGTCGTAATTAGTCGAACTTGATCGACATTTTAGTCGTGCTACACACATGTAACAAAAAAGCCGTAAAAAAAGGCTGAATAAGCACATAGAAAACATGAGCCCATAAAAAGTAAATGGCGTGTAACTCATTGAGCTACACGCCATTTGATAGTGTTTTGTTATGTCTTTACTTATGCGTCTCATTTGACCTCCTCGAAGTCGGCATCCTGGACATCGTCGTTGGGATTCGACTGGGTCTGCTGGCCACCCTGGAAGCCGGGGCCGGCCTGCTGGCCGCCGGGCTGGGCACCGCCGGCTTGACTGTACATCTTCTGAGAGGCAGTCTGCATCACCTGGTTGAGGTTGTTGATGGCAGTGTCGATGGCTTGGATGTCGCCGCTCTTGTGGGCATCCTTCAGCTGCTGGACGGCCTGCTCTACGCTGGCCTTGTCGGCACCGAGCTTGTCGCCGTTCTCATTGAGGAAGGTCTCTGTCTGGAAGATCATCGAGTCGGCCTGGTTCATCTTGTCGATGCGCTCACGCTCACGCTTGTCGTTCTCGGCGTTCTGCTCAGCCTCAGCCTTCATGCGGTTAATTTCGTCCTGACTCAGACCGCTGCTGGCCTCGATGCGGATGGCCTGCTCCTTGCCTGTGGCCTTATCCTTGGCGCTGACCTTGAGGATACCGTTGGCATCGATGTCGAAGGTCACCTCAATCTGAGGCACACCACGACGGGCGGGAGCGATACCTGTCAAGTTGAACTGACCGATGCTCTTGTTCTGGGCAGCCATGGGTCGCTCACCCTGCAGCACGTGGATGGTCACCTCCGTCTGGTTGTCGGCAGCCGTTGAGAATGTCTCACTCTTCTTGCAGGGGATAGTGGTGTTAGCCTCAATGAGCTTGGTCATCACGCCGCCGAGGGTTTCGATACCCAGCGTCAGCGGGGTCACGTCGAGCAGCACGATGTCGCCTACCCCACCCTCTTTGTTCAAGATAGCGCCCTGAATAGAGGCACCTACAGCCACCACCTCATCGGGGTTCACGCCCTTGCTGGGTTCCTTGCCGAAGTAGTTCTTCACCAAAGTCTGCACAGCGGGGATACGGCTGGAACCACCTACGAGAATGACCTCGTCAATATCGGCAGTATTCAGACCAGCGTCGCGCATGGCGTTCTGACAGGGCACCAGACAGGCCTGAATCAGGTCGTGAGCCAATTGCTCGAACTTGGCGCGTGTCAGCGTCTTCACCAGGTGCTTGGGCACACCGCCGACAGGCATAATGTACGGCAGGTTGATTTCAGTGCTTGTCGACGACGACAGTTCAATCTTGGCCTTCTCGGCAGCCTCCTTCAGGCGCTGCATAGCCATCGGGTCGGCCTTCAGGTCAGCCCCCTCGTCGTTCTTGAACTCCTGTACGAGCCAGTCAATAATCACCTGATCAAAGTCATCGCCGCCGAGGTGCGTGTCGCCATTGGTCGAGAGCACCTCGAACACGCCGCCGCCGAACTCCAGGATGGAGATATCGAACGTACCGCCACCGAGGTCGAACACGGCAATCTTCATATCCTTGTTAGCCTTGTCAACACCGTATGCCAAAGCGGCAGCTGTAGGCTCATTGACGATACGTCTCACATTCAGACCAGCAATCTGACCGGCCTCCTTGGTAGCCTGGCGCTGCGAGTCGCTGAAGTATGCCGGCACGGTGATAACAGCGTCGGTCACCTCCTGGCCCAGATAGTCCTCGGCGGTCTTCTTCATCTTCTGCAGCACCATGGCCGAGATTTCCTGCGGAGTGTATTTACGTCCGTCGATGTCGACACGCGGATAGCCGCCCTCGTTCACAACCGAATAAGGTACGCGCGAGATTTCCTTCTCCGTCTGCTGCCAGTTCTCACCCATAAAACGTTTGATAGAGTAGACCGTCTTCTTCGGGTTAGTGATAGCCTGACGCTTGGCAGGGTCACCGATCTTGCGCTCACCATTCTCAACGAAACCAACGACAGAAGGTGTTGTACGCTTACCCTCGCTGTTGGCAATCACTACAGGCTCGTTACCTTCGAACACAGCCACGCAGCTGTTTGTAGTTCCTA
Source organism: uncultured Prevotellaceae bacterium (assembly GCA_946185805.1). GTDB lineage: Bacteria > Bacteroidota > Bacteroidia > Bacteroidales > Bacteroidaceae > Prevotella. The sequence continues at coordinate 60,798 of CAMHKU010000001.1, read as the reverse complement.
AGTCAATTCCAATAATCTTTCCCATAATTCTTTTTATTTTTTTATTTGTTATTATTCAAGTTGTCATCGTCTTATCAGCAAAGCGTGTGCCAAAAGTACACAAATGGCATAAATTAGTTGTTCTTTCCGCCATTTTGTCACACTCTGACAGTTTCCTTTCTGCCGTAAATACTTTTTGATTGTGAAAAAGTCAAAGAAAATTTGGTTTTTTGCATCGTAAGTCGTATCTTTGCAGCAGATTTTAATATCATCAATAAAACTATAATCTATGAAAAAAGTGTTTTTAGCAGCAAGCTTATCTCTTTTCTGCATGTCTTTGTCTGCTCAGCAGAGCACCAACGACTACATTGTGAAGACGAAAGGTGCCAAGAAAACTGCTGTTAGTAGTGAAGCCGGAGGGGGCAATGCCGAAGGTGAAGAGGGAGAAGGTCAGAAGGCTCATGACTTCATTTCAGAGAATTTCCGCTTTTACAGCCTTTGTGACTGGAAGGAAGACATGAAATTCATGGTGATGCCCGAGAAATACGACATGGTGGTCAAAACCTTCCGTGATGCGTCTACGGGCAAGGAGGTGAGCAGTGTTTCCCTGCGCCATAAGATTATGCTTTACAAAGGCCATTCCGTAGGTGCCGATGGCCATGCGCACGTCAATTTCCTCTGTCAGGATAATAACAAGAATTATTATTACGAGATTCCCAATGGCTCGTTTGACGACTACTGCTATACGAAGATGGGTGTTCCCACATTGGCTTACTTAGGCGATGTAGATACCGCCCGTGTCAAGTTAGTTGGCAAGACATTGTTTCTGAAGTCGAAAACCTATTACGTAGATACCGAATACGACGGTGACGGTGTTCAGGAGCGCACCCTGGAGCCTAATGAGGAGGTCACGGTGACCAAAGTGGGTGTAGGAACCCGCAGCTTCCCTGTAAAAATCATTTTCGAGGACAAGAAAGGTAACGAATACTTCCAGAACGTAGCTATCTCCAAGACCAATAGCGGCATGCGCGATGACGAGTTTATCATGGACAACACCAAGCACCTGTTCGCCGGTTCTTTTGAGTTGCAGGATGCATTGATGGCAGTATCCAAGGACTTGGCCCAGTATATCGGCAAGGTTGTTCACACCAAGTACACAACCAATATGATTTCACGTGGCGACGGTAAGGAGCGTACCTTGAAAGTTCCTCGTATGACGACGTTCATTATTGAGAATCTGCTGCCCAAGAACAACAGCTCCTATGTCACAATGACGCTGAAGGAGAATGAGTCCCACCGTATATATTTTAAGGATGTCACCTTTACCAATATCGACAACGTGGCTGGCGACATTGACGGCCGTCGTGAGGACTATTTCGGTTATCTTTTTGCCATGGGCGAGGGTAAGGTTCGCAAGCAGAGCCAGGCCGTCCGTGCCGCTATCCGCCAAGGTCGTGTCATTCTGGGCATGACAGAAGATGAGGTGGCGATGGCTATGGGCGAACCCAACCAGACAGCCGAATCGTCAAACGGCCGTCATGACTGGATTTACAACCGGTCGAATGGTAAGTTGCTCATCGTTTACTTTGATCGTAGCGGCAAGGTGACCGGCACTAACGTTGACCGTTCTAAAGCCAGGAAACGTACGACGACAAAGACACAGAAGTCTTCTGCGGCGAAGAGCAAGAAATAAAAACTAAGTTCAAGAGATAAAACTAAAAGCGGAGTGCTCCAAAAATGTGCGCTCCGCTTTTAGTTTTTGTGCTGATCAAGCCTTGTCGGCAATGGCCTGCATAATCTTTTCCTCCATCTCCTCGCACAGTTCGGGATTGTCTTTCAGCAGCGCCTTGGTAGCATCACGCCCTTGGGCCAGTTTCTGGTCGCCATAGCTGAACCACGAGCCGCTCTTCTTAATGATGTCGTACTCCACGCCGAGGTCAACAATCTCGCCAATCTTCGAGATTCCCTCGCCAAAAGTGATTTCAAACTCTGCCTTGCGGAACGGAGGCGCCACCTTGTTCTTCACCACCTTGACGCGCACCTGGTTTCCAATCACCTGGTCGCCGTCCTTGATAGCGGTCACCTTGCGGATATCCAGTCGCACGGAGGCGTAGAACTTCAGGGCGTTACCGCCGGTGGTTGTCTCCGGATTGCCAAACATGACGCCAATCTTCTCGCGCAACTGGTTGATAAAGATGCACGTGGTGTTGGTCTTGGCAATGGTGCCTGTCAGCTTGCGCAGTGCCTGGCTCATGAGTCGGGCGTGCAGTCCCACGGCGGAATCGCCCATGTCGCCCTCAATCTCTTTCTTTGGCGTCAGTGCAGCCACGGAGTCTACCACCACAATGTCAACAGCGCTGGAGCGTATCAGCTGGTCGGCAATCTCCAGTGCCTGCTCGCCGTTGTCGGGCTGAGCGATATAGAGGTTGTTCACATCTACTCCCAACTTCTCAGCATAAAACCTGTCGAAGGCATGCTCAGCATCAATAAACGCTGCTATGCCCCCCTGCTTCTGAGCTTCGGCAATGGCATGGATGGCCAAGGTGGTTTTACCGCTGGACTCCGGTCCATAGATTTCGATGATTCGTCCTTTGGGATACCCGCCCACGCCGAGCGCCGCGTTCAGGGCAATACTGCCAGTGGGAATCACGTCGACGTTTTCTATCTTCTCGTCACCCAACTTCATGATGCTACCCTTGCCGAAGTCTTTTTCTATCTTCGACATGGCCGCCTGCAGTGCTTTCAGTTTCTCCTGTTGCGGGTTCAACTGTTCGGTTTCTTCTTTCTTTGCCATTATGGTTGTATTTGTTCTTTTGCAGTATGCAGTATATTAGCTTAGAGCAGGTTCTGGCGCTCAATATCCTTAAAGTAGCGGTATGTGCCCACCTTCAGTTCGTCGCAGGCAGCGTCGTCGCACACGATGATGCCGTGTTGGTGCATCTGCAGTGCCGAGATGGTCCACATGTGGTTGACGCTACCCTCGACGGCAGCCTGCAGTGCGCGGCACTTAGCGTGACCGTTGACCAGTATCATCACCTCGCGGGCGGCCATCACGGTAGCTACGCCTACGGTGAGCGCCGTCTTGGGCACCTTGTTGATATCATTGTCAAAGAATCGGCTGTTGGCAATAATCGTGTCGGTGGTCAGGGTCTTCTGGCGTGTACGGCTGCCCAGCGACGAGCCCGGCTCGTTGAAGGCGATATGTCCGTCGGGGCCTATGCCGCCAAGGAACAGGTCGATACCGCCAAACTTCTCAATCTCGCGCTCGTAAGCCTCGCACTCTGCTGCCAGGTCCTCAGCGTTGCCATTGAGGATGTGGATATTCTCCTTGGGGCAGTCGATGTGGTTGAACAGGTTGGTAAACATAAACGAGTGGTAGCTCTCAGGATGCTCCACGGGCAGGCCAACATACTCGTCCATATTGAAGGTGACGACATTCTTGAACGACACCTTGCCCTCCTGATAGGCTTTCACCAGTGCGCGGTACATGCCTATTGGCGACGACCCTGTGGGCAGTCCCAGCACAAACGGCTTCTCGGCCGTTGACTTGGCGGCGTTAATACGTTCTACAACATGGTTGGCTGCCCACTGTGACATTAAGTCATAATTCGGTTCGATAATTACTCTCATAAATTTTCCTTTTTTCTTTGTTAGTTTTGTTATTTTCTTTTTGTCTGTGTTACGTCTTTTGTCACCTTATCATCAGTTTCTTGCCATTTCTGATGTATATTCCCCGTCGTGGATTCTCCACCCGGCGTCCTTGAAGGTCGTAAATGCTTTCGCTGTTCCCATAGCGGGGAGTTTTTATCTCAGTGATGGCTGCGAGCACGTTTCCAAGGAAGTCAAACGAGATGAGTCCGTCGGGCGTCATGCTGATGTTGCTGATGGATTTTGACAGCAGTCGTTCCCCGTCGGCATTTTTATAAAATGTCACTGCCGCCGGTGTCGACGTGTCAGTGAATTCACGATTGACAAAGGTTGTCGAGTCTGTCTGCCATGGGTAGGGCGAGGTGGCCAGGTAGTGGCTGTGCATGGCAATGTCCATGTCTGTCCACGCATCCCATTTACGCTCTGTTATCACGTCATGCCACTGCTCATAGTCAAGGTTGTCAGCATGCACGAGATCATATCTAAGGTGCTTCTCGTTGATGTTCACAGAATTGCCTCTCCACACCGACCCATCGAAGTCGACGTGAGTGATGACAAGCCCCCTGCCCGGCGAGCAGGCGTCCCATCCTGTCCACTGCCGGTTCTCTAAGAGAAAGTATTCGCTGTCAGTATGTCTGATAATATAGGTCTCGCCGCCCTCCGAAACAGCCTTCATGCCCGTGATAGTGGTAGTGTCGGTCAGTTCTATCGGCGTGAGCCATCCCATGTAGATTTTCTCCTGAGCCGTATAGTTTGGCGGGCACCATCCCTTGTTGGTAAAATTGCCTCCATCCATGAGGTCCCACTCGTCGCAGATGGAGTAGTATTTCGACGATGTGGTGGGGTAGATGTCGGGCAGTCCCAACGTGTGGGAGTATTCGTGGCAAATGGTTCCTATGCCGCACGACGTGTTTCCAAGCCACAGCTCGGCACTGGCAGTGTAGTCGGAGATTTTTGTGCCGTCAGGACATTTCACAGTACTGATGGTGCCAGTGTTGGGCCACAGATAGCCGTAACTCTTCTTGCTGCCTTGGTTGCCGGTATATCCTGCTACAACATATATCACCTGATCAACATATCCGTTGCCGTCCCAGTCATACTGCTTGTAGTTCAGTTCGGGATGATTGGCTATCAGCGAGTCGGTGGCTTGCTTGATGGCCGTCGTGCCATAGTTCTTGGTGTTGCTGGTTGGGCTGGTATAGGGCTGTGCCTTCGTAGTTGTCTTGTAGGGTCCGAATACGTCGAACTCCACGTTAAACAGTCCTGCCGACTGCTCTCTGAAGTAATCGGCCACGCAGCCCGCCCCCAGGCCCTCGTTGTAGCCTGCCTCGTTGAATATCTTATTGTAGTCGCCTTGAGGGTCTTCGCGGCTGAAGTCTGTATCGCTGTAAGCTACCAGCACTACCAGTTGTTTATATACCCGCCTGGAGTCCCATCGGGTTGTCGGCGTTTTGAGCCTTTTCTGCGCGTAGGCGGCGCGCGTAGTATTTATGGTGTCACTGTTAGCTAAGCCTGGTGTACACCCACCACGCACCACCCCCCAGCCTTGTGCATGCAGGGCTGAGGGTATGGCCAGTAGTGTCAGCAGACATAGTTTTTGCGTTATTTTGCACATGGCGTCCATGGTTTGAGCGTCTTGAAGAAGTCGTTACCCTTGTCGTCGACGAGGATAAATGCAGGGAAGTCCTCCACGTCGATCTTCCAGATGGCCTCCATGCCCAGTTCAGGATACTCCACGCACTCTATCGACTTGATGCTCGACTGCGAGAGCACTGCTGCCACGCCGCCGATGCTTCCCAAGTAGAATCCGCCGTGTTTCTGGCAGGCGTCGGTCACCACCTGGCTTCGGTTGCCCTTAGCAATCATCACCAGGCTAGCGCCCAACGACTGGAACTCGTCTACATAGGGGTCCATGCGATTGGCCGTCGTCGGGCCCATCGAGCCGCAGGGATAGCCCTCGGGGGTCTTGGCCGGGCCGGCATAGAGCACGGGGTATTTCTTGAAGTATTCGGGCATGGCCTCGCCGGCGTCGATGCGTGCCTTCAGCTTGGCGTGGGCAATGTCGCGGGCCACGATGATGGTGCCCTTCAGGTTGACGCGCGTAGAGACGGGATACTTCGACAACTCCTTCCTCACGGCGTCGATGCCCTCGTTCAGGTCGATGGTGATGGTGTTCTGTCCCTCGCCGGCCTTGGCGTATTCGGCGGGAATGAGTTCTGAGGGGTTCGCGTCCATCTTCTCCAGCCAGATGCCGTCGGCATTGATCTTGGCCTTGATATTACGGTCGGCCGAGCAGCTCACGCCCATGCCTATGGGGCACGAGGCGCCGTGGCGCGGCAAGCGTATGACGCGTATGTCGTGAGCCAGGTATTTGCCGCCGAACTGCGCGCCCAGTCCTATCTTGTGGGCCTCGTCCAGCAGTTTCTGCTCCAGGTCGATGTCGCGGAATGCGCGTCCCGTCTCGTCGCCGGTGGTGGGCAGCGAGTCGTAGTATTTGATAGAGGCGAGCTTCACCGTGAGCAGGTTCTTCTCGGCCGAGGTGCCGCCGATGACGAACGCGATGTGGTAGGGCGGGCAGGCGGCCGTGCCCAGGCTCTTCATCTTCTCTACGAGGAAGGGTATCAGCGTACCCTCGTTCTGGATAGTGGCCTTCGTCATGGGGTAGAAGTATGTCTTGTTGGCACTGCCGCCACCCTTGGCCACGAACACGAAGCGGTATTCGGCGCCCTCGGTGGCCTCGATGTCAATCTGCGCGGGCAGGTTGCAGCGCGTGTTCACCTCGTCGTACATCGTCAGCGGGGCGTTCTGCGAGTAGCGCAGGTTGTCCTGGGTAAAGGTGTTGAACACACCGCGGCTCAGGGCCTCCTCGTCCTCAAACCCCGTCCACACCTGCTGACCCTTCTCGCCGTGGACGATGGCCGTGCCGGTGTCCTGACAGAAGGGCAGTATGCCGCGGGCGGCCACCTCAGCATTGCGCAGGAACTGCAGCGCCACGTACTTGTCGTTCTCAGAGGCCTCGGGGTCGCTGAGGATGGCTGCCACCTGCAGGTTGTGCTCGCGGCGCAGCATAAACTCCACGTCGTGAAAGGCTTGCTGGGCCAGCAGCGTCAGCGCCTCCGGCGACACCTTTACTATCTGCTTGCCTTCAAACTCCGACGTCGTCACGCCGTCCTTGCTTAATAGTCTGTACTCAGTCTTGTCTTCGCCCATCTGAAACATCGGGGCGTACTTAAATGCTACGGGATTTGCCATAATTATTATGTGGTTTGATATTACGATGGCAAAAGTACTACAAAAAACCGAGACTCCCAAACATTGCCCCCAAGAAATAGCAGCTTATTAAGTTAAAAAATTTAATTTCGGCGTCAGGATGGTTAAATTTAATGATTATCCGCAACCCGCCGACAGCATAGAGCGCTGTCGGCGGGTTGCGGATATTAACAATACCACCGAGAAGAATGGCTTGCCAGGCAACTGACTCCCCTCCTCTTGATGCAAAGGTAAAAGGGAGGAGGGGTAGGTATAGAGGAGAATAATACTGTCACAACATATTTTTATAAAGCGGTTGGGACATTGCTTGACACCCCACCCCTGTCCCTCCCCTGCCAGGGGAGGGGAATTGATTAACGTGCACGCCACTCTTAGCTGGCAGACAAAGAGTTGCCACGCTGTCACATCAGGCATAGAGTGAATCAATTTTTATTTTAGTTGCTATCCGTCATCCGTCAGCATTCCTTGCAACACACGCATACACAAGCGGTTACAGGCTGACGGATAGCCTGATGGCTGACGGATGAAAGCGCGTAAATGTATATTTTTCCAAAAACGGCGCCCGTTTTTGGAAAATCAGCGGCCGTTTTTGGAAAATCAGCGGCCGTTTTGAAAAATTCAGCGGTCGTTTTGAAAAATTCAGATATTGTAAAACATTTTTTAACAGACTTAGTCCACGAGACAACCCTGTTAAAACAAGTTATACACACGGCCTTTGACCGAAAAACATCCGTCAGCCGTCCAGTCATCCGTCAGCCTATAACATACTGAAAACAAGCATATTATAAAGAAAGCTGACGGATGACGGATAGCAACTAAAATAAAAACTGAAAAACAAAAAAACTAAAATCAAACACCTGTTGACGAAAAAATGTACGATTTTCGACTAAAAAATGCCCCCGCCGTTTAAGGAAACTTCCTTACCTTTGCATCGGAATCCATGCTGTTATTCCACAGACTAAAGCCTACACTTAATTAACAATAAAAAACTACAAACCTTTTAAAAACAAATCAACATGGAAGGAAACAGAAAATCTAACCTAAAACATTGCTTCCGTCTCCTCCTGCTGGCTCTGTTCGCTGTATGGTCTACGGCGTCCATGGCCCAGGGCAGTGTGAGCGGAACAGTGACAGACGCACAGGGCGAGGCCATTATCGGCGCCAGCGTCTTAGTAAAGGGAACGACCACCGGCACGGTGACCGACTTCAACGGAAAGTTCACCCTGCAGCGCGTGCCCCAGAACGCCACGCTGGCCATCTCCTACGTTGGCTACCGCACTCAGAACGTGGCCGTTGGCGGCAAGAGCCAGGTTAGCGTCACCTTGGAGGAAGACAAGCAACTGCTGGACGAGGTGGTGGTGGTAGGCTACGGCGTGCAGCGCAAGAGCGACGTCACCGGCGCCCTGACGCGCGTAGGCGAGAAGGAGCTCAACTCCAAGCCCGTCAGCAACGCCTTTGAAGCCCTTCAGGGCAAGGCTGCCGGTGTAGACATCACCTCGAGCGAGCGCCCCGGCACCATCGGCAGCATCATGATTCGCGGTACGCGCTCGCTCAACGCATCGAGCGAGCCGCTCTATGTGGTCGACGGCGTGCCCCTGCAGAGTGGCGGCATCGAGGCCCTGAACCCTCGCGACATCGAGTCGATCGACATTCTGAAGGATGCCTCCTCGACGGCCATCTACGGTAGCCGCGGCGCCAACGGCGTGGTGCTCATCACCACCAAGCGCGGCCAGGAGGGCAAGACGCAGCTGAGCTACTCGGGCTCGATGACCTTCCAGAAGATTGTCGACAAGAGTCCGGCCTTCAGCGCCAGCGACTATATCACGTGGCGCCGCTGGGCGTACTATAACTCCGCCCCCGACAAGTACACCCCCGGCGACCAGCCTACGATGGAGCAGGACAAGTCGTTCTTCTCGGGCGACGAGGTGGCGTGGAACAACATTGCCAAGGGTTGGGAGAGCGGCACCTGGGACCCCTCCAAGGTGACCGACACCGACTGGACCGACATGGTCACCCGCACCGGCGTCACTCAGGAGCACACCCTCAGCGCCCGCGGCGGCAGCAAGAATGCCAGCGGCAACGTCTCCTTCGGATACTTTGATAATAAAGGTACGCAGAAGGGTCAGCAGTTTACACGCTACAACTTCTCGGCCGCTGCCGACATCCAGGCCACGCCGTGGTTCAAGGCCGGCGGCTCGCTCAACGCCTCCTACTCGAAGTGGGAATACGGTTTCGACCGCACCGGTCAGTCGTCAAACTCCGGACCTACCGACATCTACGGCGCCGCGAAGAGCATCCTGCGCTATACACTGCCCTACGACGACAATGGCGCCATCATACTCATGCCCGGCGGCTCGACTACCAACACGTACACCGTCATTGACGAGTGGACAAAGTCGACCAACAACCGCGAAACCTACCGCGTCTTAGGCAGCTTCTACGCACAGCTTGACTTCGGCAAGATCTGGGAGCCGCTGCAGGGTCTGCAGTGGAAGACACAGTTTGGCCCCGACTTCCGCTTCTACCGCCAGGGCATCTTCATCGACAGCAGCTCGGCAGCCCGCGGCGGCGGCAACAACTACGCCACGCGCAACGACACCCGCAACTTTGCATGGACGCTGGACAACATGCTGCTTTACAACCGCACCATCAAGGACCACACCTTCGGACTGACGCTGCTGCAGTCGGCATCGAAGAGCAACCGCGAAACCAGCAACATGCATGGCGAGAAGTATCCCATGAGCTCGTTCCTGTGGAACAACATGGGCGCCATCGACATCACCGAGTCGGCCTACAAAGCCTCGATGGGCACCGAACTGAGGGAGTACGCCCTGAGCTCGTACATGGCACGCATCAACTACTCGTTCCGCGAGCGCTATCTGCTGACGGCATCGGCCAGATGGGACGGCTCGTCGGTACTGGCCGAGGGCAACAAGTGGGACTTCTTCCCATCGATGGCCTTAGGATGGCGCATGGAGCAGGAAAACTTCATGAAGAGCGTCACCTGGATCGACCAGCTGAAGGTGCGCTTCGGCGTCGGCGTGACGGGCAACTCGGCCGTCGACCCTTACGGTACCCTGGGCGTCATCGCCTCCTACTGGATGCCCTTCAGCACGGGCAACAGCCAGATACTGGTCACCAACGAGCCTTACTACAGCAACAGCTCTAACCGCATGCCTAACAAGAACCTCTCGTGGGAGAAGACCACGCAGTGGAACATCGGCGTAGACTTCAGCTTCCTCAAGGGCCGCATCGGCGGTACCATCGACCTGTACACCTCTACCACCAAGGACCTGCTCATGGCCATGACCATACCCTCGCTGACGGGTTACCCCTCGATGATGGCCAACGTGGGTAAAACCAGCAACAAGGGTATCGAGGTGACGCTGAACACCATACCTGTGATGCTGAAGGACTTCATGTGGCAGTCGAACCTGAACTTCGCCTGGCAGAAGGACAAGATTGAGGAACTCTCCAACGGTAAGGAAGACGACATCAACAACGCCTGGTTCATAGGCGAGTCGATAGCCGTGCACTATGGCTACGAGGCCAACGGCATCTGGCAGGAGAGCGACGCCGAGGAGATGGCTAAGTTTAATGAGAACGGCCATAAGTTCACCGCCGGCAGCGTGCGCCCCGTCGATCAGGACGGCGACTACAAGATTACCGACAAGGACCGTGTAATCCTGGGCAACAAGAACCCGCGACTGACGGCCGGATGGACCAACACCTTCTCGTGGAAAGGCATCGAGCTCAGCATCGAGCTGCAGGGACGCTTCAAGTACATGATTGCTACCGGCGGCGAGGGCCAGCTGGGTATGTACCAGCAGCGCGAGATTGACTACTGGCGCCCCGACAACACCGGCGCCGAGTGGCAGAAACCCGTCTACAGCACCGCCGGCGGCGACTCCTATTCGAGCCTGCTGGGATTCAAGGATGCGTCGTTCATCAAGGTGCGCAACCTCTCGCTAGGCTACACCTTCGACCAGGCGCTCATCAAGAAAATCGGCCTGAGCAACGTCAAGGTCTACATACAGGGCAAGAACCTGGGCATGCTCTACTCTTCGGTAGACTTCATGGACCTCGACACCGGATGGACCTACTACAACCGCGGATTCACCGTGGGACTGCAGGTGGACTTCTGAGCGCTTCGCTAAATGATAAATGCTAAATGAAGAGTGAAGAATTTGCTACCGCTGAAATAGCTAAATGGCTAAATAGTAAATAAATAGTAAATAGAAAATTGTCAAATCGTAAATAACATGAGATATATCAGCAATAAAATAGTTTGCGGTGCATTGTCAGCGGCAACGCTGATAGGCATGAACGCCTGCAGCAGCGACTTCCTCAAGGAGGATGCCGGCCACCTCTATACCGACGCACTGCTGGAAACGGGAGACGGCGCACTGGCCATGGCCGCCGGGCTCTATGGTAACATACGCTGGCACTTCGGCTACGAGTGGGCCTACGGCATCACCCTCTACGGATGCGACGAGTTTACCAACGGCGCCGATCTGACCGCCGAGCCGTGGAACACCTACGACAACCGCCTGCAGCCCCTTGACTGCACCACGGCCCTCGGCGCGGCCAACAACAACTGTCCGCCGGTCTCCGGACTCTGGAACCAGATGTACTACGGCATCTCGACGGCCAACCTCGTCATAGCCAAAGCCGCACAGGTGAGCGATGAGGACAGCCGCAACAAGGCTCTGGGCGAGGCCTACTTCCTGCGAGGCTACAACTACTACCGACTGTTTGCGCAGTACGGCGGCGTGGTCATACAGACCGAGCCAGCCAACGGCGACGTGAAGAAGAGCTACACACGCGCCAGCGAGGACGAAACCCTCAGCCAGGTCATCGCCGACCTGGAGCAGGCCTACAACCTGCTGCCTACATCGAAATGGCGCGGCAACGGCACGTGGACGAAGTACACCGCCGCACACTTCCTGGCCAAGGCCCTGCTGTTCAGACAAAGCGAGCGCTGCAGCTCGTGGAACAGCGCCTACGACAAGAACGCCGACCTGAACCGCGTCATCGCACTCTGCGACGAGGTCATCGCCGCCTGCCCCCTGGCAGCCGACTATGCCGACCTCTTTGCCAACTGGACGGGTGTGAACTGCCCCAACGAGAATCTGTCGGAGATTCTCATGGCCGCCGAGCACAATGCCGACGCCACCACACAGGGACGCTTCGGCAACCGCACATATAACTACTTCTCGCCGCAGTTCTCTAACTTCTCCGGCGGATGGATCAAGCGCGGCGCCTACATCGGCGAGATGGACTTCCAGCGCTGCCGACCTACGGAGTACACCTACTCGGCTTTCGACAACGTGAACGACGCACGTATGTGGAAGACCTTCAAGACCGTCTACGGCCTGAACAACCAGCAGATGAAGGCCGACGACACCGTTGACAAGGACGGCAACGTGACGAAGGGTATGAAGTCGACCTACGGACTGACCGACGCACAGTGTCCCGCCATCGGCGACCAGGGAGCCATCTTCATCCTCAACAAGAAGAGCGACCACCGATTCGACGGCGAGCCTTACGGCACCTTCGGACGCGGCGGACAGGCCCACACATTCATCAACCCCGAAACGGGCAAGTGGGTGCCCAACGCCTTTGTCAACTTCATGAACGGCCAGTACGTGCTCTACAACTACGGCGTCAGCGGCAACACGGCCACGTCGAACGTCTTCTGCGGCATCAACAAGACCGCCGACGGCAGCCGAACGGCAGAGAAGGGCGACGCCCACCGCGACGTCATCATGGCACGCACTGGCGAGACCTACCTCGTCAAGGCCGAGGCTCAGGTGCGACAGGGTAAGTATCAGGAGGCCCTGCAGACGGTGAACATCCTCCGCGCCCGCGGACAGTGGAAGAAAGGCGAAGACCGCTCGTACTACACCGACGGCTCGATGGCGTTCCTCAAGGCCGACGGCGGCATGGCCGACAACTCCATTGCCGGCAACAACTCCAACTGTAAGGATGCCGGCGGCAAGACCCTGACCATGAGCGAGGCTTACTACGCATCGCACCTGCACAAGAACACCTACTACCTCTCCACAGGCATTGCCGAGACTACCGACGCATCGAGCCTGCAGATAGCCAGCTACAGCCAGCTGCCGCAAGAGGATGAAGACATTCTGACGGCCATCGGCGCCACCAGCGACTACGACCGCATGCTGAACTTCATCTTCAACGAGCGCACACGCGAACTGCTGGGCGAGTGGAACCGCTGGGAGGAGCTCTCGCGCGCAGGGCTGCTCATCAGCCGCGCCAAGGCGTTCAACCCCGAGGCACGTGCCAACATCACGGCCAACAAGCATGAACTGCGACCCATTCCGCAGAGCTTCATCGACGCCCTGCAGAACGAGGACGGCTCTAACCTGACCGATGAGCAGAAACGGGCATGGCAGAACCCCGGGTACTAACACCCATCACCTAACACCCATTACCTATCACCTAACACCTATCACCTAACACCTAACACTCATCACCCGATGAAACATGAAAAAAAAGAAAGATTTTTAGTAGTTTGTTATAGTTATTTAGTTTAATAGTTAGGTCTATAGTTCTAAACACGGAAAGGCAGCGTCGGGAGACGAGGCCTTTCCTTTACCTAATGACAATAAGACGACACCGAAAAACATTATATTATAGGCCACAGGCCCACACTACAAACACCATTACAAACAAATCTTACAAAATATATCAAGATATGCATAACAGACAAACCTTACGCCACCTGCTCCTGGCGGCCGCCCTCGCCGGAGCAACGACAGCAACATGGGCGCAGTCTACGCCACCGACGCAGCTTGAGAAACTCGACCGCGGACTCATAGCGCTGCCCGCCGCCTCGGGTGGCGGCATGTTTGTGTCGTGGCGATACTTAGCCAACGACGCCCCAGGCACCAGCTTCGAACTCTTACGCAACGGCCAGCGCGTGGCTACCGACCTCTATGCCACCAACTATACCGACGCCGGGGCGAAGAGCAGCGACACATTCCAGGTGGTGACCCACACAGGCGGCGTGGCGCAGGACACCACGGCTGCCGTCAGGCCGTGGACACAGCGATACCTGAAGCTGGTGCTCAGCCGTCCGGCACGCGGCGAGAACGGTGGCACCTACGACCCTAACGACTGCTCGGTGGGCGATGTAGACGGCGACGGCAAGTATGAGATATTCGTCAAGTGGAACCCGTCGAACGCCAAGGACAACTCGCAGGGGGGAAAGACCGACAACGTATTCATCGACTGCTACAAGATACACGCCGACGGCACACAAGAAACTGTAAATGGCAAATCGTCAAATTGTAAATTACTCTGGCGTGTAGACCTAGGCAAGAACATACGCGCCGGAGCACACTATACGCAGTTTATGGTCTACGACTTCGACGGCGACGGCCGCGCCGAACTGATGGTGAAGACCGCCCCCGGGTCGAAGGACGGCCAGGGCAACTACGTCAACCAGGCGGCCACGGAGACCGCCATCAAGAACGCCTCTAACACCGCCGACCACCGCAACGGCGACGGCAAAATCATTGGCGGACAGGAGTGGCTCACCGTGTTCAACGGAATGACCGGCGAGGCCCTGCATACCATATTCTATAATCCCAACCGCGACACAGGCTACGGCGGCGCACCCACCGGCACCTTCAACTGGGACGACCGCAGCGGCAGGAGCGACTATGCCAGCTATGGCAACCGCGGCGAGCGCTATCTGGCAGCCGTGGCTCACCTCGACGGCGCCGACAAGCCCGCCAGCGGCATCTTCAGCCGCGGCTACTACACCTATGCCTATATCTGGGCCGTAGACTTCGACGGCAAGCAGCTGAAGCAGCGGTGGCTGAGCGCCCACGCCACGAGGACGAGCTATAAACTGACCACCTACGACGCCGACGGCAAAGGCTCCACCAAGACCTTTACCGGCTGCAAGCCCACCAGCGGCGGCGGCAGCGGCACGATGTATGGCAATGGCAACCACAACATGTCGGTAGCCGATGTTGACGGCGACGGCCGCGACGAGGTCATCTGGGGCGCAGCGGCTCTCGACGATGACGGGCGCCTGCTCTACGGCACGGGCTTCGGCCACGGCGACGCCCTCCACCTGGCCGACCACAACCCCGACAGACCGGGACTGGAGATGTTTCAGGTGCACGAGGAGAAAGGCACCTACGCCTGGGACCTGCACGACGCCGCCACGGGCGAGATACTGCTCAAGGGCGGCCCGGAGGGCGTTGACAACGGCCGCGGCATTGCCGGCAAGTTCGGCGCCGACGTGCGGGGCTCGCTGTTCTGGAGTTCTGACAAGGTGGCACGCAGCGCCATCAACGGTGAAGCTATATCAAACACGATCGGTTCGAACAACTTCCGCATCTTCTGGGACGGCGACCTGCAGGAGGAACTGCTCGACGGCAACAAGATTGACAAGTGGAGCAAAACAGCCGTCACAAGGCTCATCACGTTTGCCGACTACGGCCCCAGCAGCACCTGCAACGGCACTAAGAACACGCCCTGTCTCTCGGCCGACATCCTGGGCGACTGGCGCGAAGAGGTGATACTTTACAGAGCCAGCGACGCCGAGACCTGTCTCGCCGTCTACACGACCAACATTCCCTCTGCCTATCGCGTGCCGACACTGATGCACGACCACACCTACCGCATGGGCGTCTGCTGGCAGAACACGGCCTACAACCAGCCGCCGCACTTAGGCTATTACTTAGAGGATAAGGACACGCCGCAGATGAGCGACGCCGGCAAGCAGCTGGTCGTAAAGGCCGACGAGGCTGTCAGCTGGACGTTCACCACCACCAACACCGTGAAGGTGGAGTACACTGGCTACACTTTTAACGGCACCCGCCAGGAGGGTTTGCCTCAAGGCATAACATGGGCAGCCGAGGGCGACGGGAGTCCCACGCTGAGCGTCAGGGGCGCGTTCCACGAGGCAGGCAGCTACCAAATGAACTTCATACTCACCAATGCCAAGGGCGACCGCTTGCCGGCGAGCATCAGCGTGACCTGCCGCTCAGGCGAGCAGGCTAAGGGCAGCGTGCGCCGATGGGACTTCACGCAGTGGAGCCGACAGACCATCGACAATCTCACCGCCGACGCCAATGCCGGCGACGACACGGGATGGAGCGACCAGGAATACCTCAACTCGTCGACACCCGTAGACAACCGCTGCTTCTGGCTACAGGACAACCAGGCGGGCGAGGTGACGGCCAACGGACAGCCGATAGCCGAGCTGCAAGGGCTGATGTTTAACAACACTTACTGCCAAGGGCGCGCTCTGGCCATCGCCGCCGACTATGGCTCGACGGACATAGGCACCTATGCCGGCAAGCAATACCTGTGGCTGGGCATCGGCAACAACCCGCCATACTGCTTCTATATTCCCAACGTGGTGGTGGGTGCCGACATTACCATGAGCGTGGAGTCGCACCGCAGCGGCAGCGGACGCGGCGTGGGCATCTATGTCATGGACACGGGCGGCAACCTGATGCGCATAGGCGACAACTTTACACCCGACGCCAAGGATACCTACACATGGCACGACTGGACGCTGCCGGCAAGCGTGGCCGACGCTGACGGCAAGATTGACATCTACGTGAAGAACACCAGCGGATGCCACATCTACGACATCGAGGCCACCATAGCCGACGGTGGTACCAATGCCATCACATCACCCGTCACCCATCACCCATCACCCATCACCCAACAGCCATCACCCATCACCCAACAGCCATCACCCATCTACAACCTCAACGGCCAGCGCACAACCACGGCAAGGAAAGGTATCTACATCTTGGGCGGCAAAAAGTACGTCAACCCATAACAATGACATAACAAGAACAAAAGCATCAAAACACTATGAAAAGATTTTTCGCACTCATGACGGCCACCATCTTCAGTGTGGCCAGCGCCACGGCGCAACCGGCGACGGCTCCCGACGAGAGCCTCAGTCGCCACAACTTCTTCTATGCCGGCCAGAGCAAGCAGCGCCGCATGTTCATCGTCAAGGACGGACAGGTGGCCTGGAGCTACCAAGACCAGCTGAAACGCGGCGAAATCAGCGACGCCGTGCTCATGAGCGACGGCCACATTCTGGTGGCTCACCAGTATGGCGTGGCCGAGGTGGACAAGGACGGCCAGACGCTCTGGCAGTATGCAGCGCCGGAGGGCACGGAGATTCACACGGCTCAGCCCATAGGCCGCTCTCACGTGGTGTTTGTGCAGAACGGCAAGCCGGCAAAGTGCGTGGTGATGGAGATTCCCCAGTGCCGCATCGTGCGTGAGTTCCAGGTGCCTTACAACGAGAAAGGCTCCGTGCACGGACAGTTCCGCAACGCGCGCCTCAGCAGCCGCGGCACGCTGCTCATTGCCAACATGGCCATGGGCTGTATCCACGAGTTTACCAGCGACGGCAAGGAGGTGGACCGATGGAGCGGCAACAGCGGGGCGGGCTCTGCACAGAAACAGGGCATGCTGCCCTGGTCGGTGCAGGAGATTGCCAAGACGGGCCATCTGCTCATTACCGGTCGCAAGGGCCTGATACAGGAGATTAACCGCCAAGGGCAGACGGTGTGGCAGATGGACGTAACGAAATACGGCATTACACAGCCGCAGAAGACCGTGCGCCTGAAGGACGGCGGACACATCGTGAACAACTGGTATAACGAGTGGAACAAGACACTTATGGACACTGCCCACGCCCCCGTGCAGGCCATCGAGGTGGACAAGAACGGCAACGTTGTGTGGCAGCTGTGCTCATGGAAAGACCCCGACTTAGGGCCGTCGACTACTATCCAGCTGCTGTCGGAACCCATCAACCGCGACCGTCTGTTCTTCGGCGAGTTTGGGCCTCAGCCGAAGCCGAAGCTCTTCGTAGGTCCTAACCAGCCGATGGGCGTGGGCCGCGGCATCCATCCCGGTCGCGTGGCGTGGGTGCATGCGCCGGGGGTGGCCAAATGGGACGGCCACACCGGCCTGTGGGTAGAGGACCGCTGGAACGACCAGCAGAAGGCCGACCTGATGATAGCCGAGGCGGTGATGCAGCTGACAGGCGAGGCCACGGCGAAGAAGGCATGGCAGGCACTCTTCAGGCACTTCAACAAAACCCACGGCCGCGGCAACCGAGGCTATAAGAAGGGCGAAAGCATCGCCATCAAACTGAACATGAACAATGCCATTACTCACCACGACACCATAGAGCTCAACTCCTCGCCCTTCGTCACACTGGCACTGGTGCGCTCGCTGGTAAGCGACGGCGGCGTGCGCCAGCAGGACATCGTGCTCTGCGAACCGTCGCGAGCCATCACCGACAGTATATATAATAAGGTATACAGGGAGTTCCCCAAGGTGCGCTTCATCGACAACATCGGCGGCGACGGCCGTGAGAAGTGCGAGTACTACCCCGAACAGATTGTCTACTCGGTAGACAACGGCAAGATGGCCCGCGGACTGGCCAAGTGTATCGTCGATGCCGACTACCTGATCAACTCGGCGCTGCTGAAGACCCACAACGGCCCGGGCGTGACGCTGACCACGAAGAACTGGTATGGCGCCACGGACATCAACCTGCTCTGGCGGCAGAACGCCCACAACAACATCAGCCAGGACAAGCGCGGCGGCAAGCCGCAATACAAAACCTTCGTAGACTGGCTCACACATAAAGACATGGGTGGCAAGGCCCTGCTGCTGCTCATCGACGGCACCTACGGCTCGCGCGACGTCAACGGCGCTCCCAACCCCAAATGGATGAAGGAACCCTTCAACGGCGACTGGGCATGCTCGCTCATCGTCAGTCAGGACGAGGTGGCCTGCGACGCCGTGGCCATGGACATCATCATTGGCGAATGGCCAGAGTTTCAGAGTCTGAACTACTGCGACGAATACCTACGCGAGGCGGCCAGCATTCCCAACACCCCGAGCGGCACGGTGTACAAGCAGCAAGGCCGGGCGCTGACTGCGCCGCAGGGACTCTTTGAGCACTGGAACAATCCGCGAGAGAGAAAGTACACGAAGATTGACCTAAAGTATAAGAAGCTATGAAGCATTTTATAATAGCAGTCATTGCTCTCACCTCTTACCTCTCATCCCTCACCTCTAATGCCCAGGTGCGCGATGCCTCACCCCTCACCTCTGATGCCCAGGTGCGCGATGCTTTTCAGGGCATACTGCCCGTCACCGACCCGGCAATGATGCGAAGCCTCAACGGCGAGTGGAGCCTGAAGGTGGTGAAAGGCATCAGCGACGACACGACGGTGCCGGCGCTGGATGAAACGTGGGGCAAGATTCCCGTACCCGGCTGCTGGGAGCAGTACGGTTTCAGCCAGCCGAGCTACGACAAGGCGCTGCCGCTGACGGGCTATTACCGCACGTCGTTCAACCTGCCCCGAGAATGGAAGGGCAAGCGTATCGTGCTGCGCCTCGACGGTGTGCTCTACGGCTACGACCTGTTTGTCAACGGCAAGGCCACCGGCTCGTGGCGCTCGGGCTATAACACGGCACTGTTTGACATTACCGACCATTTAAAAGCCGGAAACCCAAACCAGCTCGCCATGCGCGTCATCACTCAGTTTCCTGGCAGCGACTTCGACTATAACGACGACTGGGCACCCTGCGGCATCTTCCGCGACGTGACGCTGATGGCCGTACCTGAGACGCACCTCAGCGACCTGACCATTACTACGAAAAACAGCGGCGAGGTGAACGTTGAGACAAAGGTGGCAGGCGAGGGGGCAACGGTGACCCACGAAATTCTGGACGCCCAAGGAAAGGTGGTAGGCACGGCCAATGGAACGCCGAAGGCCAAGAGCCTGAAGCGTGAACCTTCGAAGGCTGAATGGCAGAGGCTGATGGTCGACGCCCCACACCTATGGACGGCGGAGACACCTTATTTATATACCCTCCGCACAACACTCACAAAGAAGGGCAAGACGCTGCAACGCTTTGAGCATAAGTTCGGCTTCCGCGAACTGACCATCGACGGCGCCGTGCTGAAACTCAACGGCCGGCCCATCAAGCTGCGCGGCGTGACCTGTCACAGCACCGACCCGCAGACGGTGAAGGTCGTTTCTGACGACCTTACCCTCCGCGACATGCGCCTGATGAAGGAGGCCTCCGTCAACTACATACGTACCAGCCACTACCCCCGCGAGCCGCGGTTCTATGAGCTGGCCGACTCGCTGGGCTTCTACGTCATCGACGAGGTGCCTTTCGGATTCGGCGACAAGAACCTGCAGAAGGAGGAGTTCTACCCCGTGCTACAGCAACGCGCGCAGGCCACCATCCGCCGCGACAAGAACCACCCCTCGGTGCTCATCTGGAGTCTCGGCAACGAGAACCCGCTCACCAACATCTGCATACGCCTGGGCGACTTCGTGAAGACTGAACTCGACGCCTCGCGTCCCTACTGCTATCCGCAGGTGGGCAGCTACTTCCGCAAGCTCATGCAGCAGAGCAACCCATCTTCCCGCCCCTTGGAAAAGGTCTCGGCTCCTATCTATGCCCCCCACTACCCTACCACAGATCAGATTGCGGGCTTCTACCAGCAGCTGGACCGTCCGGTCATCTTCACCGAATACTGCCACACCCTCGGCACCTCCTTTGAAGACCACGACCGCCAGTGGGAAATCATCCAGCGCACACCAGGCATCGCCGGCGGCTCTGTCTGGGAATGGGTAGACCAAGGCATGCCGTTTGGTAGCGAGAGGCAAGCGCTTTGCTCGCTTGCCACCGCAGAGACGCAAGAAGTGATAAGCGAGAAGCCTCAGGAGAAAGGCGAGCGCTATGGCTACGAGGAGAAGGTGTACACCGCTCCCGACGGCGGTTTCGAGATGTTTGGCAACAAAGGCACCGACGGCCTGCTCTATGCCGACCGCACGCCGCTGCCCAACTACTTCGAGCTGCAGCACAACTACGCCCGCGCCTTCGTCCGTCACGTAAACTGCGCTACCAGCGCAGTCCCCGCCGCCACCGCCCGCCTCACCATCCTGAACCGCTACGACTTCCTCAACCTCAAGGACAACGTCGCCTTCCACTGGGCACTCACCAACAACCGCGACACCGTAGCCCGCGGCGCCTTCAGCCCCGACTGCGCGCCCCACGACTCCACGGTCTACACCCTCAACCTGCCGCAGCAACAGGGGCTGGCACTCCTACAACTCGACATCACCGACGCCCAAGGCTACACCTTCCTCCGCCAGAGCTTTGTACTGAACAAGCCCCGGCTGCTATGGACGAACAGCGGCTTTGTCAACAAGCCAACTAACAGCGACAGCGGCACCGACATGATACAGCAAGGCCCGCTGGTGCGCGCCGGTCGTAAAGCGACGCTGGCCGAAAAGGTCACCCAGAAGGGACGTTTGCCGGAGAAATACCTCCTACCCATCGACAACCGGCAGGTGAGTGCCGATGTTAAGCGCACACCGCTGGCAGACGGCGGCGAGGAGGTGACATTCACCCTGACACCCGACAGCGCCGACGTCTTCCGCGCCGAGCTGGGACTGGCATTCCTGCTCGACAAGCGCATCGACCGCGTGCAGTGGGCCGGCCAAGGCCCCTACCCCTCCTACCCCGGCCGCTTTAGGGCTAACCGCTACGGTCTCTGGGGCAAGCGCCAGGGCGACCTCTACTTCGAAGGCAACCGCATGGGCGTTGACGCCGCCCTGTTCACCGACAGCTTAGGCAACGGCCTGCTCGTCGTCGGCGACTCGCTGAACCTGAACTTCGAACAGACCGACCGCGGCATCGTACTCACGGTGAATGCCGCCGTCAGCGG
Source organism: uncultured Prevotellaceae bacterium (assembly GCA_946185805.1). Taxonomy (GTDB): domain Bacteria; phylum Bacteroidota; class Bacteroidia; order Bacteroidales; family Bacteroidaceae; genus Prevotella. The sequence goes on along the minus strand of CAMHKU010000001.1, from coordinate 39,116 downwards.
ACAGGGACCGAAGTTCCGCCGCACGGCGTTCCCCTACGCCACCAACAGCGAGGGGCGTGTCAACGGGCGCTTCAAGCTTTACCGCATAGAGGGCGACCGATGGCCGGAGCAGGCCAAGGCGCTGTTCATGCCGCCGGCCAACGTGCCGCAGGCTTACCGTCCGTTTGTCACACAGTACGACACGTACCTGATGAAATATGACGATATAATTCTATAATAATATTAAGAAATTTGGCAGTCTCGCGGAAAATGCCTACTTTTGCAACCAAATTGATAACAGATTGAAAGATACAATGAAGAAGCTTATCGGTTTGGTTGCAATAGTAGGCATTGCTGCTATTGCCCAGACGGCATACGGACAGGCCGTACCCGCCGACGAGGCTGTTGAACTGATGGCCGACGAGGGGGGCATGCACTTCCAACTGAAGAAACTATTCATCGACGGCACACCGCTGTTTATGTCGTTGGTAGCCCTGGCACTGGTGTTGGGACTGGCGTTCTGTATTGAGCGCATCACCTACTTGACGCTATCGGAAATCAACGCCAAGAAACTGATGAGCGACATCGACGAGCGCGTCAGCAACGGCGACATCGAGGGTGCTAAGACTCTGTGCCGTAACACCCGCGGCCCGGTGGCGAGCATCTGCTACCAGGGACTGATGCATATCGACGAGCAGATGGACGACATCGAGCGCAGCATCTACAGCTACGGCTCCGTGCAGACGGCGAAGCTGGAGAAGGGCACGTCGTGGATCAAGCTGTTTATTGCCATGGCGCCGTCGCTGGGCTTCCTCGGTACGGTCATCGGCATGGTGATGGCCTTCGAGCAGATACAGATAGCTGGCGACATCGGCCCCACCATCGTGGCCTCGGGCATGAAGGTGGCGCTCATCACCACCATCTTCGGCATCGTCGTGGCGCTCATCTTGCAGCTGTTCTACAGCTACATCACGTCGAAGATTGAGCACCTGACGTCGCAGATGGAGGAGTCGGTGGTATCGCTGCTCGACACCATTATGAAAGTGAAGAGTGAAAAGTGAAGAGTGAAAAATTTGCTACCGCGCAGGTAATAAATAGTAAATAGTAAATCTGTAAATAGTAAATAACATGGAGGGTTCGCTGCTGATTGACATAGTGCTGTGGACAATGTATGTCCTGCTGGCGGTGGCTATAGCTGCCGCCCTATGGTCGGCCGTGCATGGTGTGATGACCCATGAACGAACTGACGACACGCTGGCGGCACGCCACACATCGATGCTCGGCTACGCCACGACGGCCGTGGTAGCCGTCACGCTACTCGTCACCTTCCTCTTTGGCTCCACGCAGCCTGTAGTTTCCAACGGCCAGCCTTTTACCGACACGCTATGGCTTAGGCTCACCGATATGTTTATCTATACATCACTGATACTGATTTGTCTATGTTCCGTCATCGTCGGCGTAGCGAAGTGCCGTCGCTAAACACCTCATCAACAGCCGACATCTCGTTCATGCTGTTGATATTCTTCCTGGTAACCTCGTCGATGGATGCCGGGAAGGGACTGCATCGCCAATTGCCGCCACCGCCCCAGGAAGAGGAACAGGTGGCAGACATACGGCAGGAAGACATCTTGACCATCGTCATCGACGCCAACAACCAGATGACGCTCAACGGCGACAGCATTGGCATCAGTCGCATAGAGCAGGAGGTAAGGAAGTTTGCCGCCGTCAATCCCAAGCACCGCGTCATAGCCATAGAGACGGCACCGGAGACTACCTACGACACCTACTTCCAACTACAGAACGCCATCGTGGCCGCCTACAAGCCGCTGAAATGCACACCAAGGGTGAGTGAAACGCTACGCTAGTGAAAAGTGAAAAGTGAAGAGTGAATAATTTCTAGCATCCCGTTGGTAGCAAGCGTCGCAAAGCACCGAGCGGCTACCGCGCAGGCAATAAATAGTAAATAGTAAATCTGTAAATAGTAAATAGAGCTTGATGGACAGTGAATTAAAGCTACGCCGCCACTTCCGCCGCCCCGACCACAATGTGCCGGAGCTGAACATGGCGTCGCTGCCCGACTTGATTTTCACCGTGCTCTTCTTCTTCATGATAGTCACCCACATGCGCGACGTAGAGAAGAAGGTAACCTATCAGTTGCCCGCCGGCACCGAGGTAGAAAAGGTAGCCCACAAAGCATCTGTTATACACATATATATAGGTAAGCCCCTGGACGGTTCCACCGACGACTATCAGATACAACTCAACAACGAGGTAGCCACCGTAGCCGACATTGCCCGCTTCATAGACCAGGAGCGCCAAGGATTGAGCGGCGAGGACCTGGAGCGGATGACCGTCAGCATCGAGGCCGACCGCGACGTGCCTATGGCCGTCATCAACGATGTGAAGCAGGCACTCAGGCGGTCGTATGCCTTGAACATCAGCTACGCGGCTTCGCCTGCGGCGAAGACTAAGTGATAAGCGATAAGTGATAAGTGATAAGCGATAAGCGATAAGTGATAAGCGATAAGTGATAAGTGATAAGTGATAAGTAAACACCTAAGACACATGAAGAAACTACTACTTGGTACATATATGGCACTCGGTTGCCTCTCGGCCACGGGCCAGACGGGAGAGCGCCCCGTAAGCGCATGGAGTATCCTTAAGCCAGCGGCAACGCCGAACGACGTACTCGTGCCTTTCTCCATCAAGGCCGACGGACAACGCTTTACACCCACCTGGGGGCTCGACCTGGCATGGATTAACGAGCAGAACCTGATGAAAGGCGTCAACCACATGGGGAGCAAGAACGTAGGCATTGGCCGCACCTCCTTCCGAGTGCTGAAACCACTGGTGAACGATGTGTCGCTCACCGTCGACCAGATTGAGGGTCTGCAGACACGCTCACGGCTGTTCGACAAGGTGAGCAAAGACCTGCCGCTGGTGTTCAACTGCGACAACGGCTACCGCCCCGACGGCCACAGCGGGCCTAACATCAATGCTTACTACACCACCAACCACCAGGCCAACATCAACCGGTGGGCTGCCGTCATCGACGCTCACGTCAGCTGGATGAAAGCCAATACAGAGCACCCCATCGTAGGTGTGTCGCCCTTCAACGAGCCTGACTACGACGCCGACGTCAACCTGATACAGGGAACGGCACAAAACGAGGCTGCCGTTGCCCGCAAGCTCCGCGAAGCCTACGCCGCCAACATGGAGGGTATTGCCATTGCCGGCGGCAACACGCTCAACGACGACAAGGCCCTGCAATGGTACACCCCCGGCAGCGATGTCTACGACTGGGGTAACACCCACCAGCTGGCAGGGTCGATGGTCAACTACATTGCCTTCCACGACCGTCTGCAGGCCGACGGCAAGACAGGTTATAACGACGAGATGCACAACGTGGTAGAAGCCATGACGGGCCTGGAGCACGGCATGACGGTGGGCATCTGGTGGGGCTTCGACAGCCGCGCACGCGGCGAGTTCTGCGACATCAGCCGCAACGGCATGCGTCTCTCCTATGCCGAGCATCGCAACAATTGGACGGCAGCCTCAGTCTACCGCCACGACGACGGCCGCGTGAAAGCCTTTATAGGGTCGTCGGAACGGCAGGCAGCCACTACAGCCTACCGATTCGTATCGATCGACCATCCCGTCTACTACGACGGCTACGGTCCCTGTTACGAATACCGCATGGAGATTCCCGGCGGCACGAGCTACCAGCGCGGCCAGACCAATGCCGAGCGCGTGGTAGACGTCACCTGGGGCGAGGACGTGCAGCCCTACCCCATTGATGGCGACTATAAGATTATGAACAAATACACCAAGCGGCTCGTAGCACAGGCTGGCAATGCCAACGGCAATATGAATATCAGCCAGATGAAAGACACCGGCGACAAGAAGCAACAGTGGAGCATCAACCCCGTCAGCTCGCGCATCGGCGGCGACTACAGTTTCTACGACATCCGTTCGCTCTACGACCAGCGACATATCGACGTGCTCAACTTCTCACTTGAAGCCGGCGGCAACCTCATAGCCTGGGCTAACGACCAGCCGTCGTCCAACGAGCAGTGGTATCTGGAATACGCCGGCGACGGATTCTTCTTCATCCGCAACCGCGAGAGCGCTCTCTACATGACACTGGAGTCGATGCTGACCTCTAACGGTGTGAACATCAATCAGCAACCCTTGCTGGCAGGACGCAGCCGCGACCGCCAGCTGTGGCGCATCATACCCACCGACGCCGAATGTGAACTCAATGCTCCGGCTCAGCCTTCAGGACTCACCGCCACGCCGACGGCCATCGGCGTAGAGTTGCAGTGGACGGCCAGCAGCGAGGCTGACCTCAGCGGCTATCAGGTGCTGCGTGCCGAGCGCGGCAGCGACCGGTGGCACACCATTGCCCGCGGACTGACCACAACCACATTCCTCGACAACAGCTGCCGTCAGGGCTGCGAATATGAATACCGCATCAAGGCCATCGACCGCAGCGCCAACCTGTCGGAGCCTTCAGCGAGCGTCGTTGCCAAGCCCACCGGCGCGCCATCCCTGGTGGCACAATGGAGTCTCGACGGGCAGCTCAACGACCTAACGCCCAACCTGCTCGACGCCACACTGACAGGCAGCACCTCAACGGCCACTTACGTTACCGGCCACCAGACAGACGCCAAGGCTCTCAGTCTTGCCGGCTCACAATACCTGCAGCTGCCCTATGGCATTGCCGACAGTGAGGAGCTGACCGTCACACTCTGGATAAACTGGCGCAACAGCGCCCTCAGCGGGCAGCACATCTTCGACTTCGGCAACGGTCTCGGCAAGCGTCTCTGGCTGACCACCAGCAACAAAGGCCTGCAGTACGCTATCAGCGACGGCACCACCGAGCAGACTCTCGATGCCCCGCGGCTGGCCAATGTCACCTGGCAGCACGTGGCTATCACCATCAGCCGCGACAAGACCACCATCTACATTGACGGTCAGGAAGCGGCCAGCGCCACCAACCTCACCATCACACCTGCCGACGTGCAGCCCGTGTTCTGCTACGTTGGCCATAGCACCGATGCCGCAAGCAACAACCTGCGCGCCTACATCGACGACATGCGTATCTACAACTACGCCCTCGACGGCAATGCCGTGAACCAGGTGAAAGAAGGCACCTACACCGCCATCCATCCTGCTACTGCCGCCCAGCGCCCATCACCCACCGCCTACTACAGTCTTGACGGCCAGAGCCACAGCCAGCCGCAGCACGGTGTCAACATCGTCAGGTATAGCGACGGCACAACCGGTAAAATCATCAATCAGCAGCAACGACAGTAATATCCTAAATCACATATAAGCATTAGAATTATGGCAAACCAGAAGTTAGACAAGTTAGACAAGCAGATACTCAAGCTTATTGCCAACGACGCACGCATACCCTTCTTAGAGGTAGCCCGCAGCTGCAATGTCAGCGGCGCTGCTATCCACCAGCGCATACAGAAGCTTACCAACATGGGCATACTGAAAGGCTCACAGTTTATCATCGACCCTGAGAAGATTGGCTTCGAAACCTGTGCCTACATAGGCCTGAACCTGAAAGACCCCGAGCGCTTCGACTCTGTAGTTGAAGAACTGAAAAAGATTCCCGAGGTGGTGGAGTGCCACTACACGACCGGCAATTTCGACATGTTCATCAAAATCTATGCCCGCAACAACCACGACCTGCTCACCACCATCCACGACCGTCTACAGCCACTGGGGCTAGCCAGCAGCCAGACGCTCATCTCCTTCCACTCGGCCATCAACCGCCAGATGCCTATCGCCAGCATGATTGACAACGAGGACGAGTAGTGGAGAATTAAGAGTTGAGAGTTGAGAGTTGAGAATTATGAATTGTGAATTGAAATGATTACCATGATAGCTGCCGTGGCGCGCAACCGTGCCATCGGCTTTCAAAACAAACTGATATACTGGTTGCCCAACGACCTGAAGCGCTTCAAGCAGTTGACCACCGGCCACACCATACTCATGGGCCGCCGCACCTTTGAGAGCCTGCCCAAAGGAGCGCTGCCCAACCGCCGCAACTGCGTGCTGACGACAACCGTCAGCCATCTGCCGGGCTGCGAGTGCTTCGCCTCGTGGGACGAGTTTATCGCCACCTGCCAGCCCCACGAGGACATCTTTATCATCGGCGGCGCCAGCCTCTATAAGGAACTACTAGACAAGGCCGACCGCCTGTGCCTAACAGAGATTGACGACGAGCCACAGCAGGCGGACACCTTCTTCCCACCCTACGACGACTGGCACGAGGTGGCGCGCGAAGACCATCCCAACGAAGAGCGCCACGACTACGCCTACGCATTCGTAGACTACGAGCGCTGCGCTGAAGAATAACAAATTGAGTCCACTTCCTAAAAGTGGACTCATTAAGAAATCTGAGCTACAGACCTATTTTTTTTACTGGGAAGGTAAAATAAGTGTCGGGGAAGGGTTCGTCCTTCAGCGTGAAATGCCACCACTCGCTATCAAGAGGCTTGAAGCCGTGGGCCAGCATCGCGCGGCGCAAAATCATTCGGTTATTAAACTGCTCGGCAGTGATGCTTCGCTTCGGCTCTGCAGGACTTTTCGAATTATCGCCAGTATATTCACCCGTATCGGGATTGCCGCAGAAGTCGGGATGGCTCTCGGGGCCGAACCAGTCAAAAGTACCGCCCATATCCAGTTCCTTCTCCGTACGCATGTCGAAAAGTGTCAGGTCAACGGTTGAGCCACGTGTGTGGCCACTCTTCAATATGATATAATCCTGCTCAAAGAGTACGCTTTTGTCTAAATCGGGATAGAAGTAGGACTTCATCTTCGTGTCGCTGACGTCCTTTGACCAGCGTACAAAGTGGTCTACGCCTTTCTGTGGACGGTAAGCGTCGTAGATCTTTAGCCGGTAGCCTTGTGCCATCACATCATCGCTCACTTCTTTCAGCGCTTTGGCGGCCTGCTTCGTCAGCAGTGCCGTAGGCTCCTCGTAGCCGTCAATGCGTGTGCCGACGAAGTTATACGTACCATAGTAGCGTATCTCCAAAATAGCATCGGGCACGACATCCGTCAGATTGACAAACTGGCTGCAGTCATCGGTAGGACTGACAACAGCAGCAGTATTGTCGTTAGCACTACTACAGCTGGTGACAACACCAGCGCCGCAAATAATGGTAAGGATGGCGGCAAACATCCACAGGTTCTTCTTTTTCATTGGGCATTTATCATTTATCATTTGTCATTTGTCATTTTTACCATAGTATGTTACCACTTGCTCCCTGATACTGTCAGGCACCAGCCCACAGATGCTATCACCTCGCCTTACCCGCTGGCGTATCTCCGTGCTCGATATCGGCAACAGGGGCACGACTATGGTTCCAGGGTATTCGTCGCGGGGATATACAATGACCCTGTAATGCCACAAAATGTCCTTCCAGTGACGCCAACGCTGAAAGTGAGCCCAGTTGTCGCCTCCTATCAGCAGCACGAACTCATGCTCAGGATAGTCGCTGCTCAGATGTTGCAGGGTATTCCATGTATACGATGGGCGCGGCAGTCGGAATTCGTAATCGCTGGCTTTCACACGCTCCGTACCCTTGAGAGCCCTTTGTGCCAGCTCGTAGCGCCGCTGGTCGTCCAGCAGTTGACGCTCTTGCTTCAGCGGGTTCAGTGGTGACACCATCAGCCACACCTCATCCACACCGCACTGGCTCACCATTGCCTTGGCCAATGCAAGATGTCCATTGTGTATGGGGTTGAACGAACCACCAAAGATACCGATTTTCATGTTGAGGTTTGACTGTTTGCTGCTTTCTCGGTGCAAAATTACAAAAAAAAACGGAATTCCGCCAGCATTCAAGTTAATTTCTATAAAACATGTGGTGACTGCTAATGACTGCTAATGACATGGACATGGGAACTTCAATAAGCATAGATAAGCCCGTATTTCTCATGAAGCCGGCGCAGTGTGCCGTCGGTCTTCATCCTGGTAATGATTGCGTTGATGCGGGCAAGCAAGTCATCCTGGCCCTTACGCATGAGCACGCCGATTTGGCCGTGGGTAAACGGCTCATTCAACAACGGTGCTGCCAGCCGGGGGTCGGTTTGCACATAATAAGGCGCTTCGGTAATTTCTGTAATCATCACGTCGGCATAGCCCTCAGCAACGAGCGCAGGTATTTCTTCATTCTGCGGATGAACGATAGGAATAGTATGAGTAAGGTTTTCGCGGGCAAACTTCTCGTTAAGCCCGCCGGGGTTCACCATCACGCGCACTTCGGGTTGGTCAATATCGCTGAGCGACTGGTAGCGGTGGGCATCGGCGGCCCTGCAAAGTATGGTCTTGCCGTTAGCCAGATAGCCGTCGCTCATCAGCATCGTCTCACGCCGGGCATCGGTGATGGTGATGCCGCCAATGGCAAAGTCAAAAGTCTGCGGCTCTGCCTGCACGTCAGCCGTCAGCGTAGGCCAAGATGTAGGCACAAAGTCAATTGCTACGCCTAAGCTGCCAGCAATCTCTTTGGCAACTTCAATGCCGAAGCCCCAATATGTATTATTACTTTCACGGAACGACAGCGGCCGATAATCGCCTGTCGTGCCGACAAGCAATGTGCCACGCTCTACAATCCGCTCAACGGTTGGTTGCCCGTCCGATGGATTATCGTCATTATTTGTACAGGATGCAAATGTTGAAGTGGTGCAGATGATGAGGAAGGAGACAAGCAGCCGCAGTTTAATTTCTTTCATGTCCAGTTTCGCTTTATTAATAAACTTTGTCGTCATAATATCGTTTCCATACCTGTTTTCTGGACTGCCATACCCATGTTTCTGTAGAAAGCGAGAGCAGGAGCATTGCCTTCCCATACGTTGAGCGTAATGTTGTAACACCCGATGGAGCGGGCATAGTCGCGAACATATTCATACAGCGCCTGTCCGATGTGACGGCCACGCGCCTGCTTGTCAACACAGATGTCGTCGATATATAGCGTTTTTATGTCCTGCAACAAAGGATGATTGCTGACCTCCGTCACTTGGCAGAAGGCATGTCCTAATATTCGGCCTTCATCAAAGACAAAGATAGGCTTGGTATCATCAGTGAGTATGCTTTCAAGCTCTTGTTCGTTGTATTTAGCCGTATTGCCCTTAAACAGGTCTGGCCTAATGCCGTTGTGTACGGCGTCAACCTGATAGAGCAGTGCTATCAGGCCTTTGATGTCACGTGGTTCTGCTTTTCTTATCATGATTATTAAGTACTATGAGGTTTTAAGTTCAACTAATATTGCTATTTTGACTTCCTTATTACTTCTGATGGCAAGATGCCAAACTCCTTCTTGAATACTTCACGAAAATGAGCCATCTGGTTGAAACCAGTCATCATGGCGGCCTCGTTAACATTATAGTCGCCGCTCTCCAAGAGTCGGTAGCAGTGGTTAAGACGCTGTCGCCTGACATACTCCTTAGCTGTCATGCCGGTAAGGGCTTTCACCTTGCGGTAGAAGGTGCTGTGGCTCATGGCCATCTTATCGGTGAGGAAAGCCATATCAATGTCTTCCTGCATGATATGGTCGCTGATGAGGGTGTTTAGCCGTTGGATAAACTCGTGGTCGAGGGGTGAGAGACCAGGTGCAGCAGACGCGGGGGGCGCGGGGGTCTCGGCGGCAGAACCGCCGAGCACTGTGGTATCAGCAGGGAAGCCGCCGGGCGCTGTGGTCGCGGCGGGGAAAGCGCAGAGCGCCGGACTGGTGGAGACGGTGGCCGATGTCATTTGCTCTGCCATTCGGCGGCGGTTAGCCATAATGTTACGTATGCGACTGATCAGCAGCTTGGCGGTAAATGGCTTAGTAAGGTATGAGTCGGCACCGCTGTCATAGCCGGTCTCCTTGTCTTCGATAGTATCTTTGGCGGTAAGCAGGATAATGGGAATATGGCTGGTACGTATGTCGTGTTTCAACAGCCGTGTGAGCGCTATGCCGTCCATCTTGGGCATCATGATGTCGCTGATAATCACGTCGGGCATCTGTTGCAGGGCCACCTGTGCGCCCTCTTCGCCATTGGTAGCCTGGAGTATACGGAAGTCGTCGCCCAGGGAGTCGGCCACATACTGCCTGATATCGTCATTGTCCTCCACGACGAGCAGTATTGGCTGTTCGTCGCCACTGTCCTCGTCGACCGTCACTCTTTGCGTTGCCGTGGAAGCCTCCTGGTCTGTTATCTCGTCTTCCTTATGCAGTGCATCAGGGTAAGTATTGTCTATATTGAGTTTAAAGGTGAAGCAACTGCCTCGGCCTTCCTGACTATCGACGGTCAGCGTGCCCTGATGCAAGTCGGCGAGCGACTTGACGAGCGCCAGACCGATACCTGTGCCTGAAGCCTGATGGCTACCCTTGGCCTGATAGTAGCGGTCGAAGATATGGGGCAAGGCCTCGGGGGCAATGCCATAGCCAGTGTCGCTGACACGGATAGCTATTTCACTGGTGTCGGCGGCAACGCTCACACTGATGCTTCCTCGCTCGGTATATTTCATGGCATTGGAAAGGAAGTTAGACATAATCGTTGAAATCACTTCCGAGTCGAAATAAACCATTGGCAACTGAGGCTGTAGGTGGTCAACGATGAGCACCTGCCGGTTGCGGTTCAGCTCGCGGTAGTTGAGCACTATCTCGTGAACCAGCGTGCCCAGGTCACCCCGGGCCACGGTGAGCCGCCGGTTCTGGGTTTCCGTCTTTCGAAACTCCAGGATTTCGTTGATAAGGTCATGCAACCGCAGGGCGCTCTTCTGTATAGTGCTCACCCGATGGCGGTAGGCCTGTGGCAGCTGAGGGTCGTTGACCAGGTCGTCGAGGGGTCCGAGTATGAGCGTCAGCGGTGTGCGCAGCTCGTGTGTAATGTTGGTAAAGAATCTTAGGCGCTCTTCGTTGAGCTGCTGCTTCTGCACATTCTCGTGCTGCTGCATCTCCAGCGATGAGCGCAGAGCTACTCGCCGCTTGTACGACCGCAAGGTGTATACAATCCATGCAATCGCTATGCCAGCATAGATGAGCCACGCCCACCACGTTTGCCAGAAAGGCGGATGGATGACGATGCTGAGTTGCTGAATATTGTCATCGCTCCAGTCCTGGCTGCGCAGCTTGGCTCTGACGACAAAGGTGTAATGCCCTGGTGAGAGACTGCGGAACACCACTTCCTGGTCGCTGCCGACGTCGTACCACTTGTCATCGATACCCTCCATCTTGTACGAAAAGTCTACGTGGCCTCTATGCGCATAGTTGTCATGGGTAACGAGTATTCGCAGCGTGTTCTGCCGATGGCTTAGTTCTATGCGCCCGTCATCGTCAGGTACTACACTGAAAGTGCCCATTTCCTCGTCGGTAGGATAATACACATCGCAGGCCACAATCTGCGGGTGGGCAATGTCAGAAATCCAGTCCGTACCGTCGGGGTTAAGATAGAACACCCCGTTGGACGACCCGAATGCGATGTTGCCGCCGGCGGTGGTGGCCACTGCTCCCGCCGAGAATCCGCTGGCCGACTGCCGATAGCCGCTATAGTGGTGGAAAGTCTTGGTGTCAGGATAGTAGCATACAATACCCGTATAGGTACTTGCCCACAGGCGGCCGTAGCTGTCAGTGGCAATAGCCTGAATATGGGTGTCTGTCAGTCCCTGGGTGATGGTTGACGAGGAGTAAGGCCGTAGGTTGAGATGTACAATGCCGGCAGTGGTGGCCAGCCACACGCCCTGCTTGCCGTCGCTTACCGCTTGATTGACATTCGGCGTGGGCAGTCCTTCACGCAGGCTTAGCGTCTGGCTGTCGCCGGTACGCTGGTTGTAGACGATGACGCCATTACCCTGAGTAGTCATAAGCAGCTCGTCGTCACTGAGCCGCATGAAACTGGTGACGGGCGCATTGCGGGTGAGACGGTCGATTTGAGGTTCCGGTGTCACTCGTCCTTCGTAATAGGTACAAACGCCCAGCTGGCTGCCTATCCAGATGCGGCCGTCGCGGTCTTCATAGAAGGCGTGTATGTCCGGTGCATCGTAGCCAATGTCAATATACTGAAACTGATGGGTATGGGTATCAAACCTGATGACGCCCTCGTCCTCCATGCCGAGCCAGATGTTGCCCCGGCTGTCGGCCATCATGCTGCGTGCAAAGGAGTGTGCCCGTCCCTTCATGCCCTGTATGCGCCACTCGCCAGTCATCTGTCCTCGCTCCCATCGGCTCAGATAGTCGCCGCCATTGACCCAGAGGTAGCCTTGGGCGTCGTGGGCGATGGCATGGATATCGCGGAACCGTCCCTGCTCACCATAGTAAGGCAGGATGCGCAGTGGCGGCTCATGGCTGGCAATAAAGTCGACGCCGGTGCTGTGATTGCCCACCCATACGTTGCCAAACTTGTCTTGCACCAAAGCCCTGGAGTTGAGCGACGACAGCGCTGCCGGTGTACCCTCATCAAAGACGAGGCGGTCAGCCGCCGGGTGGTCAACAGCAGAAAGCACGCTGACGCCGCCCACGTCGCAGGCTATCCACAGGCAGCCGTCGGCCATCTCACAAATATCAAACACATTGTCGTCGAAGGGCATGTCGCTGTGGGTCACTTTATGGAAGATACCGTTCTTGGCATCGTAAAGTGCCAGCCCGTGGTCGGTGCCCACCCAGATGCGGTGGCGGCTGTCGCGCATCACGCGGCGCACATTGTCGCCGGGGATACTGTGGGCCTGTCCGGGGTAGTGTATATACTGGCCAATGATGTGCCCCGTCTCTATGTCGACAATCCTCATGCCGCCTTTGTTGTAGCCTAAATACAGGCGCCCGGTGCCGTCGTCGAGAGCACAGCGGCATCCGCCCTTGTTGTTAATCGGGCGCGTAGTGACAGCCAGCGTCTTGGTGTCAATCTGCTGCAGCTGACCGTTGGCATATACCAGCCAAAGCAACGAGCCACCGCCCGGGGTAATATCCTCGATGCTGTAGTTCACCAACGAGTCGCCCTTTTCCGGCTTTACGAATATGCCCGAGCGCGGCTTCAGGATATTGAGTCCGCTCTCTGTCCCTACAAACATCAGGTCGGCCGAGGGGTCGTAGTAAAGCGTGTTGATACGGTTGCTGTTACCCCTTCCCTTGCCGTATGGCGGCGTACACTTGTAATTGAGGCACGTGCCGGCGGCCACGCGGTTGAGTCCCGACTCAGTGCCCACCCACACGAATCCCTGGCCGTCGATGGCCAGCGAGAGTATGAAGTTGTTGCTCAGCCCGAACGACGAGTCAATCAGCCCAAAGGGCGTGTTACGCTGTGCCCACATCGGCAGCATCAGCACAACGCAGACTAATAGCGCCAATATCTTCTGCACCTCGTTCCTCATAGTCTCAACCTTTCAATCTCCAATCTTCAATCCTCAATCTTCAATTTTCAATGTTCAATTTTCAGAACCTGATGCTTCCGTCGTAGTTGAAGATAGGCTTGTCGGTAGGCACCTCGTTGTCGTAGAACTGCACTGCCGAGTCGTTGAGCTTAGGATGCTGCCGGCGCAGCAGGTTGATTATCTCGGCTCCGGCCCAGATGACAGGTCCATAGCCGTGGGCGGCCATCACGTGGACGGGACGGTAGGCATAGAACGAGGCGTCGAAGCCCATGCCCGTGCCCACGCAGACATTCTCCACCTGCCCGCGGTCGTTGACGCTGGCGGCCACGGCGTGCCAAGCCATCAGGGCTACGGGTCCGAAGGCCTTGGCGCTGATCCACCCCTTGTTGACGGCGTGTGCCAGACAGTAGGCATAGATAGCCGTTGCCGATGCCTCCAGATAGGTGTCGCTGCGATCCAGCAGCTGGTGCCAGTAGCCGTCGTGATGCTGCAGGGCTGCCAGCCCCTCGGCGTGCTGCTGCAGCAATTTGAGTATCTCGCCGTGCTTGGGATGGTCGGCGGGCAGCACGTCAAGCACTTCACACATCGTCAGGATAGCCCACCCGTTGGCCCTGCCCCAGTGGAAGGCCATGTGGGGCTCCATGCTCTCCACCCACCCGTGGCGAAAGAGTTTCTTCTCGGGCACCCACATGCGCCGGGCAAACTGCAACACCTGGCGCGCAGCCTCGTCGTAATACTTGGCGTCGCCGGTGAGCCGGCCCATGTAGGCCACCGTGGGTATGCCCATAAACATGTCGTCGAGCCACACCGTATTCTTCTGCGGGCGCAGGCGCGCAAAGGTGCCGTCGCTCAGGCGGTACTCTTTGTTCATGATATAGTCGGCGTAGTTAGAGGTGAGGGGTAAGAGGTGAGAGGTAAGAGAATTGTCTTGCTGGTCAGGTCTCTCACCTCTTGCCTCTTTCCTCTTTCCTCTTTCCATAAGCATGGCCTTGATCATTGAGCAGCAGACGGCACCGGCATCGTCGAGTGCGTGGGGGGCTACCACACGGCGTATGTTGCCGTCGAACGACTTGCCTTGTTCGTGCAGTTTCTTGAAAGCAGGAAAGATGCCGGCCAGCAGCTGGTAGCGCTTGCTGACGTAGTCGCGGTAGGCCTCGTCGCCGGTGGCCTCGTAGGCGGCGAGCACGGCTGAATAAGTGACGCCCCACTCATAGCTCGTCAGCCGGAAGCCGCCCTGCTTGAGCTGCATGTGCTCGCTGGCAGTCCATGTGGCAGTCTTCCCGCTACTCGTGGGCACGGCCACCTCCTGGCCCGTGCGCTTGTCGATGAGCACGGCAGGGGTCTCGCCGTCGATATAGCGCAGCACGCGGTCCATCACTTGCTTCACGTCCTCCGTCTTAGGTATGCCATAGCCCAGCTTGTAGGCGGGCTTCATCAGGTGCAGCGGCGTGTTGTTGTCATTAACAGGTGGTGTCTGTGCCATAGCTGCCGTCGTCATCGTCAGCGCCACAGCCATATTCGTCAAATAATAATTAATTCGTCTCATTCGTGTAATTCGTTTTAATTCGTTGTCGTAAAAGCTATCCGTGCAAATTCGTCTTCATTCGTTGTCGTAAAAACCATCCGTGCACATTCGTCTTCATTCGTTGTCGTAAAAGCTATCAGTCGTAACCCGTGTTCGACGGTTTGTGCAGGTCGCGTACGCAGACCTCCCACACCTTGCAGTGACGGGCCGTGCCCTCAGGTCCTTCCACGGTGAGCGTTACCACGTAGTGTGCGAAGTCGCGCTTGTAGGTGTGCACGGGGTTCTGCTCGTCCGAGGTGGTGCCGTCGCCGAAGTCCCAGTGCCAGCGGGTAATCTTGCCATAACTGCGGTCGCGGAAGCTCACGGTGCGCGTGTCGGGCACCACGGTGAACGTCCAGTCACACTCCACGGCCTTACGGAACTGCTTCTCCAGCGGCATCAGCGTGAAGAGGCGCTGCATGGAGGCGTTGCCATACATCTTATGGTGCTTCGAGAGGTTCCAGAATCCGTTGTTGCCCTGTCCGCCGTCGTAGTCGATGACGGCCCACGACAGGCCGATTTTCTTGTTCTCGTAGAGTCGGCTCTCCACCGACTTCCCGGGGCCTTCAGGGCTGGCGTAGTCGAAGGGCGTGATATAGAATTCCATCCTCAGCCGTCCGCTCTCGCCGTGCTTGAAGCTATAGTCGTAGGCATAGTTGGCATAGGGCAGGTACTTGAGCCACTGCTGCGGCCCCCACACCATGGTCCATGACTTGCCCTCGGTGGGCGGCGTCATGATGTGGTAGTTCTGCGCATGCTGGTTCTGGAAGTCGAAGAAGGCGTCGATGCGCGACTTCACCGCAGGGTTGAGCCTCATCTCGTCGACGTGGGGGCCGCCGCTGAGGTCGCCGTCGACAACAATCTCGTAGGTGTCGTTGCGCAGCCCTAACTGGTCGAAGTCCCAATAGTCGTCGTAAGCCTCGTAGAGGAAGTAGAGGCGGTTGAGGCCGTCTACCCACCCTACCTTGACGCTGATGTCGAGGGTGCGGGCATCGGGGGACGCGGGGGCTGGGGGGGCAGCGGGGGGTGGGGGGACTGCGCTGGTAGCGCAGTTTACGGGACCGTTGGGATGGCGGCCCGTGTCGTCCCACATCTCGGCGATGGTGACGGCGTAGCTCTCGGGCACGATGTCCCAGTCGTCAAACTGCCCGTCGATGCGAGGTATCTGCGTCCGTGGAAACTGAAACACCCGGAACCCCGGCTCCGTCACCTGCACCTCGGGCGCCTGTGCCGAAGCTCCCAGCGCCAGCAGCGACAAAATAGTAAGTGCACCCTTTCTCATGTCAGTAATTAAATAGTTCAACCTTAAGGAATTGCGGCTCCTGACGGCCAAAGTTAAGCCCCTGGCCTGAGTAGCTCTCGCCGACGGCATAGAGCAGGTCGTAGCGCAGTTGTATCTCGTCGCCGTTGAGCCAGCGGCCTTCATGCCAGCGGCCCTGGGCATCGTAGTCGCCCTCAGTGACCTTGGCAAGCCCAATGAAGCCCTTGCCGTCGGCCGGGAGGAAGGTGACGCGCACGTTGGAGCCGAGGAAAAGAAATTCGCCGGCCCCGACATTCAAGCTATCGGCCTCAGCATCTTGACTGCCGGCCGCTGGCTGCCGGCGTATGGCAATGGCATAGCCTATGGCCGCCGGGTCGTAAGTGCCGCCGGTGAGCTGCGGCGCACCGCCGTTGCGCATGCCGCTGGAGATGAGCTCGCAGACAATCTTCACGTCGCCCAGCCGAATGGTATCCTTCACCCGCTGCGGGTCGCTGCCCTTGAGCCAGGCGGCGCCGATGCGCCCCTCTGCCTGCGCGGTGAGGATGGTGTCGGCCACGGCGCCAGCTTTCTGGTAGAACTGGCAGAAGGAAACATTCACCTCGTCGCTGCAGTTGCGCTCGAAGCCGAAGGGTGAATAGCCGATGGCCCCCATGGCGCCGATGGCATAGGCGGCGTTGGCAGCCCCCTGCTGTCCGGAGCGCGACTCCGGAATAAAGACGGGGTTACCGCCACGGGCGTAGAGCCGGAGTATGGAGGGGAAGTCGCTCAGGTAGATGTCGGGCGAGAGGATGTCGATGCTGGGCGCCGCTGCCCGCCAGATGTCGTGGTTCTGCGCCTGCGGTCCGCCGCTGGGATAGTTGCCGGGACGCTTGTCCTCGGGCTGCACTATCCAGGCGTTGACAAACACGGGCAAGCTGTAGGCCGCCTTGCCGGCAGCAGTGATACGGTCCATGTAGGCGGCATAGTGCCAGGCCATGAATATTTCGGCGGCGCGGTCGTCGGGGCCGAACACCTCGGCCCACGTGCCTTCCGTGCGACATCCCTTAGCCTCCCAGGCCTTCAGCGTCTCGGGCAGCAGCCGGGCCTTGTTAGCCGTCAGATAGTCGGTGAGGGCCTTAGGCACCGGGGCGCTGAACGCCTTCTCGGCCAGCGGACAGTAGTCACGGGGATGGCCGTGCAGCCCCACCTCGTTCTCCATCTGCATCATCACCACGGTCTGTTCGCGCGCGTCAACCTCTTTTATATGCTGCATCACGGCGGCAAAGGCTTTGGCGTCAGCCTTGCAGGTCTCCTCGCCTAAGGTCGAGAGTATGGGCAGCGGCTTGCCCTCGGGCGTCGTGGCCAGCGGGAAGCGCTTGGTGTCGCGCTTCACCCACGTAGGCGTGTAGCTGGTAATGCCGTTTTTCCACGAGCCAAACCACAGCAGGGCGAGCTTCATGCCGTTGGTACGGGCGTCACGGATAAGGTCGTCGACAACGGTGAAGTCAAACTGTCCCTCCACGGGCTCCGTCTGCTCCCACGACACTACGGCGAGCACGGTGTTGACGCCCGTCAGCTTAAGTTTCTCCCACACGGGCTGCATATACTCGCGGCTCGACGACGTGCTGTTGCCCAGCTCGCAGCCCAGCACCAGCCACGGCTTACCTTTCACGATGAGCTGCGTCACGCCACCGCGCTGCTCCAGGTGTGGCGGCTCTGCCATGCCTGTGGCAGCCTCTTGGTTGCCCGACTTGCAACTGGCCAGGAGCAGCATCGCCGCTGCCATCATGGCCGAGCGTATGATATTCAAAGATTTATATTCCATAGTAAGTAATGACGAAAAACTCGAAAAAAACTATTTCTTATACCTGTCAATGAGATACTGCGGCAGTCGCACGATGCAGATGTTCATCGAGCGTCCGTCGTCGCTGAGCATGGCCGACTGTATCTCAATCTCCGTGCCGTCGGGCTTGAAGGTGGGGTGCACGTGGTCGCGGGCCGTCGTCTTGTGGCCGGCTGTCAGCAGTATGCGCTCGCCCGTGTGGCGGTCGATGAGCCACAGCTCGCGGGCGAAGTCGTCGCCGCAGACATAGTGGCCGTCGCTGGTGCCGGCCACGTGCCAGAAGTTGTCGCCGGGCACCTGGCCTTCGAGCGTCAGCTCGCGGGTGCGCATGTTGACCACGGCAATGCCCGTTGGATACTCCTTGGTGCCACACGCTCCCCAGTCATTGGAGGTGGCAAACGACTCCAGGCCCTCGATTGCTTTCTGCTCGCCTTTAGCGATGGGGCGGTGGCCTATGATGGCTATCACCAGCTCGTCGGCGCTGATGACGGCCTCGTGGGTCACCCAGTCGTGGGCAGCCTCACGGTAGATGGGGCGCAGGCCCGTGCCGTCGGCATCGCATATCCACGTGCGCTGCGGCGCCTTGCCACCGGTCTCCCAGCAGAAGATCACCTCGCCCGCCTTCCACGGGTTGCCCTGGATATGGCCTACCTTGAAATGTACGGCGCAGACCATCTCCGACTTGCCCGTCCTGAGGTCCATCTTGCCGATGCCGCCGGGGCCGGCGCCCATCTTGCGCGGACCGAAGTTGGGGGCTATCTGCTCAGCTATGGGGTACTTGCGGGCATACTCCTTGTCCAGGCGGAAGTAGACCATCTCCTCGCTGCCGTCTAAGGCCATGTCGCCCTCTGAGCACATTTCGGCGGGTATGACGCCGCAGACGCGCTCATAGGCCGCCGCCTTTTTCAGCTTGCCGGCCTCGGAGTCAGCAAACAGCCGCTCCAGGTTGATTTCCACCACCTCCATGCCCGTGCGCGTACCTTTTTTATCTTTAGCATGGCGCATGATGTAGAGGTTCATCGACTTGCGGGCCACACAGAGCATGCCGGTGAAGCCGCCCTCGGTCACCTGCACCATCTCGCCCGTCTCCTCGTTCACGGCCATGGCCTCGCCGCCTTGAGGCTTGCCGTCGGGGCCTGTTGCCCTCACGCGGTTGGAGCGGAAAATCACCCATTTACCGTCTGACGTCCACTGATTGTGGGTCTGGTAAATCTTGGAGTCGCCGGTGCCGCTCTTCGTGGTCAGAAACACCAGCTCTACACCCGTCTTCGGGTCTTTTATCACCTTGCGCTCAGAGGGAAAGCGCGCGCCCAACTGCGCCACCGCCGTCAGGGGCAGTGCTGCTGCTAACAGTAAGGATAGTAAGAGTCTCATTGTTTTAGTTTTTATTTGTAGTTTGGTTAATACTGCTGCAAAAATAAAGAAAATGTTTGAAGCAACCAACCCTTACGACGCATTTTTTCGCTGTTTTACCGATTTGTGTATGCTGAATGACGAAAAACTGAAGACGAGTCACTACACTCATCAGCCATGACTCATCAAAAAATCCGAACCCGCAAGGGATTCGGATTTATTCATTTCATACCCACGATCTTGGTCTTGGGCTGCTCCTTGTTGCGGCGGTTGACGACGGTGACGACGGCCTGCGCCAGCGAGAGGAAGGCCTGGCCGGTCATGGTGTCGGCGTTGAGGGCAGCGGGGGTGCCCTGGTCGCCGCTGTCGCAGATGCTCTGCACCAGGGGAATCTGTGCCAGCAGGGGCACCTGCATCTCCTGTGCCAGCTGCTTGCAGCCCTCGCGGCCGAAGATGTAGTAGCGGTTCTCGGGCAGTTCGGCGGGGGTAAACCACGCCATGTTCTCTATCAGTCCGAGGATGGGCACGTTCACCTTGTCGTTGCGATACATGTCAATGCCCTTGCGGGCGTCGGCCAGTGCTACCTGCTGGGGTGTGGAGACGATAACGGCACCGGTGATGGGCAGCGTCTGCAGCAACGTCAGGTGGATGTCGCTGGTGCCTGGCGGCGTGTCGAGTATAAAGTAGTCGAGGTCGCCCCAGTCGGCGTCGGCTATGAGCTGCTTCAGGGCGCTGGTGGCCATGCCGCCGCGCCACAGCGTAGCCGTCGTCGGCGATACGAAGAAGCCGATGGAGAGCATCCTGACGCCATACTGGTCAATGGGGCAGATGAGGTCGCGGCCGTCTTTCTTGACGGCGTAGGGGCGGGCATCCTCCACGTTGAACATCTTGGGTATGGAGGGTCCGAAGATATCGCAATCTAACAGCCCCACCTTGTAGCCTAAGCGTGCCAGGGCGATGGCGAGGTTAGCCGATACTGTAGACTTGCCCACGCCGCCCTTGCCGCTGCTAACGGCAATGATATTTTTCACGCCCGGCAACAGCTCGCTGACCTCGGGGCGCGGCTTCGACTTGAACTCGGTCTGTATGGTTACCTCTATGGGTTCAGCCTCGTCGGCTGCCTGTTGCTGGCAGTGGTATTTGATGGCGGCCTCGGCGGCCTTGACGGTAGACTTCAGGAACGGGTCGGTGTCGCGGGGGAACTCCAGCACCACGGTGACGCGCCAGGGGTCGCCGGCCTGTTGGGGAGCGGCCACCGCTGGCTGGTCGGCCACCATGCCGCTTTCAACAAGATTCTTCTTCGTGCCGGCATACGTCACCGTGGCCAGCGCATCCATAATGAGTTTTGGGTATAATGTCATCTTTGTATTTTACGATTTTACGATTTCACAATTTCTCCATCAGGGGTATTTTCATCCACTGCTTGTCTTTCATGTAGAAAGCCTTGCAGCCGCGGGGCACGTAGAACTTGCAGGCCCCGACGACGATGTCCTTGAACGTAGACTTCGAGATTTTCGGAGGCAGCGGCGCCTTAATGTCTACCTCGCGCAGGGAAACGCACTTCTGAAATGCGCCCCCGTCGATGCTCTTTAGGCCTACAGAGAGCTCCACCTTCTCTAAGAGCGAGCACTCGCGGAAGGCGTCGCTATCAATCTCCTTCACGGCGGCGGGGATGACGATGCTCGTCAGGGCAGCACACTTCTCAAAGGCGCTACTGCCGATGCTCTGCAGCGTGATGGGCAGCGTGACAGACGCCAGCATGGAACATTCCATGAAGGCCTTGGAGTCGATCTCCTTTACCGATACGGGCAGGCTGACGGCCCTCAGACTGTGGCAACCGCGAAAGGTCTCCGACTCGATGTCACTGACAAAACCCTTGATGTCGACGCTGTCGAGGGCGGTGCAATTCTTAAACAGGCTGTTGCCCATGTCCTTCACCGAACTGGGAATCAGAATGTGGGTCAGGCTGGTGCAGTTTTCAAACACATGGTCGTTAAGCTTCGTCAGTCCCAAGGGCAGGTCGATGGTGGTCAGGCTCTTACAGTCGAAGAACACGCGGCTTTCAATCTTCTTGATGCTTGCTGGCAGGGTGACGGTGGTCAGGCTGCTACAGCCCGAGAAGGTCTCCATGCCCAGTTCGTCGAGGCTGCCCTCGATGACGGCTTTCTTCAGCGCCATGCAGTTTACAAAGGCGCCATTGCCCATTTTATTAACGTTGTCGAGCTCGATGCTCTCCAGCGACGAGCAGTCTTCAAAGGCGCTCGACCCCACCTTGCCTACCTTGCCCAGGTTGATGGTTGTAAGGCCTGCACACTTCTCAAAAGCCGAGTTGCCTATCTCGTCGAGATTGTCGGGCAGGCTAATGGTGGTCAAGCTTTTACAGCCCAGGAAGGCGTTGCTGTCGATGATGCGCACACTCTCGGGCAGGGTCACCTCCTTGAGCGACTCGCAGTTCTGGAACGTGGCGTTGTCAATCTCCTTCACCTTGCCGTTAATGGTAGCTTTCACCAGTGCCTTGCAGCCGGCAAAGGCGTAGGCGCCTATCTCCACCACGTTCTCGGGAATATCGATGACATCGAGGCTGGCGCAGTCTTCAAAGGCGTCGTGGTCGATTTTTGTCAGCATCTGGGGCAGTCGGATGGCTTTCAGACTGGTGCAGTCGCTGAAGGCGTTGCTGCCAATAGTCATCACCTTCTCCGACATTTCCACCTCGGCCAGGGCGCTACAGTTGTCGAAGCAGTTGTTACCGATAACCAGCAGCTCGCTGGGCAGGATAACCTTCATCAGGCTCTTGGCGCCGGCAAAGAGGCCGTTAGGCAATTCCTTGTTCTGTGTGCGTATGCCATCCTTGCCCTCGATGACGACAGCCTCAGAGAGGTCGAGTGTCGTCACTAAACATTCGTCGGGCACCTTCTTGTTTGTTTTCGTCCGCGTCACTACCTGTTGCAGCAGTTTCAGATCGGCACCGTTCAGCGGGCCGCTCACCTTCAGGTCGGCCACCTTGAAGCGCACGTCCTCAGGCAGCTCGCGGGCCAGCTTGCCCACGGAGTCGACACTGACATTCATTGACTGGCCCATAGCCACCAGGGGCATGAGCATCGTTATCAAAGTAAACAGTTTTTTCATTGTAGTATAGTTTTTATTTTGCTTTGTCAAGTGAGCTTCGCTTGGTGCGGTGATAGGAGCGGTATTCGTCGAGTTCTATCTCTACGTCGGGCTCATGGAGCTCTGCGGCGTGGGGCAGGTGCCACCGCATGTAGCGGATGCTGAGCCCACGGGCTATCCACATCTGCTCGTAGTAGGTCTGCACGCTGAGCGTGGCCGGTTCCACATTGGTGGCCGACAGCGGGTCGTGGTACAGGTCTTCGGTGCGGAAGTCGAGCGGCAGGTGGTTTCTCTCCACCATCAGGGTAGTGTAGGTGAAGAGGAAGTTAGAATCAGTCTTCAAGTGCAGCAGTCCGCCGTCAACGAGGAATCGGCGGTAGCGCTCCATGAAGTAAGTCGACGTGAGCCGCTTGCGCGGGTTCTTCATCTGCGGGTCGCTGAAGGTGAGCCAGATTTCGCCTACCTCGCCGGGGGCGAAGAAGCGGTCGATAATCTCGATGTTCGTCCTAAGGAAGGCTACGTTCTTGAGTCCCTCGTCAAGGGCCTGCGTGGCGCCTGTCCACATGCGGGCGCCCTTGATGTCGACGCCGATGAAATTCTTGTCGGGGTAGTTGCGCGCCAGTTCCACGGCATACTCGCCCTTGCCGCAGCCCAGCTCCAGCACGATGGGGTTCTGGTTCTTGAAGTACTGCTCATGCCAGCGGCCCCGCATCTCGTGCTGCCAGTCGTCGCTGCCGCCACGCATGTCGAGCGCTTGCCCGATGGCCGAATAGGGGCACTGGAACACGTTCTCGTAGTGCTCCATATCGGCAAACTTGGCTAATTTTCCTTTTCCCATGCTTCGTTGTTTGCGTTTTTGCCGGCCCCCGTGGCTTACAGTTCCAGGTCGCCGTCGTGAATCTCATGCCAGGGCAGGCCCTGCTTGTTGAGCTCGGCCATGAAGGGGTCGGGGTCGAACTCCTCAACGTTATATACGCCGGGCTTCTTCCACAGTCCCTTGCAGAACATCATGGCACCAATCATGGCCGGCACGCCGGTGGTGTAGCTCACGCCCTGCATGCCCGTCTCCTCGTAGGCGGCGCGGTGCGAGCAGTTGTTGTATACATAATATGTGTGCTCCCGGCCGTCGTTGCCGATACCGCGTATGCGGCAGCCGATGCTGGTCTCGCCCTCGTAGTTCTCGCCTAACTCCTGAGGATTGGGCAGCACGGCCTTGAGGAACTGCAGCGGCACAATCTTCACCTTGGCCACACCCGAGCCGTCGGCCAGCGGGGCTTCATACACTATCTCGTCGATGCGGCTCATGCCGATGTTCTGTATCACCTCCAGGTGTTTCAGGTATTGCTGCCCGAAGGTCATCCAGAAGCGGGCGCGCTTGATGGTGGGGTAATTGATGACCAGCGACTCTATCTCCTCATGGTGCAGCAGGTAGCTGTCACGGGGACCGATGCCGGGGTATGTCAGGTCTTTATGGATTTCCAGCGGCTCGGTCTCTACCCACTGGCCGTTCTCCCAGTAGAGGCCCTTCTGAGTAATCTCACGGATGTTAATCTCGGGGTTGAAGTTGGTGGCAAAGGCCTTGTGGTGGTCGCCGGCATTGCAGTCGACGATATCAAGATACTGTATCTCCTTGAAATGGTGCTTGGCTGCGTAGGCGGTGTAGATGCTTGTGACGCCCGGGTCGAAGCCACAGCCGAGGATGGCCGTTAGGCCGGCTTCGCGGAAGCGCTCGCGGTAGGCCCACTGCCAGGAGTACTCAAAATGAGCCTCGTCCTTAGGCTCGTAGTTGGCGGTGTCAAGGTAGCTGCAGCCACAGGCCAGACAGGCCTCCATAATGGTGAGGTCCTGATAAGGCAGGGCCAGGTTGACCACTAAGTCGGGCTTAAAATCACTGAACAGCGTCTTCAGCTGCTCCACGTCGTCAGCATCTACCTGGGCAGTCTGGATTTTCAGAGGGGAGTGGTCAGAGGTGAGAGGTGAGAGAATACCTTTTTCCTCTATAGCTCTTACGATAGCGTCGCATTTTTCTTTTCTGCGACTGGCAATCATAAAGTCGGTAAACACGTCAGCATTCTGCGCTATCTTGAACGCTGCCACGGTGGCGACGCCTCCGGCGCCAATCATTAATATTCTGCTCATTGTAATGGTTATGTTTTTAAAAATTGCCTACAAAGATACAAAAAAAATCCGAACCCACAAGGGATTCGGAAGAAAAGTTATTTTTAATGCCAAGTTGCACCTTCGCGAAGAATGAACTTCAGGCGCGACTTCTTAGGCAGCTTCGGCTGCTGCCACTGGCCACCGAGGATTTGGATGGTCACCTCCTGCTTCGATATGGCCTGAGCGGCAGCCACGGCGGGCTCCAGGTCCATATAGTCGCCACGGCCTAAGCGGTCGACGGTAATGTCGGCATCGCATCGGTATTTCTTCAGCACAGGAATCTCCTGGCAAAGCGCGTCGGCCAACAGCTTGGCCACGACATGGGCGCCGTAGACATTGTAGTGAGTATTGTCTTGCTTGCCTTTAGGCTCAGTAGGCTCGGTGCCGGGCAGATACCACATGTGGAGTTTCTTCGAAGCCTCAGTACCTAACCCTTGCTCCAGGTCGTGGGTAATCTGGTTGGCATCCACAAAGTGAACATTCATGCGCTGGGCTACGTCACGGGGAGCCACGCGGTATAGACCGTGGGTATCGATGAGGGTGTCGCCCTCCACCATCTTCACGCCATCCTTGAATGTCTGCGTGCGCAGCTTCTCGTCGTCGTCGTTCTCGGGAGCATTGACAAAGAAGTTGCGGCGCACTACGCAGTTCATCAGCACAGGGATGCCACCCTTCTCTCGCGTCTCGCGAACGTAGCGCGCCAGCATGTAGTCGAAGGTGGAGCCTGGGTCGGTATGGCGGTCGGCCTTAGGCTTCTCGTCGTTATGGCCAAACTGAATGATGACGTAGTCGCCAGGCTTTATTTTATCGAGCACCTTCTGCCAGCGCCCCTCATTGAAGAAGCTCAGCGACGAGCGACCATTGACGGCGTGGTTGTCAACACGGATATTGTCATCGAAATAGCATTGCAGAGCCATGCCCCACCCTCGCTCCAGCTTACCCTTAGATAAGTCTTTCTGGGCTGCCGTTGAGTCACCAATAATAAAAATAGTAGTAGTTTTCTCCGTGGCGGCCATCATCACTGTCAGCACCATAGCCGCCATAGCCAACAATTTCAAGGTTTTTCGTTGCATCATGTTTCTATTATTTTTTAGTTATTAATTATTTGTCGTCACATCCGAAGAGGTTGTCTCTTGGCGATGCCTGGCTAGGCACACCGACCTTGGGGCCGAGGAAGCTGTTGCTCATGAGCACGGGGTCGGTGAACTCGAAGCTGACACCCTTGGCCACGTGGGGCACGTCAATCTGGTTGAAGCGCACATGAGTGATAGGCCGCTGGGGCGTGCCCTGCAGCACGATGGCGGTGCCTTTGACAAGGCGCGCCGTGAGGTTGTCTACCTGCAGGTTGTCAATAAGGCTGTAATGGCGGTTGTCGAGGCCCTGGCCGGCATACATCGAGGTAACGTAGAACAGGTCGAGCACCTCGCCAAAGTGCACGTTGCTGACATAGACATTGCGCACGTAGCCGCCGCGGTCGGGGTTGGTCTTGATGAATATGCCACGCTTGCAGTAGCCACCACTGGTGCAGTCCTCAACGACGACGTTCTCTACCCCACCCGACATCTCGCTGCCGATGACCACGCCGTGGAGCCCCTTGAAGGCGCAGCGGCGGATGACGATGTCGCGCGAGGGGCCGGCCATGGTCCATCCGTCGTTGTCGCGCCCGCTCTTGATGGCTATGTTGTCGTCGCCATTGTCGAACGCCATATCCTCGATGAGCACGCCGCGGCACGACTCCAGGTCGATGCCGTCGTTGTTGGTGAGGCGCGCCTGACAGCGGATGCCCCTGAGCACCACGTTGCTGCACTGCAGCAGGTGGATGCACCAGAAGGGCGAACGGCTGACGCCGACGCCGGTGATGGTAACACCCTGGCACTGAAAGAACTGAATGAGCTGAGGGCGCAGGAAGTGGCCTTCGCCATAACGCCGCTCGCCGACGGGCACCGCCTGGTGGTTCTGCTGGCGCGAGCGCTGCTGGTCGGCATTCTGGCGCGAGGCCCAGGTGGCAAAGGTGTCGCCGGCATCGCCGTCGATGGTGCCCTCGCCGGTAATAGCCACGTCGTGGAGCTGGTAGCCATAGATAAATGGCGAGTAGTTCCACAGGAAGGTGCCCTCCCACGACGTGCTGACCATTGGCAGGAAGTATTCGGGCTGCGCCACAAATTTCAGCGTGGCTCCCTGCTGCAGCTCTAAGGTGACGCCAGAGACGAAATGGATGGGGCCGCGCACAAGCCACACGCCGCGGGGTACGACGATATGAGCCCCGCCTCGCTTTTGGGCATGGCGCATGGCCCGCTCAAAGGCCCGCCGGCAGTCGGTGGCGGAGTCGCCACGGGCGCCGAACTTGGTAATGCTGACAGTAGCTGTCGAGAGTTCGGCGCCATTGACGTGGCTCAGGATGGAATCGCGCAGGGTTTTACGATCCGGAGGCACTAAGGCCGAGGCTTCAGAGGCCGAGGCCCCAAAAGCTGATGCCCCAAAAGCTGATGCCCATGATGTGATGAGCATCATTGTTAGTAGTAGTTTTCGCATAGTATAGTAGTTATGGTATTGCTATGGACAATGTTCAGGGAATATCCTGCAGCCAGAGGGCGCTGCTGGCATCGGTAGGCATGCGCCAGTCGCCGCGGGGCGAGAGGCTCACACTGCCCACCTTGGGACCGTCGGGCATGCAGGAGCGCTTGAACTGCTGGTTGAAGAACCGTCGGCAGAAGGTCTGCAGCCACTTGCGTATGACCTCGTCGTCGTAGCGGCCGCTGAAAGCGTGGCGTGCTAAAAGGAATATCTTGGCAGGGCGGAAACCGAAGCGCAGGAAGTAGTAGAGGAAGAAGTCGTGGAGCTCGTAAGGTCCCACGAGGTCTTCAGTTTTCTGCTTGATATTGCCCTGGGCGTCGGCGGGTATGAGTTCCGGTGAGATGGGCGTATCGACGATGTCTCTGAGCACGTCGGCGCCCTCGCGCTGGCGCTCGTTGCCAGCCTTCCGCATCTCGCTGGCAATATAGGTCACGAGATAGCGCACCAAGGTCTTAGGCACGCCGGCGTTGACGCCATACATCGACATGTGGTCGCCGTTGTAGGTGGCCCACCCAAGGGCGAGCTCTGAGAGGTCGCCGGTACCTACGACAATGGCGTTCTCCTTGTTGGCTACGTCCATGAGTATCTGAGTGCGCTCGCGGGCCTGTGAGTTCTCATAGGTGACGTCGTGCTGCTGAGCATCGTGGCCGATGTCCTCGAAATGCTGGGTGACGGCCTTGGCAATACTGATTTCACGAATGGTGACGCCCAGCGTCTGCATCAGCTTCAGGGCGTTATTATACGTGCGGTCGGTGGTGCCGAAGCCGGGCATGGTTATGCCGATGACGCCGCGGCGGTCGAGGCCCAGCTTGTCGAAAGCCTTCACGGTGACAAGCAGCGCCAGCGTGGAGTCGAGACCGCCGCTGATGCCGATAACGGCCTTGCTGCCACCGATATGGTAGAGGCGCTTGGCCAGACCGGCCACCTGAATGTTGAGAATCTCGTCGCAGGCCTCCTGCATTTTATCTTCGACGGGGATGAAGGGATGCGGGTTGACGGGGCGCATGAGTTCGAAGTCGTGCGAGCCTATGGGCTTGCAGGTAACACTGAAGATTGAAGATTGATAATTGAGGGTAGAAGATTGAGGGTTGAGGGTTGGATATTGGATATTGGAGGGCGCCTGAGCGGTGATAAAGGTGGAGTTTGTGCGGCGCTCCGTGCGCAGGCGCTCCACGTCAATCTGCATCATCTTGATTTGCGGCTGGAACGAGAAGCGGTCGCCCTCGCTAAGCAGGTGGCCATTCTCCAGGATCATCGCGTTGCCACCGTAGACCACATCCTGGGTAGACTCGCCGAAGCCGCAGCTGGCATAAACGTAGCCGCTCATGGTGCGCGCACTCTGCTGCATGAGCAACTGGCGCAGGTAGGCGTGCTTACCCACCAGTTCGTCGGAGGCAGAGAGGTTGAAGATAATGTCGGCACCGGCCAGCGACAGCCGGTTGGAGGGCGGCGTGGGTGCCCACACGTCCTCACAAATCTCTATGCCAAAGCGTGCGCCTTCGGCGGTGGTGAAGATGGTGGGAGCCGGCGTCACATGGATGGGACTGCCGGCGAGGTAGAGGTTTTGCGGCGTGAGGTCGGCAGCCGACGCGAACCAGCGCTTCTCGTAAAACTCGCCGTAGTTAGGCAGGTAAGTCTTTGGCACGATGCCCAGCAGCGTGCCGCTTTGGATGACGGCGGCGCAGTTGTAGAGCAGGGCGCCGATCTGCACGGGCAGGCCCACGATGCTGATGACGTCGAGCTTGCGGGTGAAGTCGAGCAGCAGCATCAGCCCCTCCTCGGCCTTGTCGATAAGCAGCTGTTCCTTGAAGAGGTCCTGACAGGAGTAGCCTGTGAGACTCAGCTCGGGGAACACCATCACCTCGACGCCCTGACCCTCGGCCTGGGCTATGAGGCTCTCTATCTGTTGCACGTTATAAACGACGTCGGCCACCTTGACGGCGGGCACGGCGGCGGCCACTTTGATGAATCCGTATTTCATAGCTTTACAAATTGACGGTCGTTTTCTATGATAGTATATATCAGCGCCGGCTGTTCGAAGAACTGGCTCTGGCGGAAGGTGTGGAGCTTGTAGAACTTCACGGGGTCGATATTAATCAGTGCGTCGACCACGGGCTTACGCAGGAAGTACTTGTCGCGCTTGTAGGCTAACAGCTGTATACAGCTATGCTCCAGCTCGTTGAGCTTGTCGCGGCCAAACTCCTCGATGAATAGCTTCGTGTTGGGCTCTATCTCGCCCATAGCGCGTACCTGCCAGCTGCTGTTCTCGGCGGTCATGTAGACATAGCGCAGGTAGTAGTTGCAGTCGTTGACGATGTATGACTCGAACCGGGTGTTAGACAGCTCCTTGACGTCGATGGGCACGAAGGCCAGATAAGCCGACAGCTTGTCGCCGCCCTTGCGCTCCTGTGGCGGCGCCTTGAAGGTGATGGGCTTGTCGCCGGGCTCCGTCTCGGGCTCCTCGCCGGCCTCAGCACCAGCATTGCCGCCATTGCCGGCAGGACTGTTACCGCTACTACCGGCCTGCTTCTGCCGCTTTTTCACTTCCACCATGTGGCCGGTGTCGTAGTCCTCGTCGCCGATGACCACCACGTCGCTGGTGCGCATAGGCACCTGGAAGCCGTCCTCGTCTTCAACGAGCACGATATCCTTACCTTGGAAGCCGGCCACGCGGCCGCCTCCCACTTCACTGAGGAATCTTACTTTGTCTCCTATCTTCATATCGTTCTTTACTTACTTGATTCATTCTTTAATGCAGCACAGTAGGCGGCGCACATTTCGGCGCAGCGCTCGCCGTCGACACCCGCCGAGACGATGCCGCCGGCATAGCCGGCACCCTCGCCGCAGGGGAAGAGGCCGCGCAGACGTATGTGCTGCAGGGTATCGTTATCGCGGAGTATGCGCACGGGGCTGCTGGTGCGCGTCTCGATAGCTATGAGCACGGCCTCGTTGGTGAGGAATCCATGCGCCTGACGGCCGAAAGCCTTGAAGCCTTCCTGCAGACGGCGGCCAATCATCGGCGGCAGCCAGAAATGCAGCGGACTCGACAGCAGCCCCGGAGCATACGAGCTCTTGGGCAGGTCGTAGCTCAGGCGGTTGTTCACGAAGTCGGCCATGCGCTGTGCCGGTGCCGTCTGCCGCATATTCCCCTGCTGCCAGCATAACCGCTCCAGCGTCTCCTGGAAATGCATCATGCTTAGGGGTGATGGCTGATGGGTGATGGGTGATGGGTGATGGCTGTTGGTAGAATTGTCGAATTGTAAATCGTCAAATTGTAAATTGGTTGAATTGTCCAATTGTAAATCTTCGGGCCTTACTTCCACCACCATGCCGCTGTTCGACCATGCCGTGCCGCGGTTGGCGGGACTCATGCCGTTGACCACAATCTGTTCAGGCCCTGTAGCGGCGGGAATGACGAAGCCGCCGGGACACATGCAGAAGGAGTAAACGCCGCGACCCTCTACCTGGGTGACAAACGAATACTCTGCTGCGGGCAGGTATTTGCCGCGCCCCTGCCGCGAGTGATACTGTATCTGGTCTATCAGCAGGGAGGGATGCTCCAGGCGCACACCGACGGCAATGCCCTTGGCCTCGAATTCAACCTTTGCTTCAGCCAGATAGCGGTAGACATCTCGTGCTGAGTGACCTGTGGCCAAGATGACTGGACCAAAGAATTGGTGTTGGGTGGTGGGTGATGGTTGGTGGGTGATGGCCTCGACGCCTATCACCTCGCAGTCTCCGCCACCAGGTAATCTCTCACCTCTCACCTCTGACGTCTTCCCTCTTGTAATGAGCCTCGTCATCTTCGTCTGGAAGTGCACCTCGCCGCCGCAGCGCAATATCGTGTTGCGCATGTTCTCAATCACCTTCGGCAGACGGTCAGTACCTATATGCGGATGGGCGTCGGCAAGGATGGCCGTCGAGGCACCATGCTGACAGAACACGTTGAGAATCTTCTCTATGCTGCCCCGCTTCTTTGAGCGGGTGTAGAGCTTGCCGTCGCTGTAGGCCCCTGCCCCACCCTCACCGAAACAGTAGTTGCTCTCGCCGTCGACCTGCTGCGTGCGGGCGATGTCGGCGAGGTCACGCTTTCGGTCATGGACG
Source organism: uncultured Prevotellaceae bacterium (assembly GCA_946185805.1). Lineage (GTDB taxonomy): Bacteria > Bacteroidota > Bacteroidia > Bacteroidales > Bacteroidaceae > Prevotella. The sequence continues at coordinate 7,825 of CAMHKU010000001.1, read as the reverse complement.
TTCTTGCCACGCTCCAGCACGATGGGCCGTAAGCCCAGCTCAATGAGCCTGAGGGCAGCAAAGAGGCCGCCTGGGCCGGCACCTACGACGATGACCTGCGGACGGTCGCTCACGTCGGGATATTCCGTGTGCTCGTAGGCATCGTCCTGCGGCTGCTCGTTCAGGTAGACGCGCACTTTCAGGTTGACAAAGATGGTGCGCTGGCGGGCGTCGATGCTGCGCTTTAGTATGCGCACACCGCAGCATGCGTCCTGAGCAAGCCCCTTTTCCTGGGCCAGCCACGCCGTAAGCCGCTGCTCGTTGGCAGCCACCTCAGGCACCACGCGGATTTGATATTCGCTGATCATCTGTAATACATATAATAAATGTAGGCCAGCACCGCCAACATAACTATGAATACAGCCGACTTCAGCAGGCATGTCGTCACCTTCTTTATCACAATAAAGCCAATAATGATGACAGCCAGCAAAAACAAATAATAGCCAATGTTCTGTTCCATAATCATCTTCAATTTCTCAACCCCTCAACCCCTCAACCTACTTAAACAGCTTACGGAAAGCTACGGGGACGGGCGTCTCAAACTCCATGGGCTGTCCCGTGGCAGGATGGGTAAAGCAGAGCAGCCAGGCGTGCAGGCAGAGCCGGTGCAGCGGGTCATCGCCGTTACCATATTTTGTGTCGCCGCAGACGGGATGCCCCATGTCGGCGGAGTGTACGCGAATCTGGTTCTTGCGGCCCGTCTCCAGCTTGTATTCCACCAAGGAGTGCTCCGTAGTGCGGTCCAGCACGTGGAAGTGGGTGACGGCATACTTGCCGCCGTTGTCGGTAGGACTGCTGTAGGTGACATAGGCTTTATTGTCTTTCAGCCAGTTGGCAATGGTGCCGTCGTCCTGCTCCATCTCGCCGCTGACCACGGCCACATAGCGGCGGTCGTATACGATGTCGTGCCAGTTGTGCTCCAATATCTGCTCCGTCTCTATGTCCTTGGCATAGACCATCAGCCCGCTGGTGTCACGATCCAGACGGTGCACGACATGAGCCGTACACTTCTGACGGCTCTTCTTGAAGTAGTCGTCCAGCACCGACTTCACGTTCAGCGACGAATGACCCGCAGCCATGGAGAGGATGCCCACGGCCTTCTCAACGACGATGAGCCAGCGGTCTTCGTAGACAATCTTTACATAGCGGCTCTTGAAACCTTTCTGGTTGCGCTTCGTGTTCGACACGGCCACCTTCATGCCCGGCTGCAGCTGATAGTCAAACTGCGATACCGTCTTGCCATCGACTTTCACGCCGCGACCCTGAAGCGTAGACTTAATCTTGCTGCGGCTCTGCGCCACATGACTGAGCAGCCACTCCAACAGCGGAGCTGACTCCTCTACAGTGTAGTGACTATAGTCGCCCTGCGAATTATTTCCTGTATTCATTCTCATGTTGCCTGCAAAGGTAAGGATTATTTCCGAAACTTCCAAATGTTTTTTGACTCAGATGCAAAACAGCGCTATAAATTTGGCGGTATCAAAAATATTCCTTACCTTTGCAGGCATTCATAACAAACCCGTCATGGCAAAAGAGATTATCCGTATAAAAGATATAGCCGAGCGCGCCGGCGTCAGCGTAGGCACCGTAGACCGCGTGCTGCACAACCGCCCCAATGTGTCGAAGAAATCACTGGAAAAGGTCAACAAGGCCCTTGAGGAGATGGACTACCGCCCCAACATGTACGCCTCGGCGCTGGCCTATAACAAGACCTACACCTTCTATTGCTTAATGCCCAAGCACGACTCCGAGGCTTACTGGCAGGAGATTGAGGAAGGCGCCGTTGCTGCCTGCGACCACCGCCGCGACTTCGGCATCTCGGTGGAGTTTATGTATTATAAGCGCTTCGACCCCAAGACCTTCGAGAAAGCTACCGCCGACTGCCTGAAACTACAGCCGGCAGGCGTCATCGTGGTGCCCTCGACGCTGGAGCTCACCCGCAAGTTTACCGACCAGCTGCACGAGCGACAGATTCCCTTCATACTGCTTGACTCCTACATGCCCGACCTCAGGCCCCTGTCGTTCTATGGCCAGGACTCCTTCCAGAGCGGCTACTTCGCAGCGCGCATGCTCATGCTCATAGCCTCGAAGGAGAAAGAGATTATGCTCATGAAACAAATGAGAAACGGCAACGTGGCATCGAAGCAGCAGGAGAACCGCGAGACGGGATTCCGCCACTACATGCGCGACCACTTCCCCGACATCAAGATTACCGAGGTGAACCTGCCACTGGACGAGGAGCCGGAGAACTACGACCAGATACTCGAGGACTTCTTCAAGGCCCACCCGCAGGTGCACCACTGCATCACCTTCAACTCCAAGGCTCATCTCGTAGGTGAGTTCCTGCTCCACAGCAACCGTCGCGACATACAAATCATGGGCTACGACATGGTGCCCAAAAACGAGGAGTGCGTGCGCGAGGGCAGCATCTCGTTCCTCATAGCCCAGCATGCCTACCGTCAAGGCTACTCGTGCATAGAGTCGCTCTTCGAGGCTATCGTGCTGAAGAAAAAGGTGAACCCCGTGAACTACATGCCCATCGAGCTGCTCACTCGCGAGAACGTAGAGTTCTACCGGCGCACGTTTAAGGGGTGATGGATGTTGGGTGATGGGTGATGGGTGTTGGGTGATACCGCAGTTCACCGCTGGAACGCTGGGGGTCTTAGTTGCGGCGCCCCGCAGGTGAGACACCTGCGTACCAAAGTGAAAGTTAAATTACTGGATTGTAAACTGAAACAAATACCAAACAAACTATGGAATTAAGAACTTATCTTAAAATCAATCCCGCAGACTCCGTCGTTGTCTGCTTAGTAGAGAAGAAAAAAGGCGAGGTCATCGAGGTGGATGGCCAGCAGATTGTGCTCAACCAGGACACGCCCGCCGGCCACAAGGTGCTCATCAAGGACGTCAATGAGGGCGACAACATTATTAAATATGGCTACCCCATAGGCCATGCGCGCCAGGGGATGAAGGCTGGCGACTGGGTGAACGAGAACAACCTGAAGACCAATCTCAGCGGCACTCTGGAATACACATACCAGCCAGTGAACGAGGAACTTAACATACCTAACGAAAACCGAACCTTTAAGGGCTATGTACGCAAGAACGGCGACGTCGGCGTGCGTAATGAGATATGGATTGTGCCCACCGTGGGCTGCGTCAACGGCATTGCCGAGAAGATGGCCGCCCAGCTGGCACAGGAGACAGGCCTTGAAGGTATCGACAGCGTGCACGCCTGGCACCACAACTTCGGCTGCTCACAGCTCTCCGGCGACCATGAGAACACGCGAAAGGTGCTGCGCGACATCTGCCTCCACCCCAATGCCGGCGCCGTGCTGGTGCTGAGCCTGGGCTGCGAGAACAACCAGCCCGATGACTTCATGAAGATGCTCGGCGACTACGACAAGGAGCGCATACGCCTGCTGGTGACGCAGAAGGTGGAAGGCGACGAGGTGGAGGCCGGCATGGCCATTCTGCGTGAACTCTACGCCATTGCCCGTCAGGACAAGCGCCAGGACGTCAGCGTGTCGAAGCTGCGCGTGGGTCTGAAGTGCGGCGGCAGCGACGGCTTCAGCGGCATCACCGCCAACCCCCTTGTAGGCGAGTTCAGCGACTGGCTCGTGGCTCAGGGCGGCACCAGCGTGCTCACCGAGGTGCCCGAGATGTTTGGCGCCGAAACCATCCTGATGAACCGCTGCCGCAACGAGAAACTCTTCCAGCAGACGGTGTCGATGATCAACAACTTCAAGGAGTACTTCCTCAGCCACGGCGAACCCGTAGGCGAGAACCCTTCGCCGGGCAACAAGGCCGGCGGCATCTCTACCCTCGAAGACAAGGCCCTGGGCTGCACGCAGAAGTGCGGCAAGGCGCCCGTCAGCGGTGTCATGGAGTATGGCGACCGTCTGCAGAACCCAGGTCTGAACCTGCTCTCGGCTCCCGGCAACGATCTCGTGGCCGCCACGGCGCTGGCTTCCTGCGGTTGCCATCTGGTGCTGTTCACCACCGGCCGTGGCACGCCATTCGGCACCTTTGTGCCCACGATGAAGATTGCCACCAACCCCACACTCGCCGCCCGCAAGCCTAACTGGGTAGACTTCTCTGCCGGACAGCTCGTAGAGGGACGCACCATGCAGGAGCTCGTGCCCGAGTTCATCGACCTAGTGCTCGCCGTGGCCAGCGGCAAGCCCGCCCGCAACGAGGAGAACGGCTACCGCGAAATCTCCATCTTCAAGAATGGCGTGACGCTGTAAGTGCCAACACACTAAGGCTGGCAGTGTTCTGAATTACAATATGCTTATGATCCACCCCGGAGCAACGCCAGCACTATGAGGAAAGTGTAAATTTGCAGCGAAGCGTAAAATAAATCCCGAATCCTTTGGAGGTTCGGGATTTTTTGTATCTTTGCCACCATGACAGACAAAAGCAGATATGTACGTTTCGACTGGGCTATCAAGCGCATCCTTCACGACAAGGCGAAGCTCCCCTCAATAGCAGGGGTCTGCAGGTTACTTGTCGGCCAGGTTGATGGTCTCCATGTTCTCCTTGTGGTTGTCGTCGTCGCGCATGCAGCACAGAATGAGTTGGGCCTTGATGCCGTTGCGGCTTTAGGACATACCGTCGTTGAGGCCGCGGATTGATGAACTCTATGAGAATTTTAAACTTTGTATAAGGATTCTATTCCTGAGACAATAAAGTAGCAAAGCTTGCGTTATTATAAAGATGAAACAGAGAGTACTTCTAACCATATATCTGCTTACTGCCACCGTAAGCATGGCCTTTGGCGCTGACTTTACACTCAAGGGCAAAGTCGTAGATGAGGATGGTAACGCCGTGGAACTTGCCTCGGTCATGTGTGCCGAGCAGGGTAAGCTGACGATGACCAACCTCAAAGGAGAGTTTAGTATAAAGCTGCAATCAGCAGATTCTGTGCATGTAAGATTCTCGATGGTAGGTTTTCGCCCTCGCGTGCGTACCTTTGTTCGTCCCAGCGGCAACCTTACGGTACAAATTGTGATGCACGCTCAGGATCAGTTGCAGGAGGTGACCGTTACTGAGCGCCGGCGCCAAACCACTGGCACCGAGCAGCTCGACATCAAGGACATCAAGCAGAGCCCCTCTGTGACGGGCAACGCTATTGAGGAAATGATACAGCAGCAGGCCGGCGTATCTACCCATAACGAACTGTCGAGCCAATATAATGTGCGCGGCGGCTCATTCGACGAGAACGTGGTGTATATAAATAATGTGGAGGTCTACCGCCCCCTGCTCATCCGCAGCGGCCAGCAGGAGGGACTGAGCATTATCAATGCCGACATGGTAGAGAAGGTAGGTTTCTCCAGCGGCGGCTTCGAGGCCCGCTATGGCGACAAGATGTCGTCGGTACTCGATATTACATACCGTAAGCCACAGCGCACCGAAGCCTCGCTGACGGCCTCCCTGCTTGGCGGCAGCGCCTACTTTGGCTATGCCAGTGGCCCCAAAACTTCTGAACGCTCAAAATTCACCATGAGCCACGGCCTGCGCTACAAAACCACGCGCTACCTCCTGGGCTCGCTGGAGACGAAGGGCGAATACCGCCCCAACTTCATTGACTACCAGACTTACATCAGCTGGCAACCCAGCCGGCGATGGTCGCTTGACTTCATCGGCAATATATCTGAAAACCGCTATGAGTTTAAACCTACCGACCGTGAGACCAACTTCGGCACGATGGAGGACGTGAAATCGTTTAAGGTTTACTTCGACGGACAAGAGAAAGACCTTTTTCGCACCTATTTCGGCACTGTCTCGCTGACGCGCCATCTCACCGACTCGGCCTACATCCGGCTGCTGGCATCGGCATTTCACACCAAGGAGCAGGAAACCTATGACATACAAGGCCAGTACTGGCTCGACGACTCGCAGTCGTCGGAAAGTCTCGGCGTGGGCACTTATATGGAGCACGCCCGCAACTACTTGACGGCCGACGTGCAGAGCGTGAAACTCATGGGCGGCAAACGGTTTAAGAAACATGACCTGGAGGCGGGCGTCACCCTAAAGTGGGAACGCATCAAGGAGCAGGCGCGCGAGTATGAGATGCGCGACTCCAGCGGCTACTCCATCCCCCACCGGGCCGACCGTCTGGACCTAATCTACACCCTGAGCGCCAAGAGCAACATAACATCGCGCCGCGTGGAAGGCTATGCACAGGACACCTACCGATGGGCCACCGAGAGCGAGACGTTCTTCACGCTGAACTACGGCGTCAGATTCAGCCACTGGTCATTCAACGGCGAGACCACGGTGTCGCCGCGCGCCTCGCTGGCCATCGTGCCGGCATTCAATCACGATATCACCCTGCGACTGGCCACAGGACTCTACTACCAAGCGCCGTTCTTCAAGGAGCTGCGCGACACCACCACCCAGAGCGGGCGCACCGTCGTCACCCTCAACGACCGCATCAAGAGTCAGCGCTCACTGCAGTTCATTGCTGCCTTCGACTACCGCTTCCGTATGGCTCAGCGACCTTTCCGGTTCACCGCCGAAGCTTATTATAAGGCACTGGCAAACATTGTGCCTTACAACGTGCAGAACGTCAAAGTGACCTACTACGGCCAGAATCTCTGCTCGGGCTATACTGCCGGCCTCGACCTAAAACTCTATGGCGAGTTTGTGCCCGGCACCGACTCCTGGATAACTTTCTCACTGATGAAGACGGGGCAGAAGTTCGACTCGTCGCTCGCCTCTAACCTCTCATCTTCCGCCTCTCAAAACACCTCTTACTTTCCTCTGCCAACCGACCAGCGCTATGCCATCAATCTGCATTTCACAGACTATTTCCCCGGCACCGAGCGCTGGAAGATGACTCTCCGACTGGCCTATGCCGACGGTCTGCCCTTCGGTGCACCGCATAAGGGAATTGAGCAGCAGAACTTTCGCGCCCCGGCTTATAAGCGTGCTGATGTAGGCATGGCGTGGCTCGCTTACAGCAAACCAATTTCTGGCTTTAATGTACACAAAGTGTGGATAGGTGTTGACTGCCTGAACCTCTTTGGAATCAGCAATGTCAACAGCTATTACTGGGTCACCGACGTTACCAACCAGCAGTGGGCGGTGCCCAATTACCTGACGGGACGCCAGATTAACGCAAAAATAACAGTAGAACTTTAAAGGAGACCGCACAGCTGCTGGTAAGGACAGGTGCGGCAGCGGTCGCTGTCGGCGGTAGGGGTGAAAGGCAGCGAAGAGTCAAACATCTCGTTGACCTTCGCCATGAGCAACTCTATAAAGCGGTCACCGTCGGGCGTGACTACATCGTTGATGTAGTCGGCGCCGAACTTCAGTATGGGGTTGTAGTCGTCGGTGCCGGCATGCTGGATAAACAGCAGGGCAGGCGCCACGGGGATATGGGTTGGCGAAGGGTGAAGAGCGACGGGTGACGCGAGATTATCTTTTCCAGTGGGGACATTGAACCGGCTACTGACGATGCGGGCGTAGAGGAAGGTTTGCAGATAGTAGTCATTATGGTTGCGCAGCTGGGCGTCGTCGAAGATGTCGTCGACGGTCTTCAGCGGGCGCAGGCGGTGGGCACCGGTCTTATAGTCGATAACGCGCACCTGCCGGCCCTGCGGCGTGTCAATCATATCGAGGCGGTCTATGCGTCCGCCGATGGTGACGGTCTGCCCTAAGGTCTTGATGTAGAGGGGCATCAGGGCGTCGCGCTCCAGGCCGAGGATGGTGAAGGGCGCCAGTTGGCGGTCTACCTCTACGAGCTGACGCAGGTAGTGGATGATGACCTGACGGTTGA